>NZ_JBFBBS010000044.1:0-46332 GCF_040682835.1 Streptomyces sp. NPDC051104 | reverse complement strand
TGACGAACTACACAACGTTACCAGGGGATATTTCTACCCCAACCCGGAACCGGCGAGCGTCTGACCTGCACCGACGTGCTAACTCACCGGCATTGTTCTGACCTGGGACGATGGGACTTGTCTAGGGTCCTGTTCGTCGTCAGGAAAGCTGCACTCCTCAGGTGAAGAAGAATACCGGGTCGTACCCCCGTGTCCGTGTTGAGGGCGGTGGCCGCGGAGTGGTCTCGCAGGCCGGGGCCGTGCTGTTGGTGGAGACGGTCCGTAAGAGCGGTCTGGATACGGCGATATCGGCGGCGTTGGCGCCGTGGCGCAAGGCGCGGGCGGTGCACGATCCGGGCAAGATCCTGCTCGATGTGGCGCTCGCGGTGGCGCTGGGCGGGGACTGCCTGTCCGATGTCGCCATGCTGCGGGCCGAGCCGGCGGTGTTCGGACCGGTGGCCTCCGACCCGACCGTCTCCCGCCTGGTCGACACGCTCGCCGGCAACGGGAAGCGTGCGCTGACCGCGATCCGCCGGGCCCGCGCCCAGGTCCGCGAACATGTCTGGGCTCTGGCCGGGGACGCCGCCCCCGACCAGAGCGGACAGGTGATCGTGGACCTGGACGGGGTGCTGGTGATCGCGCACTCGGACAAGCAGGACGCCGCGGCGACCTGGAAACGGACGTTCGGCCACCATCCGATCATGGGGTTCGTCGACCACGGGGCGGGAGGCGCCGGTGAGCCGGTGGCGGGCCTGCTCAGAGCGGGGAACGCAGGCAGCAACACCGCCGCCGACCACGTCACGGCCACCCAACTGGCCCTGGCCCAGCTCCCGAAGAGGTTCCGGCGCGGGCGCCGCACACTGATCCGCACCGACTCCGGCGGCGGCACCCACGAGTTCGTCAACTGGCTCGCGGCCCGGGGCCGGTGGCTGTCGTACTCGGTCGGCATGACCATCACCGACGCCATCCACCTGGCTGTGCTCCAAGTCCCGGCATCGGCCTGGACCCCGGCCGTCGAGCCCGGCGGCGAAGTCCGCGACGGCGCCTGGGTGGCCGAGATAGGCGGGGACTGCCTGAAGGGATGGCCGAAGGGGATGCGGCTGATCGTCCGCAAGGAGCGCGCGCACCCCGGAGCCCAACTCCGCTTGCAGGTTCAACGGCTTGCGCGACGTAATGCCTGTGCGTGACAGGAAGCGCCCGAGCGGCTTCGTGCTTGCCCTCAGCCATCGCCCGTGCAGTTCCACGGCTGTAGCTCCTGACGGAGGCGCAGCACTTGGTGGTTGTCTGTCAGACCCCGAACTTCATCTCCACGCGGGCAGCCACACCCGGACTGCGCACCGGGGCCAGCGTCCTGGTTTACTTGGGCCGTATGAGGGAGCGCGACACGGTCGGTGCAGTGTGAAGTCGGTGCCGAGGGACGGCATGAGGTTTGACCGTGAGCTGGTCGAGAAGTACGACATGAGAGAGGGCGCGGAGTGATGCAGCCGGAATTGACGCCGCTCGCACCAATCGCGACGCTCCCCCAACGTGGCGTCATGGGGCGTGCTCTCGGGGGACTGTTCTTCGTTCTCGCTCTGGTGATCTTCGGGGTCGGCCTTTACAACGCGTCCCACGCGGCCGGCGTCGTCGGCATCCATGGCACTCTGACCGTGGAGCGCTGTTGGGTCAAACAAGGTAGCCGCAGCTCCAGTGACACCACGGTATGCGGGGGGACCTTCAGGTCCGACGACGGCAAGGTCGTCGACGATCAGGCGAGCATCCGGGCGAAGGTGAAACCGGGTAGCAAGGTTTCCGTGCAGCAGGCTGGGGGCTGGTACGTGAAGGTCGGCTTCGGTGAGACGACCCGGTGGATCGCCCTGTTCTTCCTCGGCTGGCTCGTAGCGGCGTTCGGCATGGCGTTCGCCGCCACAGGCATGTTCCCCCGCAGCGGGATGCAAGTGGCCCTGATCACCCGGGCGGTATCAGGCACCAGGGTCGGCATGGTGCGAAGGTGGTTCGTTCGCGGAGGCCTCGCCGGTGCTGGTGTCTGCCTCCTCCTGACGCTGCTGGCCTGGCTCCTGAGCTGAGGGCGGCTACACCGCGGGATTGTCATAGCTCTTCCCTGGCTCGGGAAAGCTTTTCAGGGCGACGCTGAGCCTGCCGACCACCAATCCACTGGCGGTCGTGGCCACATCCACGGCTTGCTGGGCAGCACTGTAGGCTTCGGTGATACGCCCCCACGTCTTGATCATCTCGGCGATTTCCAGAGCAGCAGCCGCATAGCCCACGACGGCACCCACACCCGTCTCGGCCAGCAGTGTGCCCGCCGCGAGCTCGACCTCCGCGATGATTGCCTCATCCGCTAGTTGTTCAAGCAGGCCCTTGATGAGGTCTGCACCCCTGGCCACGGCGAGGCCGACCTCCTTGTAGGCGCTCTGAAGCTCCTTCAGGTCCCCGTCCAGGGAGTCGATCTTCTTCGCCAGCTCATTGAAGTAGACGTAGGCGGCATCGGCCGCGTTGCCGTTCCACGTCGCGTCCAGCTCTCTGTTGCCGGACTTCAGGTTCGTTGCTACGTCCTTGGCGAGCTTTCCCGTGTTCGCCCACATTTCGCCGCACTTGACGTACGACTCCCAGTCACCGGTGAACCAGGCGATGGCCTCTTCCAAGGGATTGAAGCCGAAGACGAACTCAATCGTCGAGAGCGCCCATTCGCTGGGACTGAGGAAATCGCTCACCGTGCTGACGGTGTCACCGACAATTCCCTTGGAGAACTCCTCGGGCTGGCTGGGTGCTTTAAGGTTGTCGACAGGTTCGACAGTGTCTGTGAAACTCATGTGAGTAAGGTCTCCAGGTGCGTCAGCGCTTGCTCGGCGGGTACGTGGCGTCGAGCTTTGACGCCTGGTCCTGATCGGTTGTGCGGTAGTACTCTGCGGACTTCGACAGCTCCTTTGCGCTGGCAGTCAGGAGGCCATGAAGTCGGGTGACCACGTCGTTGACCCCGTCCATTGCCTGCGAATGCATGCCGGTCGCCCATAGGAACAGCCCCTGCCCGGTGACTGCACCCATATCGCCGTACTTCTTGATGTACTCCTGCGCCTGATGCACGTCTTCAGCTGCACGCTCCACCTGGCGGCTGAACCCATCAAGATCGTCCGGCTTGACCTGGAACGTCATTCCTCACCCCGTCAACATGCTTCCGATCTACAGCCGCAGCTACTCTAGCGCTGTCCAGGAACCCCACGTGAGGAGCAGTGCGCATGGATGAACGCGAGGTCGGAGACGAGGAATTCCTTGACATCGCCAAGGACCCGGCTCGGGCCCGGGCGTTGCGCAAGTCGCTGCAGAAGCTCGCGGGTAGCGGAGACGAAACCTTGCGGGAGATGGCCCGCGAAGTGCTGGCCGGCAGGGTCGGGTTGCGCCAAGCGATGCGGACGGGAGCCTATCGGGAGGCGCTGCACGAGAGGGCCACGCTGGGAAAGCGTGCGTACGAGCAGATGAGTGCTGAAGAGCGCCGCGCTGCAGAAGCCGAGGGCCAGCGGCAATTGGACGAGTACCAGAAGGAGATCGACCGGGAGCAAGCTGAGCGGCAGGGGGAGCGGGGGACCGGCAAGAAGGGGACGGCAGCTCGACATCATAGCCGTGGCTGGCAGCTGTGAAGCATCCTGGGGGCAGGTGCCGGAGCTCCCACCCATCCGGAGTGCTTCACGCGGCGAGGCGGGGGCAGCAGGGGTAGCCTCCGGCGCGCTTCATCCCGCCTGCATGGACGAGTTCGCGGCAAACATCCCCATTGCTGGGTGAATGATGCGACTCCACTCGCAGAGCGACCGGCGTATTCAGGATTCGTCGGATCCTCACCGTCTTGACCCTGCAGGGTGCCAACCGCAGTCCTCCGACCGATTCGCCGGCCAGCTCGCCCAAGGCCGTTCTGAGTGGCTATCCACTCGTTGTCACGTACACGGTGTCCTTGTGCATGCGGACCACGGGCGCTCGCTGACAACGGCAACAAGACCCACGACGACCTAATTTCCGACCGGCTGCTGCTGAAACTGGACAAGCCAGCGGCATCTCCCTGAACCTCGCCGCGGCCAGGGCCAGGTACCCGCGCCGGGACGGAGCACATAGCCCGGCGCGGGACGCTGTCAGGGGACGGTCTTCATCGTGCGGCGGCAAGTGGAACCCGACCGCGACGCGGCGGCTTCCGCCGAACCAGGCAGACAGCTGCGCGCTGGCAGCGGTCGGTGCGAGCGAGCCCTGTCGACTTCTGCAGCCGCCTGCAAGCGGCAGGCTGCAGATGGCCGATCGAGATCGAGCAGCTGATCGCGGGCTCCGCTCAGCGGAACCCGCTTGCTTCCTGTCCGGAGGGCGACCGCGATTGCTTCCTGTCCGGGTGGCGACCGCGATTGCTTCCTGTCCGGGTGGCGACCGCGATTGCTTCAGGCTGCCGCCACGTGGCTACGAACCGTCTGCGTGGACCGCGTACACGTACCGTTTGCCGACGTACTCGCTGAGGTTCCAGATGACGGACTCGTTGTAGGCCCAGCCGGACGCGCCACTGCTGTGGTAGCTGAGATCCTCGCAGCCGATGGCCAGGTCACAGACGGTGGTCGCGGTCGAGTCGCCGGAGCTGAAGGTGCGCAGCGAACCCTTCGTGGACGGACCGGCGCTCGTCGACAGGTAGTGCTTGCTGTTGCGCGACACCACTCCCTGGATCTTCTGCTGGGCGACGGTGACGGCTTCGGACGCGGTGAGAGAGGCGATCTGCCGATCGGTGTAGTCGAGGTTCCAGCGGACCACCTTGGGCGTGGTCGTACCGGGGCCCGTGCCGTTGCAGGTGCCGTCGGTGTAGTCGACGGTCCCGGACAGGGAGTACTCGCTCACCACCAGGCTGTCGGGGCTGCTGGCCCGGTCGAGCCCGATCGTGGTGTAGCGCAGGTACGTCCCCGCGTTGTCGTAGGCGTGGCTCTGCGGCAGGGCGTACTGGTACCCGTAGCCGTAGTAGGACCCGTCGATGTGCAGGCCGCACACATCCGTTTGAGCGGTGGCGACCTTGAAGAGGGTGTTCAGGTCGAACACCCTCAACCCCTTGTAGGTGTCGACGACATAGAGCAGGTTGCCATACCACATGATGCCGCCGGCGTGCTTGCGGATGGGGTTGAAGGAGTACTCCCCGGTGCCGGTTCTGACCGGCTCGACCAGAAGGACGTGCCGGTACGTCGGCGTGCCGGCGGTGGTGTAGTCGACGAACGTCAGTCGCAGGCCCTTGTCGAGCGCGTACTCGTCGACGCCGTCGTCGTCGGGGTCTGTCTCGAAGTACCAGGAGACGAGGACGACCCTGTTGCTGCCGCCTGCCGGGTAGACCCCGTTGCCGTAGGCGTCGGCGCTGGTCGTGATGCCTTGCGGGATCCAGTAGTCCACCGCCTGGTCGGCGCTGTCCCAGGCGAATCCGGTCGCGAACGCCTCGACGGTGCTGGGGGCGCTCGTGAGGTGGGTGGCGTTGCGGTTGGTGTCGGCGATGACGGTCGTCGCGTCCACCTTGGTCAGCTTGGTCGCCAGGCCGGCGGTCAGATCGGCGAACTCGCCGTAACTGTTGGAGGATCGGATGCTGAGGCTGAACTGTCCCGCGTCGATGGTGGCCGCTTCGGCGACGGTGGGGGCCGTCAGGCTGCCGGCGGCTGCGACGAACGGGGCCGTGGCCAGCGCCTTGAGGATCGTTCTCCGTGTCATGGTCATGAGGCGGAGAGCTAAGCCCACTTGATCGAGCAGTACAACCCGGCTTGCCTCGCTGGCGAACACCGTTGGCATGGCCGGCGGAGAAGAAGGGGCCATCCCCGCATGCGCGGGGAGCACCGCCTCAGAAAGGTGGGTGGATGACAGTCGCGCGCTGGGGGGCCTCTGTCACGCGAAGAACGTCACCAGCAGGCTGATGGCGAACCCGACAACGCCCACCGCGACCAGTATGACGGTGGTGCGCAGGAGCGCCTGGCTCGCCGGCTGCCTGGAGGAGAAGCCGGTGACCGTGCCGAGTAGGCCGACGGCGAGGGGAATCAGGGCGCCGAACCACCATGCGCAGCCGACGGCGATGGCGCCGACCCAACCGTGGTCCAGCTTGTAGGAGGTGTCGCCGCTCTTGCGGGCCTGGAGGACGTGGCCGCGCTGGTACAGGGCGTCGCTCTTGAGTTCGGCGTTGAGGTCCTTGACGCTGCCGTCGTCGGCGGTGAAGGTGCCGTAGCACCACCTGGTCCTGGTCTCCTTCCGCGAACTGCTCGACGCGCCCCGGTACTTGTAGTCGACGGTGCAGGTCTCGACGGTGAGCTTGCCCGGTGTGGACGTGGCGTAGGTGTAGGGGCCGAGGAAGGCGCCGAGGGCCAGGAGGACGAGGCCCACGAGGATCAGGCCCGCGCCGATGAGGCGGCCGAGGCGCATCCGGTCTCCGGATACGGCGGCATTCGTCGCGGCGTTCCCGTGTACTTGGGTCATTGGGGGTTCCTCAGGATGGGAATGCGGGCGTCACAGGGCGAGTGAGCATACGAGCGCTGCCAGGACGCCCACGGCGAAGATGCCGCCCAGGACGGGTCCGGTCACGGTCGCGGCCGGCAGGCTCTGCCAGGAGGCCGTGAACCCGGGGCCGTTGCGTGTGCCGAAGCCGGTGAGGAGGCAGTAGCTGCCGAATGCCAGCAAGGAGAGGCAGAATGCGAGAATCGCGGCGTCTTTTCCGGGATCCCGTTCCTGCGGCTGCTCGAAGGTGTCGTCCACTTGTACAACGGGGATTTTCGTCCCGGTCTCGAAACGCGACGAAGTCTGCACTGCCACGTCCTGGTAGGTCGCCCCACCGTGTTCTGCGGTCCAGGTTCCCGTGCAGCTGAACTTGAGTTCCGTTGTACGCCTGTGCGTGCCGTAGTGGGTCTTCGTGTGCGCTTCGCATGAAGAGACGGTGAGGGTCCCGTCGGTGCCCTCGCCGGCGAGTTCGCTGCGCAGATCCGGAATGGTCAACGCGGCGACGACCGCGGCCACGACGAGCAGTCCCAACCCGAGGAGTCTTCCCGCCCACAGGCTCCCTGTACTGCTGTAACGCGGCTGTGCTGTCAGCACTGTTGGTTCCCCCGGGCGACTTGACGATCTCTTGACTGACGGGCTGGCTGGGTCGTGCGCGAGGAGTCTAAGGTATCGGCCTGTCGTGCAATACGAACAGTTGCAACGGGGAGTCCGGGGGAGAGCGATGGAGTTCGACACCTTTGACGTTGACACGGCCGTGCTCCGGAAGCAGGGGCAGAACTTCGTCGACCTCGGGGGTGATTTCTCGAAAGCCTCCAAAGGGCTTCAGGACACCCTCGAAGGGTTGGGAGAGCCGTGGGAGGACGCGGACTTCGGGGAGCTTTTCGGCCAGGTCTACACGCCGATTCGCGAGGGCATCCTCACATCGATGGACAGCCTTGCGAAACGGCTCCAGCAGTTGGGCCACAACCTGCAGGACATGGCACGTGACTACGACGGATCGGACGCGTCGAACAGCGACCTGCTGAACGGTATTTCCGGCCACATCTAATCAAATACGGGGCTATTGGCATGTCGCTCACACTGCCCGGCGAGCTCGTTTGGGTGCTCGACCTCCTCGGCTACAGCTGGCCCGAAGCCGACGAAGAAGCACTGCACGAGGTCGCCGAGGTCTGGCGGAGTTTCGGCAAGGCGCTCGAAGACATCGAGACGCAGGGCGAACGCTTCGCCCGCACCGTCGTGGCCACCAATGTCGGCACGGCCGTCGACGGCTTCAGCAAGTCCTGGGGCGCCTACACCGGCGCGAACGGCGAGGACAGGTACATCCCCGACGCGAAGACCGCGTGCGAGGGGATCGCCCTCGCCTTCGACGCGGCCGCGGTGGCGGTCCTCACGGCAAAGCTGTCCGTGATCGCGCAGCTCGTCGCCCTCGCCTTGGAGATCATCGCGGCGCAGGCGGCGGCCCCGTTCACCTTCGGACTGTCCGAGATCGGCGGGCTGGGCGCGACGCAGGCCACGCGCGTGATCGTCCGGGAGCTGCTCGACAAGCTCAAGAGGGAGGTAATGGAGGCGATCACCAAGGCAATGGAACACGCCTCCATGGACGTTCTCAAGAAGATCGCCAAGGAGCAGCTCGAGAAGATCACCAAGGAGAAGGTCAAGCAGTACGCCAAGCAGCAGATCAAGGAGCAGTCCAAGCAGTTCGTCCAGGAGAAGGTGGTCGACGCCGCCAAGGACAAGGCCAAAGAGGCCGCCATCGGAATGGCGCAGGACATAGGCCGGCAGAGCATCGAGACCTACTTCGACGCGCGGTCCGGCATCGACCTCGGGGAGACGGCCGGTGTCGCCAAGACGGCGGCCGGCGAGTACGTGGACGGCCTCGAGAACGAGGTCACCGGGGGCGAGGGTTCGACCTTCGCCGACTACACCGACGTGTCCGGGCACGTGGACAACGCCGTGGACAGCGCGACGGAGAAGGTCAGCGGGGCGGTCGGGGACCGCGTACAGCGGGGTGTCGACACGCTGGCCGGACACGGTGCCCATACGACGCAGGCGTCCAGCGGAGCTGAGGCCACCGTCTCCACGGAGGGTTCCGGCTCCTCGGGCACCACGCAGGCGTCCAACAGAGCCGTAGCCACCGCATCCGCGGCGCACTCCAGCTCCTCGAACACCTCGGAGAGCACGGACGACTGGGCTCGAAGCGAGTTCGGATGACGCCGACGCTGCCTTTCCCCGCGCTCACCGCACTCCCCGCCCTCGCCGCCCTCATGCCCGTCAGGAAGGACGTGCCCGACCCATGACCGCCGACCGGGAGATCCAGGACGAGGAACTCATGGGCATCGCCCGGGACCCCGAGCAGGCTCTGCGGCTGCGCCGCTCACTGCGGACCATCGCCGACGCGACATCGCTCGACCCCGCCCTGCGTGACATGGCGAGTGCGATGCTCAGCGGGCGCGTCGACGTCAAAGAAGCCTTCCAGGATCCGCGCTGCACCGAGGCCGTCTACCAGCGGCTCCACGGGATGCGCCGGGCGGTCGACGACCAGACGCACGCGGAACGCCAGGAGTGCAACGCCCGGTTCGGCGAGTGGAACGCGCGGCAGCAGGCGGAACTGGACCGCGAGCGTACCGAGCGGGATGCGCCGGTGCATGGCTCCGACCGGGGAGGGCGGTCTGAGCGGCGCTGAGGTTCGGGTGAGTGTGTCCGAACACGAAGCCGTTCGGATACGGCGCCGTATCCGAGCAAGAAGTCGTTCGGATACGGCGGCACGGTACGGGCGCTTCGGCCCACATCGGTCGAAACGGTGGACGAGCAGGTGGAGTTGGGGATTGCTCCGGTGACGAAGTCGTCGGCTAGGCTGTGCGCCTCGAACTCATGAGTGAGCAGTAGCAACGGGGGTTGCCTTATGTCCACTTGGGTGGACGTGCCATGCCCTGAAGGGCACTTGGGCCGGCCGACCGGGAGCCGACGTGGCTTCCGACTTCTCCCGGCTGATGAAGCAGGACTTCTCCGACCTGGAAGCCGCTGCCAAGGTCTGGCGCAATCTGTCGACGACCATGGACTCCCTGACCGACCGCCACCGTCGGCAGGTCACCGGACCACTGCACCAGTCCTGGAAGGGCGACGACGCCGACGCGGCCCTCTTCTACCTGGAGGACGTCGAATCGCGGATCGGTGTGGTCGAGACGGAGGCCATGGCCATCGCCGAGGTCCTGGACACCACGAAGTTCTGGATGGAGCAGGCCCAGAGGGACCTCCGCAACGCCGTGCGGCGCGCGGAGGAGGACCGCTTCGAGGTCGACGGCGACGAATGGGTCAGCGATCCGACGACCACCGGCCTGCCACACCAGGACCCCGACGCGCGGGAGATCATCGTGGACCGCAGTGCCCTGATGGGAGAGCACCGTGCGGCCATCGACGAGGCCCCGACCGCCGCGCACAAGGCAAGCAATGACGGCGCGAAGGCCCTCGCGGAGCTGAACGGTGACATCCTCACCGACCCGCTCAGCCATGACGCGGCAGCCGAATCCGCCCAGGACGTCAAGAAAGCGATGAAGGCGGTGGGCGTCCAGCCTCCGCAGATCCCCGACGACGACCCGAAGGCCGCTGCCGAGTGGTGGAAGGCCCTCAGTCCCGAGGAGCGTCAGGCCTACACCACGCTCTATCCGAAGGAGATCGGCGCGACCGATGGTCTGCCGACCGATGCACGCGACGACGCCAATCGCACAGCCCTCGCCCAGGAGATCGATCTGGCCCAGGAGGGCAACTACGCCGAGGGGTTCCCGGGCGACAGCCTGGAGACGGTCAACAGGCGCCTGAGCAACATGCTGGTGCTCAACGAGCGGCTCGACGCGGCGGACGGCGCGCCCAAGGGCAAGGAGCTGTACCTCCTCGGCTACGACTCCAAGGACGACGGACGGGCCCTCATCGCCATGGGCAACCCGGACACCGCCGCGCACACCGGAATCCTGGTGCCGGGCACCAACACGAACATGGACGCCGTGCCCGGACAACTCGAACGCATCGACAGACTGCAGTCGGCGGCGGAGCAGCACTCCAAAGGCGAGAGCCTGGCGATGATCACCTGGCTCGGCTAAGACGCCCCCGAGGCTTCCACGACCGACTTCAACAGCGTCGGCGGGACCGGCCGGGCCGATGCCGCCGCTCCGGACCTGCGCCAGTTCGTGGCAGGCACGCACGCCTCACACGACGGATCGCCGAGTCACACCACCGTCCTCGGACACAGTTACGGCTCCACAGTCGTCGGTGCCGCGCGGCGGGGGACTCCGGTCTGGGAGCGGACGACGTGGTGGTGGTCGGCAGTCCGGGGATGACCGTGGACAGAGCCCAGGACCTGCAGATGGATCCGGAACACGTGTGGATCGGCGGGGCGGAGGACGACATCGTCATCAACCACTTCTCCGACTACACCCTCGGCCGCGACCCGATGCTTGGAGCCTTCGGTGGAAACAATTTCGAAGTCGACACCCACGGCCACAGCGGCTACTGGGACAAGGGCAGCGACTCTCTCGACAACCAGGGAAGAGTCATCGCGGGCAGGCAGCCCGCGGAGGTTCCGAAGGAGGGCGGTGACCAGCCGCCGGAGGCCTACATCGTCCCCGGCCTGTAACTCCCTTCTCCGCACGGTACTCGCCGTCTCCGCGGCCGTGCTCCTGACTGGAGGCTGTATGTCCCAGAGTGACGACCGGAATGCCCCGCTGCCCCGCATGGAAAAGGAAGCCGCGCTGAAATGGGCCAAGGACTACACCGAGTACATGGCCCGGCTCACCGGTGTCGAGCTCACCGCCTCGACGGCCAAGGTGCACTTCGAGGCGTGCGTCGGGGAGAACGATGAGGTCGCCGAGGACGGCCGGTACAGCCTCTTCTACTACGTCTACTCCCCGGCCCCTGTCACGGAACACACACGCGTCGCGAAGACGCTGCGCCGGGAACTCTCCCAACAGGGGTATGAGGTCACCTCATACCGGGAGTTCAAGAACGCCTATACATCGATGATCTTCAGCGCTCGCAACAAGAAGAACTCCTATCGGGTCACGGCCGACACCGTCGGTTCCGGCAAGACGGAGCCGCAGGAACTCTCCTTCGCCGTACGCACCCCTTGCATGCTCCCGCCCGGCGTGAAGCAGCAGCAGTTCTGAACGGCCAAGAGGAACTGAGAGGAACCGCACGTGTCCCAGCGCACCGACGTCGACCCGGCTGAACTTCGCGCCTCCGCCGGAGCCTGCGACGGCATAGCCCGGACCATGAAGGACCCCGCCGACAAGGCGGTCAAGGAGACCGGCGCCGCGGGTACCTCACTCACCGGCTGGTCGATCGGACCCGCCCTGGCGGAGATCGCCACCAGCTGGAAGCCCGCGCTCGACGGTCTACACGTCCGTATCCAAACCGGCGGTGACAATCTCAGGTCGTCGGCAGACGGCCATGAGTGGAACGACGAGCGGGTCTCCCAGGACTTCGAGAAGATGGGCGCGGACACCGCGACGCAGGCCACCCCCGGTGTGATGCCCGCGGTGCTGCGCCCGAGCGGGGGCGAGCAGCACCCCGTCCGGCACCCGGGCGCCGCCCCGGGCTTCGACCCGGGGGGCCGCCCATCCGGCGACGGACCACTGGACCCGCGCACCTCGTACGAGTACGGCACCGACATGCCGACATACGACGAGACCATCGGCACCCGCCCCACGCCCGGCACGAACGACTTCGGCTGACTCGCTGCACGTGCCTCACCGAGGTAGCCGCGTACGGCCGCCCCTGGCAGCGTGAGGATCCGCGCACACACTCCCGGTGCCCCTTGCGGTCGGGAACGCCCATGTAGCCGGCCTTTTGCCCATCTTGCTCCGGTGCACCCCGACTCCGGCGAGGCTCACCGCTCTGTGCCCCGGAGGACCGGGGACGGGCAGGATCCGGCCACCGAATGGAGCCCCGCACCGGGCCACCGGGCCGGGCCACCGGGCCGGGCCGGTGGCCCGGTGGCCCGGCCCGGCACCCGACGACGAGTCACGTCGGACGGCGCCTGTTGCCGACGGCGTAGGCAAGACCCCAGGCGGCGGCCGCGGCGACCACGAGGCCGAGCGGGGAGAACCAGTCGACTCCACCGTGGGCTTCACTGGTCCACCAGGCCTTGGCCGGGAAGAAGGGCTCGGCCTCCAGCAGGTCTCCGAGGGCCATGGGCGACCGCTCCCAGGCGAAGATCAGCGGGAGGGCGTTGGCGTAGCCGAAGAAGGCGCCGAGCGCGGCGATGACGGCCCCACCGATCCGGGCGCCGTTGCTCCGGTGAGCCGTCAGGCCGACCAGGGAGCCTACAACCGCGCCGTTGAGCAGCGCGTGGGCCAGGTAGAGGGTGTTCGCCGTGGCCGTCGACTGATCCTTGTACGTGGCCAGGATGAGACCGCTGTAGAGCAGCGAGACGACGACCGAGACGAAGAATCCCAAGAGGACCGCGCCGACCGGATTGCCGCTTGCCTGCGATTGCTGCCCGAAGGTGGCTGCCTGGAAAGGTGGTCCGGGCTGCGTCGGATAGGGCGGTTGCACCGGCGGCCGGCCTGGGACGGGCGGCGGTCCCCCGTACACCGGAGCCTGGCCAGGAATGGGCGGCAACCCGGCCTGCATCGGGGGCTGACCCGGAACCGGCGGCCCGGGCTGCATCGGGGGCTGCTCAGGGGCAGTCGGCGGTCCGAATCCAGGCGGCTGCTGCGGCGGCGGGGCGGGCTGGGCGTACGGGTTGGAGGGGTTCTGCGGTGGCTGCGGTGGTGGTTGGAACGGCGGCTGGCTCATGATTCCCCCATGGAGTCAACTGGCAGAAGCAGCAAGCTATCAGGGACATCAGGAGACGGCCGTCGCAGCCGGAGCGAGCTGCGTGAAGGGTGCTGAGGGGGCAGATGCCACGGAGCTGGCCTGCCGTTTGACGAGGTACGGTCGTCGGCCTGACCCGTCATCAGGAGTGTGGATCACGTTCCTCAACGATGCATCATCAGCAACCGCGGTTGCTGCGGGGCGCGTTGGCCGTCGAGCGAACTTCTCCTAGGAGTCGTATGTCCGAGCTGATCTCCGATCCCGACCCGCTCTCCGCAGCACAGTTGACCGCGCGTGTGGTGGCTTGGTGGCATGAGAGACGCCTCGGCGGGTCCGTGCTCCGGGTCACCAGCCAGTCCGGCAGTGCCCCCGTGTTGTGACGTCGTCGCCGAACTTCCGCCACAGGGCGGCGCACTCCTTGAGCTTGTCCTCGTCTGCCGTCGGCCAGCGGTAGCCGAGCATCTCGAGAACCCATTCGAGCTCGTCCGGCAGCATCATCGACACAGCAGAAAGCACCCCCGTCAGCCGACACGGCCCTCCAACTCCCTCATAGGTCAAGGGAGATCACGCAGGAGTACAGCCGTCCGCAAAGTTTACGGAATCACTCGCGGACGACTTCAGACGTCGCTGTCACAAATCCGTTGCAGGTCATGACGGTTGCTTCGACATACACGACCGTCACCGGCGCACGTCGCGCGAACCGGCCGCCGCCGGCTCCTGCGGACGGCGGCCGAAAGGCGGGGCGACCCGAAGTCAGACCTTGGTGAAGCACAGCGCGTAGCTGAGCTTGTGGCCGTTGCGTACTGAATGCCGTAGTCGTACTCCGACCCGCACTCCCTGTCCTTGCCGGGGAGCATCTCGCCCAACTTGTACTCCGCCTCGCCGGAGTTGCAGTCGACAACCGTAGGAAGCGGCTCGCCCTGAGGGTCCTTTACCTTGACGCAGTCGCCGATCTCCGGGTCGTGAGCCTCCGAGTACACGGACGCCGAAGCCTCCGCCTTCGCCTTGCCGCCCGTGGGACTCGTGTTGTAGTCCCAGACGTAATGGGCCAGGCCGCCGAAGATCGCCATGAGTAGCCTCCGAGGTCAGTCGGCCCCCCCCTCCCGGGCCGGTCAGACGAAGTAGCTGACCAGGAAGGACACCCCGGCTCCCACGATGCCCACGCCGATCATCCCGATCAGGACCGGACGCGTCACTCCCCGCCCCGCCGCCTCCCATGCCTCGTCGTACGAGACGCGGCTCGGGCCGAAGGGCGCGTAACCCGTGGCCAGGCAGAAGACGCCGAGGCCGGTGAGGACCCATCCGCCGAAGAAGGCCCCGAAGAAGCGCCAGGCGCGGTCCATTCCGCCCTGGACGTAGTCGCCGTTCCCCGAGGTGGCCGTCGTCGGCGCGTCCGTCTGCTGCACCGCCAGCCCGGTGCCCTGCGTGTACCGGTGCCTGACCTGCACCGCCGCGGCCGCGTCCTTGCTCTTGCCGTCGTCGGACACGAAGGTGCCCTCGCAGCGGACGGGGCGGCGGTTCTTACGGCTGCTCCGCGAGGCGTTGTTCGGGTAGCTCACCTCGCACTGCTTCACCGTCAGGGTGCCGTGCGTGCCCGCCCAACCCGCCAGGTACGCCCCCTCGTACGCCCCCCACCCGCTCAGGGCGAGGCCGGCGAGCAGGAAGACCAGACCGCCCCAGCGCCCGAGGCGGCCGAAGGCCCTGCCGACGAGACCGGCGGCCGGGGAGCGGTCGGTTCCTTTGTCCTTTCCCGTGCTGTGCGTCTGAGCCATGACGACGAAGTCCTTCTCCTTCTCGGCGGATTGGGGGGTCAGCATGGCATCCACCCGTTACGGGAGATACTTCGGGTGTCCGAGGAACGAGGGCAGCGAGGAGAAGCGGACATGGCCAGGCACCCCGAGAACTCACCGACCCCTTACGGCTCTTCGCAGGACCGCGGGGTGCTGGACGAGGCACTCGAACCGGAGCAGATCCGATCGCTGAACTCCGCCCTGCGCAAGCTGTCCGAGACCGACGGCGTCGGCAAGGACATGCAGGACGCGGCGAAGCGGTTGCTCTCCGGTCGGCTCGCCCTGCGCGACGCCCTGGACGACCCCGCCGTGGCGCGCGCCCTGGGCGGAGGCCTGGCGTCCCTGCGTGGCCAGTGGGAGTCGCTCTCCGAGGAGGAGCGCGAGCAGATCAGGCACGGGGAGCCGCTGTCGGGCGGTGACCCGTCCTCGGGACAGTCCGAGCCGAGGGGCTCGGCCGCCGAGGCCCCGCAGTCGAGGAGGAAGGGCCAAGGGCGGCACAGCGGCGGCTTCTCGCTGTACTGATCCCGTACCGATCACTGGCGCTGTCTGCGGTACAGATCGATGGCCGCCGGGTTCGGGAAGTTGGGGACGGTGACCGTCTCGCCGGTCTCCTTGGAGACGACGATCTTGCTGCCGCCGGGCGGAGCGGGCTGAGGCCGGCCGGCGGCGTCGGTGACCGGCGGGAACTCCGCGTACACCAGGTATCCGATGTCGAATTCCTCGACGCGAAGCTGGGCGGGCGTGCCGTCCGGCAGCTTGGGCTGGGCGTACCGGCTGCGGACGATGTCGAGGGCCTGTTCGGCGGTGGTCGGCGGTGCCGGGCTGTCCGATGTCACGGGTGCTCTCCTTGTTCTCTCGGTTCTCTCAGTTCTCTCGGCGGGGTCTCCAGAGGGCCGATCAGAACAATCCGTGCCACATCTGCTCGACGATCACTGACCACCAGGTGTCGGCGTTGGCCAGAGCGGACGCGTCGACGGCCACCAGCTGCTCCTGCAGTGCCGCCACCTCCGCGCCCGCCGCGACCGGGTCGAGGCCCCGCATCCGCTGCCGTACGGTGGCCAGCAGCGCCAGGGAACGGGCGAAGGCGGCCGCCGAGACGTTCACGTAGCGGGCCTCGGCCGTGACCGGGTCCACGGCCCACAGGGCGCCGAGGCCATCCGGCTCCGTCGTCCCGGGCACGCACTGCACCGCGATGACCGCGACCCCGTCGAAGCCGATCCGGGCCAGGTGGGCCAGGGCGCCGATCTTCTCCTCGCCCGCAGGGCTGCGGCGCTCGCGCAGGTTCGTGGCGACGTCGGTGAACAGGCCGCCGGCCGAAGCGGCGTCGGGCCGGTCCGCGGTGAAGAAGAGGGGAAGGTCGGCGGGGAGTCCTGCCCCGGTGAGCGTCGACTTGGTGGTGTCGGGCAGGGGGCTGTCGGCGACGTCGTCGGCGTCGTAGCGCCGTACGCCCTCCTGGCCGAAGACCTCCTCGAGATGGTGGCCGAGGGCCGCGTCACGCATCGGCTCCGCGGGCGCGACCCGGGCGGGAACCGGGAGGCGGTGCGGGCGGGGCGGCGGCTGCCGGCCGGCCACTCGGTGCAGCATCTCGACCTGCTCGACCAGCGCCGCGACGCCCTGCGCACGCTCCTCGGGCCGGGCTCCGTAGGTCTGCGAGCAGGAGAGCTGGGCGTTCGGGAAGGCATTGAGGAGTTCGGCCGTGTAGCCGCCCGGGAGCAGGCTGGGACGCAGGTCGGTGTGGACGGCGACGACATTGTCGACGGGTACGTTCATCCGCCGGAGCTCGGCCCAGCACTGGTACTCGGCGGGCGGCAGGCCCGGGCCCGAGTTTCGGAAGAGGGTGGTCTCCTCGCCGCCCGCCGGATCGACGTAGGTGAAGACGGCGGTGTTGCCCGGGCCGGTGACCGGACGGGCGTCTTCGGGCGCGTTGGCGCCCTGTACGGCCGCCTGCTCCTGGCTGGTCAAGGGGAGGCTCCTTCGAGATGGCTGGTCCAACGGGTGAGGACGGGGTGTGGCTACGGGTGGGGACGCGGTGTGACTACGAGGCTAGCGTCGCGTCGGTCGGGTGGATGCGCAGGGCCTTCACCCCGCGCTCGGTGGCCACCAGGAGGATGCCGTCCGGGGAGAGGTCGGCGGCGGTGAAGGGCGTGTCGGAGATCAGGGCGGCCACGACCTCCTCCCTCGTCCGGTCCCAGACGCGCAGGTAGTCGGCGCCTCGGCTCAGCCCGAGCTGGGCGGCGGTGCGCTCCTCCTCGGACGGGCGCAGGATCTGTGCGCGATCGGTGCCGCCGAGGTCATCCGGTTGTACGAGGCCGCGGACGAGCATCGCGGAAGTGCTCGCCTCCTCGGGCTCTCCGATCGGGCGCGCACCGGGCGTGCCCGGGGGTACGACGAGGACAGCGACAGCAGTGGCCGGCCCGTCCGGACTCGGGAGGCTGCCGACGGTCACGGCACTCACACCGGCGACCGGCAGGCTCCACAGGGTCCGCCAGGGCAGCTCGAAGCCGAGCCGGTGTATGGCGTCCGCGAACTCGGTCAGGCCGTCCTCGACGAACGCGGTCTCCAGCAGGGCGGCGCGCAGCACGGCAGGGGCCTGCGTGCGGGTCAGCAGGGGGGCTGTACGCAGGTACGTACGGGCCGGCGCACCGAGCGCCTCCACAGGAACGGCCTCGATGGCGGCGCGCAGCGGTACCGGGTCGGCGTGCACGAACAGCCCCGGGTCCGTGAGGAGTTGGGGCAGCAGGCCCGCTTCCAGGGTGTGACCCGCGATGTGGTCGCGCACGTAGGGGTCGGCCTTGCTCCAGTCCTGTTCGGGCACGGCCCCCAGCAGTGCCATCGCGATCTGGGACTGGGCGGCGCGGACGTTCGGCAGGCCGGCGCGGATCTCGTCACCGATGGCCGGGTGCAGCAGCCGGAGCAGCGTACGCCCGCCGTCCCCCTCTTGTTCCTCCGGCTGCACGAACGGCGCGGCGAGCAGCATCCCGCCCGCGAGTGCCTGGCTCATGTCCTGTCCGGCGACCGCGCTCGCCAGCCGCGCCCACAGATCGACCGGAATGCCGTCGGCCTCGGCCAGGGCGAGCGGTGCCAGCATGAGCCGCAGGGTCTGCGGGTCGGCGCCGAGCCGTCCGGCGTGCAGGTCGAGGGCCTCGCCGACGGACGTCGGCAACTGGCTTTCATCGGTCGGATCGAAGCCCTCGGGGGCCATCAGGATGCAGTTGACGGCGAGTTGGACGACCAGTGGACTGGTCCCGGCGCGGCGGCCGACGGCCGCCGCCAGGGCGAGGCGGGCGGCCGGATCGACGGTGAACGGCAGTTCCGGCACACCGAAGTCGGGGTTCAGCGCCGCCTGGGCGTGCAGCACGAGGCCCTCGGGGTCGGCCCACTCCGACTCGTCGAGATCGATGATCCGCACAACGCCCGGCGGCAGCCCCGCGGCCAGCTCGGCGGCCAACGGGCGCGGCACCTCGGCCAGGAGCCGTACCGTCTCGGTGGCGGCCAGCGGAGCGAGGACCTCCCGGACAAGCCGTGCGGGCTCGCCCGTGGCGCGTACCGGACCGGCGCGGTCGACATCGGGTACGACGACGGTCACCGGCTCGTCGAGCGCGGCCAGCCCGGCGTACACGTCCTCGGTGCTGATGGCCCTCAGCTCGTGGTGGTCGGCGAGCAGCCACAGGACCTGGGCCGCGGTCAGCCCGTCGGGGGCCGGCACAGCCGGGGCCGGCAGCTCAGGCGGCACCGTCGACGGATCCATCTCGGCCAACGGCAGCTGCTTGCGGAAGTCCGGCTCGCACAGCATCAGGAACCCGGTGAGCAGCCGCGAACGACCGCTGCCGGAGCTGCCGGTGAGCGCGACCACGCGTGGAGTTCCGGGCGCGGCCGCGCGCCATGCGGCGAGCGCGCGCAGCGCGGCGGTCCGGCCGCCTATATGGGGGTGCGGTGCGTAGTCCTCGGTCGAGCCGGTCATGGGTCCCCGTCCTCCGCCGTCGCGGACGCCTTCGCCTGCGACGTCGATCTTAGGTGCCGATCGCGCCCCGTTTCCCTCACCGTACGGCCGCCGCCGTACGGTGAGGGTTCATTCCGCCGGGGAGCCTTCCCTTTGTCCGCGTCAGTCCGTTGTCCGGCCGGTTCACTGGCGATCAGCAAAGTTGTAGTCCTCGAAGACGCGTTGCCAGCACTGGGCGGCGTAGGCGTCCGGATCGATGCGAGCGAGCCACGACCGCAGGTCGGCTTCAGCGTCTTCGATGGGCCAGTCGGAGGCGAACCACCAATAGTAGAGCCGGACCATGGTGACGAACTGTCGCAACGAACTCCCGGCCAAGGGATCACTGATTCCGGACGATCCGTCCTGCAGAACCTTGCCACTGGTTCCGTTGAGCAGTAGCTGCGCTCCTCGCCAGGTTCCCAGCAGAAATCCGGTCCCATGGCTGACCGGAGAATCGGAAACCTCCGGCAGACCGGAAGCGGTCAGATCCCGGGTTTCAAGCTCCAGGAAGCCGCTGACATGAGGGAAGCCGACCTCGGTCAAGAACTGGCGGGCGCCCGCATCGGAGAGGCTCGAGGGCGGAGCGTCCTGGGCAACCCGCTTGAGCCGGGTTGCGCCCCATACGTTTTCGAACCACTCGGCGGAAGCCCGCAGCGCGTCAGCGGGAAGGCCGACGGTCCCAAGTCTGGCAGCCGTGCGCAACATTCTCTTCAGGACGCCTGCCTGGCCTTCCGCCTCCGTCGAGAGGATGGCAATGGCGAAGACCCCGTCACTGGAGGACATCACAGCACGGTCACCAACACGAACGGCACGTCGTACATGACGCGGCATACGAGGTAGATCGACGTGCCCTTCAGCCGCTCCAGCAGGCCTCCACCCCGAAGGGCCCTGGTCCGCCGCCACAGACTCAGGTGCCGTGGGTGCGTCACCAGGGCCGACAGCGGGCTCTCCGCTGTCGAGGTGCCGCACCACGTTGTTGCCCTGACCATCCGTGGCAATGGCCAACGAGCCCGACTCATCCCGCACCACGTGCAGTGCGCGTACGGTTGGCCGCTTGATCAAGCGCTCGGTGGTGGCGAGCCCGGGACCAGTGCCATGTGCCCACACGGTGTGCCAGGGCAAGGTGGAGGCGTCCACAGCGGCGAGAAGCCGATCGGCCAAGGCCTTGTCCGACGGTCCCCGATTGAGGAGGGAGTGATGCAGGAGAGCCAGCCACTCGCCGTGTGCAGAGGGCCAGACACCACGTTCGGCGAGGTAGTAGAGGTTGGCGGCGAGGCTTGCCGGGGGGATCGGGCGGTCGTGGTGAGCGGCTTCGAATGCCTCGAACAGGGTGTGATGGCCGACCTTTGCCAAAGTGGGCGCGTCTTCCAGCAGAGACTCGAAGTCTCCGGCCGCGGCGGCGTGGCCGGCCGCCGCGCGATGTACGTACCAATGGACTGCGGACGTCGGCTGCGCGGACCGCAAGGCGGAGATCACCTGCACATGGAAGCGCTCTGCCTCTTGCTGAGCGCCCCCGAGTGCAAAGTGACATGGGAGGTGCCCTTTTGGCCCGGAGTTACAGATAGTAGAAATTCTCCTCGTCCAGGACATGTCCCCAGTTCTGCGTTGCCGCGGCGGCCGGGTCGAGGACGGAGAGCCATGCGGTGAGTTCAACGAGCAGATCCTCGCCGTCGAGCCCGCCGGACGTGCGGTAGGCGAGCATGTACTCCCGTTGCAGGCACACCATGGCGACGAACGAGGCAAGGGACGAACCTGCCAGGGGCTCGCCGGGGCTGCTGTCGTCGACGGCGCCCGGCCGTGTCTGACGCAGTACGCGGCCGGTGGGTCCGTCGAGGAGAAGGACGCCGCCGATCCAGGTGCCCAATTCGTAGAACGGGCCGTCACCGACGGGCGTTCCGAAGTCTCGGGCGCCTTCCCACCGGTGCTCCGCCAGGCCGGTCACGAGGAGATTGTGGAGGTTGAGGCTGTAGAAGTCGGAGACGGCGGGGAGGCCGACCTCGGTGAGGAATCGGCGAGTCGGTTCGTGTGTCAGGCCGGCGGGAAGCTGGTCTTCAGTCAGAGTGGGGACGGTATCGGCGCGGAAGATCTCAAGTACCCGGGCCCGGGTGGGGCGGCAGGCGGCCTCGTCGTAGGGGCGCGGTGTGATCTTTCCTCGTGGGCCGACGGCGGGCAGGGCGCGGAGCGGAGCACTGTCGGTGTAGTGGAGGTTGGGCTCGATGGCGTAGATGCCCCGCTTCCCGCCCAGTACCACCAGATCGCCGACACAGATCACGTCCCCCACCGTGGGTGCCTGCACCTGCCGGGTTGTGGACGGATCACCGGCGAGTGTGAGACGGGCCAGGTTCCAGGACTGCTCGGCCCGCCAGACAGCCGTCTGTGCGGTGCCACCCGGCATCGCCTCGCCGGTGTCGCCTCGGTTGCCCTCCTCGAGGAGTTGCCCCGTGGCCGCGTCCCAGACTTGCCGCCCGCCGCCCTTGGTGAGGCCGGTCACCGTGGACTGGGCGAGCCCGGCGTGCAACTGGTCCACCGCCACGCTCCGGGGCGGGTTGGTGCGGAGCCGGCTGGGTGCCCGCCAGTGGGACCACACAGTCTTCCAGGGCAGCGGTCCGCCCTGTTCTGTCAGAGCGTCGGCTCGCTCCTCGTCGCCTTGGCTCACTGCCAGGAGATGCAGAAGCGACACCCATTCTCCGTCCGAGGAGGGTGCCACGCCGAGGGCGTCGAGGTAATGCAGGTCCGCGGCGAAGGAGCCGGCGGGGATGCCATCGGGGAAGGCAACGGGCAGTGCCTCGATCAGAGCAGTGTGATTGCACTTGACGAAGAGGCTGGGAACGGCGAGAAGCTCCTCGAAGCGGCCGACCACGGCTGCGTGAGCGGGCAGAGCGCGGGCCAGGTAGTCCCCGAGCGGGTCATCGTCGCCGGCTGCGAACAGCCGGTCGAAAACGGCATTGTGGAAGGCGCGGAACTCCTCGGGGGACACCTCGGTGTTCCGTAGCCTTTGCGCGTCGGACTCGTGGATGAACGACACGGGCAGATCGCTGTCGCCGTTGATCGAAATGTACTCCGACTCATCTGCGATCGACTGCAGTTCTGAGCGGTCGAATTCGGCGCCGAGGAGAGAACAGAGCGCACTCCACTCTTCCAAACGAATTCTGCGCGGCTCGGCCAATGAAAGGGCGAGGATGGCAGTGCGCTGCCGGGCCGGGAGTGAGTCGAAGGGAGCGCGGGTCGTGGCGGGACGGGAGTCGACCCTGAGGGGGGAGCCGTTGCGGGGGCTGAGATCGTGTACTTCGCTGTCGACTTCGATGACGAATCTGACGCCGGTCTTCCTGAAGTCCAGTCCCAGGTTGCCCGCAAGGTGTTCCGCGGTGTGCCGGGGCTCGGTCGTCGACCGGGTCCGTCCGGCCCACTGCGTGTTGGAAACGAGGACGAGGGAGTGGGCCGGCTCCTGCTCTTCCATGTAGTCCACGAGAAAATAGGCGTCCCGGTAATCCCCGTAGGAGACGCCGAGGGATCGCATGACGCGGTCCAGGACCGCCTCGGTGGAGAGACCTGCGGCATCGATGAGGGCCGTGTCCGGCGTGGCCTCGGCGAAGTCACGAAGGAGCGCACTCTTTCCGGAGCCGGCGGGGCCGTCGACGAAGAGGAAGCCGCGCTTGGGAGAGGGGTCGTTCGCCCATTCGCGTAGTAGGCTTGCGGCGTCATACGGGCTGCTGTCGGGTGTCATCGCCATCGGTGAGTCCTTCCCTGCCGGTGTCACTCTGTGCCGGTGCCCATCAGGCCGCCTTCCGACATCGCGCGTGTCCAGATCTTACCGAGCGCAACAATGTTCTTGGCCAGATCGATGTCGAACCGCTTCTTGTGACCGCCCTTTGGAGATTCGTCAGGGTCTACCACTTCGGCCTGCTTTCGATATCCGGTCCCATAGTAGACGTCGACGCCAGGCATTTTCTCCGAAAGTAGCCTCGCGCAGTTCGCGTACCCTTGGCCACGGCCGCACGGCTCACGGTCCGAGTACATGCTGAGGGGTTCGTACTTCTTCCCGTCCGGGCGACCCTCATTTAGGGTGTCCAGGTAGTCGAGAATGTTCCTCTCTGAATGTTTGCCTTTCTCTCCGCCGCCGGGATTCGGATAGGAACTGTCGACCACGTAACTGATCTTCCCGCTCGCTGGATCGTGTACTTCGACAGCTGCGTAATTCCGTCCGGTGAAGTCGGGGCGGTGTTCCCCTGAATCTCGCAACGCCCCGGTGAACCCTGCCTTTCCGAAGGCCTCATGGATCGCCTTTTCCAAGCCGTCCGGGTCGTCGGACTCGTTCGGGTCCTCCCGCCGGTGCGCTGGGTTCCAGCCCGCGTTTTCATGGGCTTTTGTGGCGTGGTTGGGATACCCCGGCGTGTGTTCCGGGCTCGCTCCCACGGCGTGCGACTCATGGAAGTTGAGGCTCAATCGCGCGAGCGAGGCGACCACCGCGCCGCGTTCCCCGGGATGCATGTCGTCGAAGCCCGGAAGTATGCGGGCGAGGTCCTCGTGCCGCAGAATCCTGGGGGCGTGATCCGGATCGTCAGGGCGCGGGGGAGCGCACTCGCGCAGGGCATCGACAAGGGGGATCCGGGTGCCGTTGCCATCGTCGTTCGGGACGGGGTCCAGCCAGCCGTTCAGCTGCTGGTGGACTGGGTCCAGTCCCACCTGCCGGACGTCGTTCGTCTGACGCAGGTTCTGCTGGTCGGGCATGGGAAGCATGCCGTAATGCGTCGAGTGGACGGTCTCCGGCTCAGTGAGGCGGGGGTGGTTGGTGCGACTGGGGTCGTCGAGGGGGTGGTGCGACTCGGCGGCCGGGTCGTGTTGCTCGGTGTGGCTGTTCTCTGCCGAGTTCGGTGAACCGGCCGCTGGTTCTTCAGGTGCTTGCTGATGGGCGCCGGCTGGCGCGGGTGGAGCGTGGGTGGTCGGGCCGCTCGGTGCCGCATGAGGTGCCGAAGGCGTCGCCTCGTCCGTGACAGGGTGCTTGTCAGGGGCACCGGAGCGCTCGGTCGGTGAGGGCGTCTGATGCTCAGAGATCGTGCCGTTGGTATGGGGGCCGTGCGTGTCGGTCTCGTCGGATCGGGTGCCCTTGTCCGACGTCGGTGCGCCGCTCCGCGTCTGGGATGTGTCTCTGTCGCTTCCGTTTCCATCCCTGCTGTCATCGCTGATGTGCGGTGGGTTGGGATCCGGCATATGTGCGGTGTCGGATGCGCGACCTCTCGAGGGCTCTTCGGACTTCGGTGTGTCCGCGTGGGGCGGTCCGTCCTTGGTGTGGCCGTCGGTGTCGGTGAGCGATGGCGTGCCCGCAGTGGGCGTGGATTCCGGGTGGTCCGGGTTTTCACTGGGGGCGTTGTCCGGAGTCCCGTGTGACGGGTTCGGTTCGGGGGTCTTGTGGTCCTCGTTCGCCTGGGAGGAGTTGTCGGGCCCCTGGTCGGAAGTGTCGGTCCCCTGCTGGGGTGTGTCCGAATCGTGGTGGGTGGTGTCGTTGTCGGTCTGGGTGGGGTGGATGGGGTTGCGGTTGGCGTCCAGGGGGATGTGCCAGACGCCGGTCGCGTTCGGGATGTGGAGAGGCTGGTGGCTGACCTCGCCGCTCTGGGTGTCGATCCAGATGATGTGGCCGTGGTGGTTGACGGCGTTGAAGGCGTGGCCGCCTCCGCCGGGCCAGGAGACCTGGACGATGGCTGCCGAGCCGTGGCCGGCCTGCTGCAGGTCCCACGCGATGCGGGCGGGGGTGTGGGGGTCGCTGCCGGTGCCCGCGTAGATGTGCGAGGCGCCCGCCCAGCGGATCTGGTTGGCGTTGGCGTTGTGCTCGGGGGACCAGGGGTCCGGGTTGCCGTTTTCGTCGACGTCGAGGGTGCGCGGGGCTGAGACTTGGGGATTTCCGTACCAGGTCTCCAGGAACGAGCGGGAGCAGTCGGCGCAGTTGTTGCTGCGTCCGGGGACCTGGTTACCACCGTCGTTCTGGAGTTGGGACCAGTGACCGAAGGGGTCCGGAAAGCGTTGCGGGGTGCCGTCGGGATTGTGCGGCACCGCGTTGACCAGCGCCTGCTGGTCGTCGGGGTGTGGTTCGGTCAGGCCGCCCGGATAGTGGTTCAGGTCGTTGCGGATGTTGTTCAGGCTGTCCTGGTGCGGGTGCTGCTGAGAGGCGCCGGGTTGGGTGTGGGGCGCGCCCGGGGGCGGTGGCGTGGCATGCGTCGCATGTGACGGTGGTGAGGTCGGGGCGGCGTGCGGGACCGTGTGGATCGGGACCGGCGTCACCTGGTGGTGCTGCGGGTCGTGAGAGGGGTTCGTCCCGGATTCGGGCGTCTTCGACCTGCCGTGCTGTGACGCCGGCTCCTGCGGGGCGTGCGGGTGCGGAGGGGTGCCGGGAGCCGTGCCCGCGGGCTGGTTGGGCCCCCTGTTGGGTGTGGGACGAGTGCCCGGCTGGGGCTGGGTTCCGGGCGTGCTGGAGGCAGTGGGGGTTTGGGTGGGACCGGGCCGTGACGTCGAACCGGGCTCTGTCGAGGAGTTCGGGGTTTTGTTGCTCGGCGTCGAGGTCTGCTCCGGGCCACCGCCGGACGAGGGGGAGGAGGTCTGGCTCGGGCTCTGGTTCGGTGACGGGTTCCGGTTGGGACTCGTACCCGGGTCCGGGTTTGGACTCGGGTTCTGGCCCCGGCCGGGTGTGCGCGCGGCGGTCGTGTCCGACGTGTTGCGGGGCGCGGTGCGGTCGCCCGGCGTGGTGCCGGGGGTGTTGCGCGGTGTGGTGCGTTCGTCCGTCATGTTCCGGGGCGGAGTGCGGTCGCCCGCAGTGGTGCCGGGGGTGGTGCGGGGGGCTGTGCGGTCGTCCGGAGTGGTGCGGGACGGAGCACGGCCGTCCGGGGCGGTGCCAGGGGGGCGCTGGGTCGGTATGCGGCCGTCCGTCGTGCCGGGCGTGCGGCTGTCGCTCGTACCCGATGTCCGACCGTCGCCCGCACCGGCTGTGCGGCCGTCCGGCAGCGAGGTGCGCGGTGCCCGGGGCGTCGTCGTGGACGTCGTAGGGCTCGGAGTGGAGGCGGGGCCCGTTCCCGTTGTTGAGGGCGTGCTGGGCGTGGTGGAGGAAGGATTCCTCGCCGGGGTGGCGGTGAGGGTCGGGCTGGTGGGGCTCCCCGTCGAGGAGGTGGTGTGGGGTGCGCTTGCGCTGGAGCGCGGAGCCGGACCGCTGTCCATGGTTGACGGAGGTGTGGGCGAGGCCGGCATGGCCGACGTGCCGTCCGGCCGGACGCCGGTTCCGCCGGGGGAGTGATCGGTCGTGGTCGGTGTGGGTGCTGCGGTGGAGTGGGTGGGGACGCCGGCGGCGAGGCTGTCGATCGATGTGCCGATTCCGCCGCCGCCGTTGCCGCCTTCCGCCGGGGATGCCGTACCGCTGGAGGGGGCGTGGTTGGGTGTGGCGTGCGGTGTCGGTGAGGTGATCCCGGATGGGGAAGAGCCTCCGCTGGTGCCGGAGGGGGCGGACGTGCTGGGAGCGGCGGACGAGTTGGTGGTGTTTGAGGCGCTGTGCGATGGTGCGCTGGGTGCGGGGTCGTCGAAGTCCGGCAGCGACGTCGTATGCCTCGGGGTCGGAATGTCGGAGGTGGAAGGGTTCTGCCCGGTGTCCGACCCGGAGCTGTCGGAGTGGGGGCCCGCACCCAGATCCGGGGCGCCGACGTGGGTGCCGCCGGTGTCGGCGGATATCCCGCCACCTATGTTCGTGCCCGGGCCGCTGTCCGAACGTGTCGACGGCGAGGAGTCCGGCCCGGACGAGTGGGAGCCGTTGGAGCTGGAGTGGGAGCCGGCGGTGGATGAGTCGGAGGAGGACGAATCGGAGGACGGGGAGCTGGATGACGAGTCGGTGGAGTTGTTCGAGGACGAGTCCGAGTCCCCGTCGTTGCCCGACGAGTCGGAACCCCCGTCATTGTCGCTCGAGCCGTCCTGGCCCTCGCTCCCCGATGCCTCATGCCCGTCGATACGGCTGTCGATGGCGTGGTGGGCGCGGTGGCCGGCCTTCTCGCCCAGGCTGTCGCGCACGCCCTCGGCGAGGGTCTGCGGGGTCTGCTTGATGGCGTCCCAGGCGCTGTCGGTGCCCTTCTTGACGGTGGTGGCGAGGTCGTAGCCCTCCTGGGCGCCGAAGCCGACGTTGACCGTCTGGCGGATCAGGTCGGTGATGATCGCCTCGATCATGGAGATCGCGGGCTCCTTCATCGCCTCGACGATCGCCTCCAGCAGTGCCTCTTTGAGCTCGTCGAGGAGGCGGCGCACGATCAGCCGGGTGGCCTGGGTGGCGCCCAGTGCGCCGACTTCGGACAGGCCGAAGGTGAAGGGGGCGGCGGCCTGCGCGGCGGCGATCTCGATGGCCAGGGCGATCAGCTGGGCGATCACCGTCCACTTGGCGAACTCGACGAGGTAGGCGCAGGCCTCCAGCACGGTCGCGATGATGTAGGCGGCCTGTGCGGCGTTGGCGAGGTAGCCTCCGGAGCCGCCGCCGTCGAACTTGGCGTAGACCTTGGTGAACGCGTCGATCGACTCGCCGGCGTTGTGGGCGACCACCTGGCGGGCGCTGGCGTTGGCCGCGGTGTGCAGTTCGGTGACGTCGTCGCCGAACTTCCGCCACAGGGCGGCGCACTCCTTGAGCTTGTCCTCGTCTGCCGTCGGCCAGCGGTAGCCGAGCATCTCGAGAACCCATTCGAGCTCGTCCGGCAGCATCATCGACACAGCAGAAAGCACCCCCGTCAGCCGACACGGCCGTACAACTCCCTCACTCAGCAGAGGGGATTGCGAATGGAACAGCCGTACACACAGCTTACGGACCCACCCGCAAGCAGCTTCAGGGGGTTGCTGTCACAAATCCGCTTCAGAGAGAGCCACTTGCGCAAACCAATGACAGCCCGACCAAGGAGCAGACAGACGCCGACGAACCAAGCGGCTCGACGACGGCCGTCAAGCAACTCGGCGACGCCTCACACCTCTCGACCAGGAGTCCCTCACGCCTCTTGGCGGCGACGCAGATGGTGCGGCCCCGTCGGCATCTCCACCTGCCCGTCGTACTCGGCGGTCGTCTTCCGCCAGATGTCCACCTCGTTGGCCTCGTTCTGCTCGTGGGCCACGCCCATCTTGGTGAAGGCGATCCCCATCCCCGCCAACCGCTCCGCCAGGCTGCCCATGGACTGGTACATGCCGTCGCGCAGACCCTCGTAGGCGACGCCGAACTTCTCGCCGATGTCGTCGTCGCCCCACGGCGGGGTGTCACCCTGCTCCAGCTTGTTCAGCCCGTCCTGCAGGCTCTTCACGGCTTTGGCGAAGTTCTGGCCGACCGTGAACATGTTGAAGCCCTCGGTCTTGAGGACCGTCGGGTCGGAGTCCATGTAGTCCGACGACACAAGTGCCCCCCGTGGCTCGCCCTTTCGTTGGCAACGCCACCTTAGCGGGTGATGTGCCCGTACGAGAGGGGGCGGCACCCGCGTGGGTACCGCCCCCTCCGGCTGCGACAGCCGGGCCTCAGAACCGAGCCGGCAGCCAACCCGTCTGGATCAGCTGTCCACCGCGCCGCCGCGTGTGGAAGTAGCCGCGTCCGGGCGGCAGCTGCGACGGCGTGATGTTGCCGAGCAGCGCACCCTCCGTCCGGTCGCCGGAGAGCACGATGCCCTGGGCGCCGAGCTCGCGCATCCGCTGCATCACCGGCTCGTACAGCGACCGGCTCGCACCGCCCGAGGCGCGCGCGATGATGACGCGCAGACCGATGTCCCGGGCGAAGGGCAGGTACTCCAGGAGCGGGGACAGCGGGTTCATGCCCGTCGCCACCAGGTCGTAGTCGTCGATGATGACGAACGCGTCCGGGCTGCTGTACCAGCTGCGGTTGCGCAGCTGCTCGGGCGTGACGTCCGGGCCCGGCATACGACGGCTCATCGAGCCGGCCAGGCCCTCCAGCGTCTCCGCCAGGGCCGGCGCCGACGCGCAGTACCGCGACAGGTGGGAGTCGGGCACACCCTCCAGGTGGGCGCGCCGGTAGTCACCCATGACGATCTTCGCCCGGTCCGGCGTGTAGCGCTCGGTGATCTGCTTGATGAGCAGCCGCAGCACCGCCGACTTACCGGACTCGCTCTCACCGAACACGATGAAGTGCGGATCCGTCTCGAAGTCGACGAAGACCGGCGCGAGCGACGACTCGTCGATGCCGATCGCGACACCGCGGTCCGGGTGCTCGAACCCCTTGGGCAGCCGGTCCGCCGGCAGCATCGTCGGCAGCAGCCGCACCGCCGGCGCGTGGCTGCCCTGCCAGTTGTCGTTGACGCCCCGGACGAGGATCTGCGTCGCCTCCGCCAGGTCCTCCGTCACCGAGGAGCCGTCGACCCGCGGCAGCGCCGTCATGAAGTGCAGCTTGTCCAGGCTCAGACCGCGGCCCGGCACGGTGGCGGGGACGTTCTGCGCGACCTTGCGGTCGATCTCCGACTCGGTCGGGTCACCCAGCCGCAGCTCGATGCGGTTCTGCAGCATGTCCTTGAGCGCGGGCCGCACCTCGGTGTAGCGGCTCGCCGTCAGGATGACGTGCACACCGAAGCCGAGACCGCGCGTCGCGATGTCCGTGACGGTCGCCTCGAGCAGCTCGTAGTCCGTCTTGAAGGACGCCCAGCCGTCGATGACGAGGAAGACGTCCCCCCAGGGCTGGTCGGGGAGCAGACCCGCGGCCCTGCGCTGCCGGTACGTCTGGATCGAGTCGATGTTGTTCGCGCGGAAGTACTCCTCGCGCGCGTTCAGGATGCCCTCGACCTCGCTGACCGTACGGCGCACCTTCTCGGCGTCGAGCCGGTTGGCGACCCCGCCGACGTGTGCCAGCTCCTCCATCGAGATCAGGCCGCCGCCGCCGAAGTCCAGGCAGTAGAACTGCACCTCGGTGGGCGTGTGGGTGAGGGCGAACGACGAGATGAGCGTGCGCAGCAGAGTCGACTTGCCGGACTGCGGGCCGCCGACGAACAGACCGTGGCCCGCACCGCCGGAGAAGTCCCGGTACAGCACGTCGCGCCGCTGCTCGAACGGCTTGTCCACCAGGCCGACCGGCACGTTGAGCCGGCCGAGCGCCGTGTACTCGGGCGCGGTCAGGCCGCGCTCCGGAGTGACGGCGAGCTGGGGGAGGAGCTGCTCCAGCGAAGGAGCCTCGTCGAGCGGGGGCAGCCACACCTGATGGGCCGGCGGTCCCTGGTTGACCATCCTGCCCACGATGACGTCCAGGACGGTGTCGGCGAGCGCGTCGTCCACCCTGTCGTCGGCGTCCGGTTCCTCGACCACCGGCTGAGGGGGCAGCGCCACGTGCCCGGCCGTGAACAGCGCGGGCCGCAGCTGGGTGGAGCGGTTCACCCGGGACGGGCCCTCGCCGTGGTAAGGCCCCGACACGTACGCGGCCTTGAAGCGGACCATGGTGTCGGTGTCGTAGCGCAGATAGCCGGAGCCGGGGATCGACGGCAGGTGGTAGGCGTCGGGGACGCCGATCGCCGTACGGGACTCGGCGGCCGAGAAGGTGCGCAGACCGATCCGGTACGACAGATAGGTGTCCAGTCCGCGCAGCTTGCCCTCCTCCAGGCGCTGCGACGCCAGCAGCAGGTGCACACCCAGTGAACGGCCGATACGGCCGATCTGGATGAACATGTCGATGAAGTCCGGCTTGGCGGTGAGGAGCTCGGAGAACTCGTCGAGCACGATCACCAGTGAGGCCATCGGCTCGAGAGCGGCGCCCGCCGCCCGGGCCTTCTCGTAGTCGTGCAGATTGGCGTAGTTGCCCGCCGTGCGCAGCAGCTCCTGGCGGCGCTGCATCTCACCCGTGATGGCGTCGCGCATACGGTCGACGAGCGTGAGGTCGTCCGCGAGGTTGGTGATGACGGCCGCGGTGTGCGGCATGTCCGCCATACCCGCGAACGTCGCACCGCCCTTGAAGTCCGCGAGGATGAAGTTCAGCGTCTCCGAGGAGTGCGTCACCGCAAGACCGAGCACCAGCGTGCGCAGCAGCTCCGACTTGCCGGAGCCGGTCGCGCCGACGCACAGGCCGTGCGGGCCCATGCCCTCCTGCGATGCCTCCTTGAGGTCGAGCATGACCGGCTCGCCGTTCTCGCCGACACCGATCGGCACCCGCAGCCGCTCGTGCAGCGTGCGCGGACGCCAGGTGCGCGAGACGTCGACGGACCCCGCGTCGCCGATGCCCATCAGGTCGGTGAAGTCCAGATTCGACAGGAGGGGTTCGCCCTCCTCCGCCGAGCCGACCCGGAACGGGGCGAGCTGCCGGGCCAGCGACTCGGCCTGCGCGTCGTTCAGCGCGTCGGGCTTGCCGGAGTACGCGGACTCGTGGCCGACGAACAGCCGCATCCTGCCGGGCTTCACATGGACCGTCAGGCCCGCGCGCAGGTCCTCCTCCAGCTCGCCCGGAGCGATTTCGAGGAAGGTGACGCCCTGGAGCCCTTCGCTGCTGGCGAGTTCGGAGTCCGGCGGCACGGTGCCGCCGTCGAGGACCACGATCAGGTGCGGCTGGTCGTAGACGGGGTTCGCGTCCGGGTTCCAGCGGGGCCTGTCGTCCAGCTGGTCCGCCAGCGCCTCCTCCAGTTCCCCGAGGTCGTCGAAGAGGAGCCGGGCCGAGCCCGCACCGTCCTTGGCCTTCGGGTGCTGGCTGTGCGGCAGCCACTTGATCCAGTCCCAGTCCGCCGCCGCGGAGGGGTGCGCCACCACGGCGACCATCAGGTCCTCCGGCGAGTGCAGCGTCGCCAGCTGGGCCAGGGCCGCGCGGGCGTTGCCGTACACCGTGTCGGTGTCCCCGCACAGCGTCACGTGGTAGAAGGCGCGCAGCGAGACGGACACGGGCAGGTCGGACAGACTGCCGTGCGCGTCGAGGAAGGCCTTCATGGCCGCCGCGGTCAGCGGCTCCAGCTCCTCCTTGGGCGCGGTCTCCGGGGCGACGAGCGGGGTGTTCAGCTGCTGGGTGCCGATGCCGATCCGTACGGATGCGAAGTCCGCGTCGGTCGGGCGCCGCTCCCACAGGCGCTTGCCGTCGGCAGCCACCGCCCACAGCTGCTCCGGGTCGGGATGCTGGAACAGCTGACTGCGGCGCTGCAGGTCGGCGGTCTTGTGGACGTCCTTGCGGACCTGTTCGAGATAGCGGAAGTAGTCACGCCGGTCCTGGGCCATCCCGGCACCGCCGCCGCCCTGCCGGGACTTGGCGAACTGGGCGATCGCCATGGCCAGGGTCGAGGCCAGCATCAGCCCGCCGACCACCCTCATGTAGGAGGGGAGGCCGGGCATGAAGAAGAAGCCGACGGAACCCAGCATGCCCATCATGGGCAGCAGGGTCATCAGCATGCTTTCTTCGCCCTCACGGGGGATCTCGGGCGGCGTCTCGAGTCTGACCTCGCCGTCCGGGACGACCGGGGGCGCTATCCGCGGCGGTCGTTTGATGATGACGACGCTCACCGATGCACTCATCCTTCGCGATTGATACGTCTTGGCACCGACGCCCCCGTGTACCGCGACATGTTCTCGTTCGCGCAGGCGTCGTTCGCGCAGGCGTCGATCCTACTGATGAGCCAAGTGCGCAAGGGAGGCAGGAGGATGGAGATGCCGAGGGGGTCCTGGGGGAAAAGGGGTGGGCGGGCCCTGCGCCGCACACCGCAACGGATATGGTGGCGCTCCGCGCCGTAGCAGCGGCGTGAGGAAGCCTTGTCCAACAGGGGGAACAACCAGGTGAGCACGGGGACTTCGACGGGTTTCTGCCGAATCACCATCGCAGCGCCGGACAGCCGTGTCGATGTCGCGCTGCCGGAGGACCTGCCGATCCAGGACCTCTTTCCCGAGATCGTCAGGCTCTCGGGGCTGGTCCAACCGGACACCGGTCCCGCCGGCTACCACCTGGTACGCCGCGAGGGCCAAGTCCTCGACGCGAGCCGTTCGTTGCTCGAGCACCGGGTCAGGGACGGCGAAGTGCTGCTGCTGCGGACCTTCGCCGACTCGCTGCCGCCGGCCGTCCACGACGACGTGGTGGACGCGATCGCCGCCGCGGTCAAGCAGGACATCCGCAGCTGGAACGACAACCTGATGCGGGTGGCCGGTCTCGTCGCCGGATCGCTGCTGCTGATCATGCTCGGCTTCGTGTTCTGGTTCGCGGACCCGATCCGGCACGACATGCACGGCCTTCAGGGCATCCTCGCCGGGGTTGTCGCACTGGCCCTGACGGTGCTCGCGGGCGTGCGGGCCCGGGTGTACGACGACCGCGGTTCCGCCGTCGCGCTCGGCGTCTCGGCGCTTCCGCACGCGCTCATCGCCGGCTCCGGCGTCATCCCCCAGGACGCGGGTCACGGCCCCGGCAGGATCCAGTTCCTCGTCGGCTGCGTGGCCGTACTGGTCTTCTCGGTCGTGCTGATCATGCTGCTGCCGCAGGGAGACGCCCCGTTCGTGGCCGCAGCGCTGGCCGCCGCGATCGGCACGCTCGCCGTGTTCTGCGGTGTGCTCACCGAGGCGGAGCCGCGCGAGATCGCCGCCGGCACCTCGGTCGTGGCGCTGGCGGTCGTCGGCTTCCTGCCCGGATGGTCGGCCCGCTTCGCCAAGCTGCCGATCGGTTTCCGCAACCCGGAGGACCTGGCCAGGGCCCGTCGTGAGGGCCGGGAGGGCGACCTCGAGGCCGTCGACGTGCAGCGCATCGTCGCCCAGACCAGCCGGGGCCACGAACTGCTGCTCGGGCTGGTCGGCGGCTGCGCGGCCGTGATCATCGGCGCGGGTGGCGCGGTGCTCGGCTTCAGCGACAGCGGCTGGGCCCAGCTGCTGGCCTTGTGCACCGGTCTCGCCGCGATGATGCGGGCGCGCCTGTTCCGGTACACCGCCCAGGTGACGTGCCTGTTCGTGGCCGGTGTCGTCACCCTGGGTCTGCTCGTGCTCGGCCTCGCGATCTCGCCCCCGGCCGGGATCGTCCTCGAACTGCTCAAGGGCAACTCCGGCCCCGTCGACATCAGGACCCTGTGGCTCGGCGCCTCGGTCGCGGCCGGTGTGCTGCTGCTGATCGCGATCGCCCTGATCGTGCCGCAGAAGGGGCTCTCCCCCTTCTGGGGCCGCATGCTGGACCTCGCGGACTCCCTGGTGCTGCTCTCCCTGGTCCCGGTCTGCCTGGCCGTCCTCGACGTCTACAGCAAGGTCCGCGGCGGCGTCTGATGTCAGCTCGGCGGCCGGCGGCGCTCGGCCGCCGCGCCGGATCGCCGAGCCGACCGGGCCCCTCGAGAGAGTCGCCCTCTGCCGCACTCCGGGCCACAGGAAGTGCGGCAACCACGTCATCGTGCCGACGATCCTCGTCGTCGGCCTCGCCGCCCACGCCCTTCGGCTTCCGGCTGTCGTGATCCAGCGGCCGGCGAACCGGCGGCCTGCGAGCCCTGGCCGGCCCCGGCCCCTGCCCCCGCCGGTGCCCGGGCCGGGACACCCCTGCCCGGCTGGTACGCTGTGTGACGGCCGTATGTGTACGCGCCTCCGGTTCCCCCTGGAGGACGCGCCCAGCGGATCCTCGCCTCCCGAGTCGTGGAAGCTCCCCTGAGAAGAAGACCAGGGGCACTCGGTGGCAGCTGAAGAAGACTACGAGGAGTACGCGTGTCGCTCGACGCCGCTACGAAGAAGCAGATCGTCGCCGAATTCGGTACCAAGGAGGGTGACACCGGCTCCCCCGAGGTCCAGGTCGCTCTGCTGTCCCGTCGGATCTCCGACCTGACCGAGCACCTCAAGACCCACAAGCACGACCACCACTCCCGTCGTGGTCTGCTGATCCTGGTCGGTCAGCGCCGTCGCCTGCTGCAGTACCTGGCGAAGAAGGACATCCAGCGCTTCCGTACGCTGGTCGACCGCCTGGGCATCCGCCGCGGTGCGGCGGGCGCCAAGTAAGACGCCGTGAAGGGAGCGGTTCCCGTACGAAAGGGGGCCGCTCCCTTTGCTGTACGTGCGGACTGTCACCACCGCTTTGTAGTGTGGTAGCACAACGCAAGACGTAGGACACCGTGTGAGGGGTACCTGGAAGCACCAGGCGGCACCGCACACACCGAACGAGGAGGAGCGCACCTCGCCGCCGCCGGTCCTCGGTAGTGGCCCCCGGGGAAGAGACCCCGGGTGCTTCGATCGAAGACCGGCCCGCACCAGACGGAGCGCTTCTCCGCCACCGTCCCCCTGCCACACGGGCAGCCGGGGACGAAGACGAGGAGAAAACGCTAGTGGAGAACGAGACCCACTACGCCGAGGCCGTCATCGACAACGGCTCCTTCGGCACCCGCACCATCCGCTTCGAGACGGGCCGCCTGGCCAAGCAGGCCGCCGGTTCCGCCGTGGCGTACCTGGACGACGACACCATGGTGCTGTCGGCCACCACCGCCTCCAAGAACCCCAAGGACCAGCTCGACTTCTTCCCGCTGACGGTGGACGTCGAGGAGCGGATGTACGCGGCCGGGAAGATCCCCGGTTCCTTCTTCCGCCGTGAGGGCCGTCCTTCCGAGGACGCGATCCTCACCTGCCGGCTCATCGACCGCCCGCTGCGCCCGTCCTTCAAGAAGGGCCTGCGCAACGAGATCCAGGTCGTCGCCACGATCATGGCGCTCAACCCCGACCACCTGTACGACGTCGTGGCGATCAACGCCGCGTCCGCTTCCACGCAGCTGGCCGGTCTGCCCTTCTCCGGTCCGATCGGCGGCGTCCGCGTCGCGCTGATCCGCGGCCAGTGGGTCGCGTTCCCGACGCACACCGAGCTCGAGGACGCCGTCTTCGACATGGTGGTCGCCGGCCGAGTCCTGGAGGACGGCGACGTCGCGATCATGATGGTCGAGGCCGAGGCCACCGAGAAGACCATCAAGCTGGTCGAGGGCGGCGCCGAGGCACCCACCGAGGAGGTCGTCGCCGCCGGTCTGGAGGCCGCGAAGCCCTTCATCAAGGTCCTGTGCCGGGCCCAGGCCGACCTCGCGTCCAAGGCCGCCAAGCCGACCGCCGAGTTCCCGATCTTCCTGGACTACCAGGAAGACGTCTTCGAGGCCCTGACGGCCGCCGTCCGCCCCGAGCTCGCCCAGGCGCTCACCATCGCCGGCAAGCAGGAGCGCGAGTCGGAGCTGGACCGCGTCAAGCAGCTCGCCGCCGAGAAGCTCCTGCCGGAGTTCGAGGGCCGCGAGAAGGAGATCTCCGCCGCGTACCGCTCGCTGACCAAGGCCCTGGTCCGTGAGCGCGTCATCAAGGAGAAGAAGCGTATCGACGGCCGCGGTGTCACCGACATCCGCACCCTGGCCGCCGAAGTCGAGGCCATCCCGCGGGTGCACGGCTCCGCGCTGTTCGAGCGTGGCGAGACCCAGATCCTGGGCGTCACCACCCTCAACATGCTCCGCATGGAGCAGCAGCTGGACACCCTCTCCCCGGTGACCCGCAAGCGCTACATGCACAACTACAACTTCCCGCCGTACTCCACCGGTGAGACCGGCCGCGTCGGCTCCCCGAAGCGCCGCGAGATCGGCCACGGCGCCCTCGCCGAGCGCGCGCTCGTGCCGGTGCTGCCCGCGCGCGAGGAGTTCCCGTACGCGATCCGCCAGGTGTCCGAGGCCCTCGGCTCCAACGGCTCGACGTCCATGGGTTCGGTCTGCGCCTCCACCATGTCGCTGCTGAACGCCGGTGTGCCGCTGAAGGCCCCGGTCGCCGGTATCGCCATGGGTCTGATCTCCCAGGAGATCGACGGCGAGACGCACTACGTGACGCTGACCGACATCCTCGGCGCCGAGGACGCCTTCGGCGACATGGACTTCAAGGTCGCCGGTACGAAGGAGTTCGTGACCGCCCTCCAGCTCGACACCAAGCTGGACGGCATCCCGGCCTCCGTGCTGGCCGCGGCCCTGAAGCAGGCCCGTGACGCCCGCCTGCACATCCTCGACGTGATGATGGAGGCCATCGACCGGCCCGACGAGATGTCCCCGCACGCCCCGCGGATCATCACCGTCAAGATCCCGGTCGACAAGATCGGCGAGGTCATCGGCCCCAAGGGCAAGATGATCAACCAGATCCAGGAGGACACCGGCGCCGAGATCACGATCGAGGACGACGGCACGATCTACATCGGTGCCGCCGACGGCCCGTCCGCCGAGGCCGCCCGCGCCACGATCAACGGCATCGCCAACCCGACCATGCCGGAGGTCGGCGAGCGCTACCTGGGTACGGTCGTGAAGACGACCACCTTCGGCGCGTTCGTGTCGCTGCTGCCGGGCAAGGACGGTCTGCTGCACATCTCGCAGATCCGCAAGCTCGCCGGTGGCAAGCGCGTGGAGAACGTCGAGGACGTCCTCGGCGTGGGCCAGAAGGTCCAGGTCGAGATCGCCGAGATCGACTCCCGCGGCAAGCTCTCCCTCATTCCGGTGATCGAGGGCGAGGGCGACGAGGCCGACGAGGCGAAGGACGACACCGACAAGTGACGTCCCGTGGCTTCAAGGCGACGGCCCGCACCTCTTCGGAGGCGCGGGCCGTCGCCCGTACCCAAACCCTGATCAAAGGCGCGGGCGGCATCGGCACGGTCCGCAGAACCACCCTCCCGGGCGGTCTGCGCGTCGTCACCGAGACGCTGCCCTCCGTCCGCTCCGCCACCTTCGGCATCTGGGCGCACGTCGGCTCACGCGACGAGACGCCCGCGCTGAACGGCGCCACTCACTACCTGGAGCACCTGCTCTTCAAGGGCACGTCCCGCAGGTCCGCCCTGGACATCTCCTCCGCCATCGACGCTGTCGGTGGCGAGATGAACGCGTTCACGGCGAAGGAGTACACGTGCTACTACGCGCGCGTGCTCGACACCGACCTGCCGCTCGCCATCGACGTCGTCTGCGACATGCTCACCGGCTCGCTCATCCTGGAGGAGGACGTCGACGTCGAGCGTGGCGCGATCCTCGAGGAGATCGCGATGACGGAGGACGACCCGGGCGACTGCGTGCACGACCTCTTCGCGCACACGATGTTCGGCGACAACGCGCTCGGCCGCCCGGTCCTCGGCACGGTCGACACCGTCAACGCGCTGACCGCCGACCGCATCCGCCGCTTCTACAGGAAGCACTACGACCCCACGCACCTGGTGGTCGCCTGCGCCGGCAACGTCGACCACCAGAAGGTCGTACGCCAGGTGCGGGCGGCCTTCGAGGAGGCGGGCGCCCTCACGCGGGGGGACGCGTCGCCCATCGGCCCGCGCGCCGGCCGCCGCGCCATCCGCACCGCCGGGCGCGTGGAGCTGCTGGCCCGCAAGACGGAGCAGGCGCACGTCGTCCTCGGCATGCCGGGCCTGGCCCGCACCGACGACCGCCGCTGGGCCCTCGGCGTGCTGAACACCGCGCTCGGGGGAGGCATGTCGTCCCGCCTGTTCCAGGAGGTCCGGGAGAAGCGGGGCCTGGCCTACAGCGTGTACTCGTACACGTCCGGCTTCGCCGACTGCGGCCTCTTCGGCGTGTACGCGGGCTGCAGGCCGAGCCAGGTGCACGACGTGCTCAAGATCTGCCGCGACGAGCTGGACCACGTCGCGCGGAACGGCCTGTCGGACGACGAGATCGCCCGCGCCATCGGCCAGCTCCGCGGTTCCACCGTCCTCGGGCTCGAGGACACGGGCGCGCTGATGAACCGTATCGGCAAGAGCGAGCTGTGCTGGGGCGACCAGATGTCGGTCGACGACATGCTGGCCCGGATCGCGGCGGTCACCCCGGACGACGTCCGATCGGTGGCGCAGGACATCCTGGGACAGCGGCCCTCGCTGTCGGTCATCGGCCCGCTCAAGGACAAGCAGGCGTCCCGACTGCACGACGCGGTCGCGTAACGGCCTGGCGGTCACTGCGGTCGTCAACCACTCCGGTAAGGAAGCAAGAGAGATGAGCAAGCTGCGCGTGGCGGTCCTCGGCGCCAAGGGCCGGATCGGTGCTGAGGCGGTACGGGCCGTCGACGCCGCCGACGACATGGAGCTGGTGGCCGCCCTCGGCCGCGGCGACCAGCTGGAGACCCTCGTCGAGACGGGGGCCCAGGTGGCGGTGGAGCTGACCACTCCGGCCTCCGTCATGGGCAACCTGGAGTTCTGCGTACGGCACGGCATCCACGCCGTGGTCGGCACGACGGGCTGGACCGACGAGCGTCTGGCGCGGCTGAAGGGCTGGCTCGCCGAGTCGCCTCGGACGGGCGTCCTGATCGCCCCGAACTTCTCCATCGGCGCAGTGCTGACCATGAAGTTCGCCGAGGCGGCCGCCCCCTACTTCGAGTCCGTCGAGGTCGTCGAGCTGCACCACCCGAACAAGGTGGACGCCCCCAGCGGCACCGCCACGCGCACCGCCCAGCTCATCGCCGCCGCCCGCGAGAAGGCGGGCAGCGCCCCGCAGCCCGACGCCACGGTGACGGCGCTGTACGGCGCCCGCGGCGCGAACGTCGACGGCGTCCCGGTGCACGCCGTACGTCTGCGCGGCCTGCTCGCCCACCAGGAGGTGCTGCTCGGCGGCGAGGGCGAGACCCTCACCATCCGCCACGACTCGCTGCACCACAGCAGCTTCATGCCGGGCATCCTGCTCGGCGCCCGCCGCGTCGTGACCACTCCGGGCCTCACCTTCGGCCTGGAGCACTTCCTCGACCTCAAGTAGCGGGAAGCAGCAGCGATGCGCGCGAAGATCACCTATGCCGTCACGGCCGCCGTCCTGGTCTTCTACTTCGTCCTGGTCGGCAGCCGCGGCGTGCTCCTGATCGAGAACGGCACCCCCGTCACCGTCGCGTTCGGCATCGCGGTGCTGATCCTGCCGGTCATCGGGGTGTGGTTCCTGTGGAAGAACACCCAGTTCGTCCGCAAGGCGAACCGGCTCGCCGCCGAGTTGGAGGCGGAGGGCGGCCTGCCCGTCGACGAGCTGCGACGCACCCCGAGCGGCCGGATCGACCGCGACTCGGCCGACGAGGTCTTCGCCAAGCGCAAGGCGGAGGCGGAGGCGGCCCCGGACGACTGGCGCACGTGGTTCCGCCTGGCGATCGCCTACCACGACGCCCGCGACACGCCCCGCGCCCGCAAGGCGATGCAACGGGCCATCGCCCTCCACGAGGGCCGCACGATCGCGACCTGAGGCCGTCGGCTGTCCCTCTGCCCCACTGCCCCAGAGGCCTCCACAGGCCCGCAGACGACCGAGAGGCCGCCCCGCAGTCTGGGGGCGGCCTTTTCCGTTCAGGGCCCTGGGACGGTCAGCTCCGCCCGAACTCCGCCGCCCACGCCTCCACCGTGTCCGCCGCCCGGTCGAAGGCCTGGGGGCGGGCCAGGAAGTCGGCGTTGTGGCTGGTCAGGAGGGTCTCTGCGGCGGGCCCGCCGCCCTGCCGTACGAGGACCAGCGCCTGACCCTGCACCGTGCGCGGCAGTCCCAGCCAGCGCACCGGCTGCTGCACGGTGCGCACCGTGACGATCTGCTGCCACCGCACCGCACGCGTGAGGAGGAAACCCACTCGGCGCAGCCCGCGCGCGCTCACCCAGACGCCCATCCGCAGCAGCCGCAGGGCTCCGGCGATGACGGCCAACGCCACGCCGAACACCGTGCCCGCGCCCGACGGGGTGCCGGTGAGGGCGATGACGACCGCCGCGAAGAGCACATACGACGCGAACAGCAACAGGAGCGCGGCCGTGCCCACCCGCCACGGGCCGGGCCGGTAGGGGCGGCGCCAGCGGTCCCGGTCGTCGTACGGCAGCGGCAGGTCGTCCGCCGCCTGGTCGGAGGCACGGTCGGCCGTCAGGAAGGGCAGGGGCACGGCTGATCCTCACTCGGTGCACGGAGCTGTGACCGGTGAGGCTATCGAGCCGTGTCCCCGCTCACCACCCTCGGGGGCCGACGGGGTGGCCCGTCGCGCCTGCGGGCGACGGGGAGAGTCAGCGGCCGTTCGATGCCACGGACTGCTGTGTCGCCGCGGGCGCCTGGTGCGACATGGCGGGCATGCCGATGACCAGGGAGCCCACCAGCCCGGCGACGATGGTCAGCCCCAGCAGCCAGCGCCCGGCCGTCTCACCGGCGGAGGCACGCCGGCGGGGCGGGGGAGTGACATTGCTGCGGAAGGAGTCGGCTTCGGAGAGGAAGGCGAACGGTACGGGTTCGCGCCGACGGGACATGGGGAGTGCTTCTCCTCTTGAGGCTCGTAGGGTCCGATGGATCAGCTGTCTGAAGACCGGGTGACGCGAACGAATCGCCGTCACCGGCACAGACGAGCGGGTGCCCGAAAAGGTGCCCTGAATCACCGATTTCGCAGAACTTCGACGGGCTTCGCCGGCGAATGTCGCGGACCGGCACCGAACGCCCCGTTGTCAGTGCCGGGCCGTAGAGTGGGCGGCGCCCGAGCTTGTGATGGGAAGGACCTTCCACACCGTGACCGACACCCCCGCCGACGACCTCAAGCCCAGCTTCCGCAGCGACGTCACCGTCGAGTTGGTCAAGCACAGCGCGGCCGACTCCGACGTGCTGTGGGCCGCCCGCGTCTCCACCGCCGGCGAGCAGTCCCTGGACGAGCTGAAGAAGGACCCGGAGCGCTCCAAGGGCCTGATCAACTATCTGATGAGGGACCGGCACGGCAGCCCCTTCGAGCACAACTCGATGACCTTCTTCATCAGCGCCCCGATCTTCGTCTTCCGCGAGTTCATGCGGCACCGGGTGGGCTGGTGCATCGCCGGCGACACGGAGATCACCCTCGAGAGCGAGGCAGGAAACCTCCGGCGCCGTACGATCGAGGATCTGTACAAGCTGTGGCACCTCGGTGTCGAAGACCGGCTGCCGCACTCGGCGGGCGGTGTGACCTGGCACGCCCGCGCCGAGAAGTGGATGGCGCAGGTCCGCCGCGGAGAGACCAACCACTACCTGGGGCTCTACGACAACCGGGAGGCCGCCGACTGCGCCGTTGCGGAATTCCGCGAGAAGCACCCCTCCACCCGTCTCCGCAAGCTGGAATCGGTCAGGCGCGATCACGTTCGCTGCTACGACGAGGAGACGCTGACAGCGAGGAGGGCCCCTGTCCTCGATGTCATCCAGTCGGGCATCAAGCCTTTGATCAAGCTCACCACTGGCGGTGGCAAGGTCCTGCGCTGCACCGTCGATCATGCGGTGCTCACCCCGGAAGGCTGGCGGAAGGCCGGAGAGCTGGCCGTGGGTGATGCGGTGATGGGCGCCGGGACGGCGCCACGGCCCTCGGAGAGGCTCGTTCCGCCCAGCCTCCGTCGTGGCGTGGGCGTCTGGACCTCGATGCAGCGTGACCGCCTGATCGGCGAGACCGACACCTGTCACCTGTGTGGAGAGTCGTTCCCGCGTGACCAGCTCGCGCTCGATCACGTCGTCCCCGTGACCGAGGACCTGACCCGCGCCCTCGACGAGCGAAACCTGGCTCCCGCCTGTGAGCCGTGCCATGCAGCCAAGAGCGCCGAGGAGCAGAAGCTGGCACGTCGCGGCGGAAAGATCGCCGTGGCTGTTCCGGATCCGATCGTGTCCATCGTGGACGACGGCGAGGAGATGACGTACGACCTCACGGTGGAGGGTCCCTGGCACAACTTCCTGGCCAATGGCGTTGTTGTCCACAACTCCTACAACGAGGAGTCCGGCCGGTACCGAGAACTCCAGCCCGTCTTCTACGTCCCCGGTGAGGACCGCAAACTCGTCCAGCAGGGACGTCCGGGCAAGTACGAGTTCGTAGCGGGCACCGACACGCAGCACGCGATCATGGAGCGCGCGATGCAGGATTCGTACATCCATGCGTACGAGCGTTACAAGGAGATGCTCGCCGCCGGCGTCGCCCGTGAGGTCGCCCGCTCGGTCATCCCGGTCGGTCTGTTCTCCTCGATGTACGCCACCTGCAACGCGCGCTCGCTGATGCACTTCCTCGGCCTGCGCACCCAGCACGAGCTGGCCAAGGTGCCCTCCTTTCCGCAGCGGGAGATCGAGATGGTCGGCGAGAGGATGGAGGCCGAGTGGGCCAGGCTCATGCCGCTCACGTACGCCGCGTTCAACGCGAACGGCCGCGTCGCGCCGTAAGCACACGCGCGTCCCGGTCGGGCAGGGAAGGGCCGGGTACAGATGTACGGGTCAGCCGAGCGAAGTGTCCGTATTGCGGCATTTCGCGAAGTTCATCTAGCCTGATCAAACGGACCCGGTACTGCTTGAACCCCCGAGCAGGCAGTACCGGGCTCCACCTTTGTCAGGACTTTTGCCGACCCCCCTAGGGCAGACCACGATCGAAGCAGCGAGTAGCGTGTTGTCCATGGCTCCGACCTCCACTCCGCAGATCCCCTTCGGGCGGATCCTCACCGCCATGGTCACGCCCTTCACGGCGGACGGCGCACTTGACCTCGACGGCGCTCAGCGGCTCGCCACCCACCTGGTGGACGCAGGCAACGACGGCCTGATCATCAACGGCACCACGGGTGAGTCCCCCACCACCAGCGACGCGGAGAAATCGGACCTCGTACGAGCCGTGCTGGAGGCGGTCGGCGACCGGGCCCACATCGTGGCCGGCGTCGGCACGAACGACACCCACCACAGCATCGAACTGGCGCGCGCGGCACAGAAGGCCGGCGCGCACGGTCTGCTGACGGTCACGCCGTACTACAACAAGCCCCCTCAGGACGGCCTCTACCGGCACTTCAAGGCCATCGCCGACGCCACCGACCTGCCGGTGATGCTCTATGACATCCCCGGCCGCAGCGGCGTCCCGATCAACACCGAGACCATCGTCCGGCTCGCCGAGCATCCGCGGATCGTCGCCAACAAGGACGCCAAGGGCGATCTCGGCCGCGCCAGCTGGGCCATCGCCCAGTCCGGCCTCGCCTGGTACTCCGGCGACGACATGCTCAACCTGCCCCTGCTGTCCGTGGGCGCGGTCGGCTTCGTCTCCGTCGTCGGCCATGTCGTCACGCCCGAGCTGCGCACCATGGCCGAGGCCTACGTCAGCGGTGACGTACAGAAGGCGCTGGAGATCCACCAGAAGCTGCTCCCGGTCTTCACCGGCATGTTCCGCACCCAGGGCGTGATGACCACCAAGGCCGCCCTCGCCCTCCAGGGCCTGCCCGCCGGGCCGCTGCGCCCGCCCATGGTCGAACTCTCCCCCGAGGAGACCGCCCAGCTCAAGATCGATCTTGCCGCCGGCGGGGTACAGCTCTGACAAGGACTTCACAACTGAATAGGCAGGACCAAGTGCCTGCACCCCACATCGACAACTGCTTTTGCACGAACGTCATACGCGCCACGTGCCCTACAGGTACGTGGCGCGCATGGTGAGGAGGGTCTTTTGAGTCATCCGCATCCTGAACTCGGCCCGCCGCCGAAGCTCCCCGAGGGCGGCCTCCGGGTCACCCCCCTCGGTGGCCTCGGGGAGATCGGCCGGAACATGACCGTCTTCGAGTACGGAGGCCGTCTGCTGATCGTCGACTGCGGAGTGCTCTTCCCGGAGGAGGAGCAGCCCGGAATCGATCTGATCCTGCCGGACTTCTCGTCCATCCGCGGCCGCCTGGACGACATCGACGGCATCGTCCTCACCCATGGCCACGAGGACCACATCGGCGGCGTCCCCTACCTGCTGCGGGAGAAGCCCGACATCCCGTTGATCGGCTCCAAGCTGACCCTCGCCCTGATCGAGGCGAAGCTCCAGGAGCACCGCATCCGCCCGTACACGCTGGAGGTCGCGGAGGGGCAGCGCGAGCGCGTCGGCCCCTTCGACTGCGAGTTCATCGCGGTCAACCACTCCATCCCGGACGCCCTCGCGGTCGCCATCCGCACCCCCGCCGGCATGGTGGTCCACACGGGCGACTTCAAGATGGACCAGCTGCCGCTGGACAACCGGCTGACGGATCTCCACGCGTTCGCCCGGCTGAGCGAGGAAGGCATCGACCTCCTGCTCGCCGACTCGACGAACGCCGAGGTCCCGGGGTTCACTCCGCACGAGCGCGACATCTCCAACGTGCTGCGCCAAGTATTCGCGGGCGCCCGCAAGCGGATCATCGTGGCGAGCTTCGCCAGCCATGTCCACCGCATCCAGCAGATCCTGGACGCGGCCCACGAGTACGGCCGCCGGGTCGCCTTCGTCGGCCGTTCCATGGTCCGCAACATGGGCATCGCCAGGGACCTGGGCTACCTGAGGGTCCCGCCGGGCCTGGTCGTGGACGTCAAGGCGCTGGACGATCTGCCGGACCACGAGGTCGTCCTGGTCTGCACGGGCTCCCAGGGCGAGCCGATGGCCGCCCTGTCACGCATGGCCAACCGCGATCACCAGATCCGCATCGTCCAGGGCGACACGGTTATCCTCGCGTCCTCGCTGATCCCTGGCAACGAGAACGCGGTCTACCGCGTGATCAACGGCCTGACCCGCTGGGGCGCGAACGTCGTCCACAAGGGCAACGCCAAGGTGCACGTCTCCGGTCACGCGTCCGCGGGCGAGCTGCTGTACTTCTACAACATCTGCCGCCCGAAGAACCTGATGCCGGTCCACGGCGAATGGCGCCATCTGCGGGCCAACGCCGAACTGGGCGCACTCACGGGTGTCCCGCACGACCACATCGTCATCGCCGAGGACGGCGTCGCCGTCGACCTCGTCGAGGGCAAGGCCAAGATCTCCGGCAAGGTCCAGGCCGGTTACGTCTACGTCGACGGACTGTCGGTCGGAGACATCGGCGAGCCGGCGCTGAAGGACCGCAAGATCCTCGGAGACGAGGGCATCATCTCGGTCTTCGTGGTGATGGACTCGTCCACGGGCAAGATCACCGGCGGCCCCCATGTCCAGGCCCGCGGTTCGGGCATCGAGGACTCGGCCTTCGGCGACGTCATCCCGAAGATCACGGAAGCGCTCGAGCGGTCGGCACAGGACGGGGTCGTCGAGCCCCACCAGCTGCAGCAGCTGGTGCGGCGCACCCTCGGGAAGTGGGTCTCCGACACGTATCGGCGCAGGCCGATGATCCTTCCGGTGGTCGTCGAGGTCTGACGCTCACTCAAGTCCGTGTGAGGGCGAACCTGGAGCGGGGCGCCTCGATTTGCATCGAGGCGCCCCGCTCCAGTACGTTTACGGCTCCGCCAGCGGGGGACCCGACGCAACCGAGCGCCCGGGAACCATCCCCGGCAGGGCGGAAAGCCCGACTCAGAACTTCTGATAAAGTCGGAACCGCCGGAAAGGGAAACGCGAGAGCGGGAACCTGGAAAGCACCGACGAAATCGGATCGGAAGATCTGATAGAGTCGGAAACACCGAAGGGAAGCGCCCGGAGGAAAGCCGAGAGAGTGAGTCTCTCCGGTGAGTACAAAGGAAGCGTCCGTTCCTTGAGAACTCAACAGCG
>NZ_JBFBBS010000043.1:0-50425 GCF_040682835.1 Streptomyces sp. NPDC051104 | reverse complement strand
TCGGGGGCGTGGGTGTCGCCGCCGTACCCCGTGTCGCCGTGGGGGGCGGGGGTTAAAGGGCTGGGGGCGGCCCCCCCCCCCCGCCGCCCGGCCCCCGCCGCTCGTCCCTGTGGCACGAACGCGTGTCAGAAGGACCTGCGTGCGTTCCGGCGCAGCACCACCAGACCCGCGATCACCAGGACCGCTCCGGCCGCGGCCGGCCACAGGTGGGCACCGGTCTCCGCGAGACCGCCACCCCCGACCGACTGAGGCGCGGTCCCCGGCGCGGTGGAGGGAGCAACGGCCTGCGCCGTGGAGGAGACGGCGGACGGAGCGGCGGAGGTCGCCTCCCCGATGGCGGGCGAGGTCTCGGCGGGAGGCGTGGCCGCGCCGGTGTGGTGCCCTTCCGAGGCGCTGCGCGGCTCGGCGACCGCGCCGCCGCCCGCTGCGCCCGGGGTCGCGGGGACCCCGGGCGTCGCCCCGCCGCGGCCGTCACCCGCGCCCCCGGCCGGCGCCATGGTGGCCGGTGCGGCCGTCGAGGGCTGCGCCGACTGCGGGCCGGGGGTGGCAGAGCCGTCTCCGGCGCCGCCACCGGGTGTGGCGGCCGGGGCGGATCCCGTCCCGCCGCCGGGCGCGGTGGTCGAGCCGGACCCGGCGTTGCCGCCGCCGGAGGGGGCGTCGGCGGACGGTGACGGCGTGTTCTGCGGCTGGTCGCCGGCGTCGCCACCGCACCGCTTGCCGGTGTTGACGCAGTCGACCACCTGGTTCATCAGCTCGTCGGTCATGACGTTGATGAAGTCGTCGTGGTCGGTGATCGGCTTGTGCAACTGCTCGGGGAAACCGTCCACCGCGTAGGCGTTCCTCACCTGGCCGTTCTCGACGACCGGCTGCGGCACGTCGTACACCAGACGCATCGTCAGCTGCGGGATCGCCTGGAAGCCGTTCGGGCAGGTGCCGCTCCCGTCGGCGAAGGCCACATGCGTACGGTGGTTGGCGCTGTCGATGTTCTGGCCGTCCCAGCAGCTCTGGAAGGCGAACGACCGCACCACCTCGCTGCCCTGCGGGCAGATCGGGTACTTGTCCGTCAGCTGCACCTTGTCCTCGAAGCCGGTGCAGCTCCAGTGCGCGTTGGCGTTCTTGGGGCCGTTGGTGAAGGCCTTGGCGTCACCGGTGATGATCCGCAGGAACCGAGGCATGGCCACGACCTTGCTCGTCGGGCTGCCGGCGAACCTGATCTCGGCCTGCCGGGCCACCAGGATCCGGCCGACGTTGCCTTCCTTGCCGCCGCCGTCGGCGTTCTGGTCGAAGTCCTGGGTGCCGTCCTGCACACGGAGCACCGGCCAGTAGTACGACGACTTGTCCTGCTGGTTCTGGCAGCTGGTCTGCGCCGCTGCGAAGGTGTCGTTGGTGGCGAAGGCGTCGTTCGACTGGTTGCCGACGTAGTCGTGCAGGTGGTGGGCGCCGTTCTTCACGCCGGGCGCCACGATCACGTTGTCGGTGTTGTGGTTCTTGTTCTCGTTGACACCGCACTTGGTCTCGAACGAACCGGTGGAGCCGCCGGCCTGCCGGCCGGGCTCGACGACGTTCGGCTGCACGGTCCGGATGTCCACGAAGTCGGAGGCGACGGGCCCGCTCGTGCCCGTCCGACCGCCGTCGCCCTGCTGCCCGCCGTTGTTCTGACCGTTGCCGCTCTGCTGCCCGCCGCTGTTCTGAGCGTCGCCGCCGTTGCTCTGCTGTCCGTTGTCGCTCTGGCCACCGGCTGAGGGCTGCGCCTGGTCGGCCGGTATCCCCGTGCACGCTGCCATGCCGTCGATCGCGCCGGGGGCGGTGCCTCCCGCCCGCTGGTAGTCGGTCTTGATCCGGTCGATCACCGCGGCGCGCCGGTCCTTGAGCGGGCCGAGGATGGAGTTCTGGACGTAGCTCGTGTCGCCCGCCTGGGCCTGGCGCGTCGACGCCAGCCGGTCGTAGGCCTCGGTGATCTGCTGGTCCAGGGTCGCCAGATCCGTGTCCACCTGCGGCTTCGCCACGCCCGGCACGTCGGTCAGCTTCTGGCCGACGTCCGGGCAGTCGATCGTGACGGTTCCGGCCGCAAGGACCCGGTCGCCGCCGCCCTGTTCCGAGCCGCCCCAGCCGCCCTCGGTCGCCGAGGCGTAGACGTTCGCCGCTACCAGCCCTCCTCCGCCCAATATCAGCGCGACCGCTGCAAAGGTCGCGCGCCGTACGCCCGTTGGACGTCTACGCGAATTGCGTCTCAAGGCAGTGCTCCTACAGGTCTTGACCGGCTCGGCATGAAAGCCTCCCTCCATGTACGTGGCGGAACCCGCCCGTGTTCAACCGCACCGGAGATTCACAGTGACCTCATGGCCACGCCCTCCGCTTCCCCAGCTCCCCAACACCGCGTTCGAGCAAGGCACCTGGCGGGCAACCGCTTGTCAGAAGGGAGGACTGTCGAGATGACGACGTCCACGAAGCAGGCACCCTCATCGGTGGCCGCGAGGCGGCGGATGCCCGGCTGGGGCAAGGCCGTCGTCGCGCTCGTCGCCCTGCTCGCGGTGTTCTTCGCCGGGTTGCGGCTGAGCGTGTTGCCCGGGCTGCGTGACCTGTTCGGCACGGACACGCACGACCGGTCCGGACCCGTACTGCTGAAGTCCATCCAGGACATGAGCCGTTACCAGGCCGCCTCAGGCAACTTCCAGGTGGTCGTGGACCTGGAGAAGGACTCCAGGTTCCTGCCCTCGGCGATCCGCGGCACCCGCACCCTGTACGTCGGCGCGGGCACCGTCGACGCCTACGTCGACCTCGGCAAGGTCGGCGAGCAGGACGTCGAGGTCAACGGCGACCGCACGTCCGCCACCATCCGGCTCCCCCACGCCGCCCTGGGCAAGCCCGCGCTCGACCCCGATCGCTCGTACGCCGTCTCCAAACAGCGCGGCCTGCTCGACCGCATCGGCGACTTCTTCTCGGACAACCCGGGCAGTGAGCAGGCCGTGCAGGAACTGGCCGTCCAGCACATCGCCGAGGCCGCGAAGGAGAGCGAACTGACCGGCCGCGCCGAGACGAACACCACCAGCATGCTCGACGGGCTGCTGAAGTCCCTCGGCTTCAAGGAGGTGAAGGTCTCCTACGGCACCTGAGCCCCGCCCTCTGTTCGGGGCTCTCAGCCGGTCAGGACGGCCGGCAGGGCGAGCACCCCGAGCAGGGCCGCGCCCGCCAGGACCCATGCCACGTAGTCCCCGATGTGCCCGGACTGCAGCCGGCGCAGGGGCAGCGTCCACGCCCGGAGGGCGAGCAGTCCGGGGCGGGTGACGGCGAGTGCGGCCAGGGCGAGGGCGAGGACCGTGGAGGCGAGCCCCAGCAGGACGCCGGACGCGGTCCAGTGGACCGAGACGGCCGCACCGCCCGAGCCGGCCTCGTTCACGGAGCGCGCCACCGTCTGCGCGAAGCCGGGGACGACGCCCACCGCGAGCGACGCGGCGAGCAGCACGGCGGGCACGGCCGTCATGGTGTCCGGGATGCGACGCAGCCGGTGCCGGGTCTCGGGTTCCTCTCCGGTGCCGGTGGTCTCGTACGACGAATCGACCTGCGGCTGAGGCCCGAGCCCGTAGAAGACGCGCGCCGCGACCCGCAGGACCGCGCCGCCCGTCACCGCGGACACGACGACGTAGAGCACGGTCAGCGGCCCGCCCGCCTCCTCGAGGACCGCCTTGCCGAGGGAGGTGCCGAACGGGGGCAGTCCGGCGAGCGCGAGTCCGCCGAGCACGAACATCACCGCGACGCCGCGCAGCGGACGGCCGCTGCCGTGCAGCGCCGCCTCGTCGACGCAGCCGAACCGGTCGAGCAGGAGGCCGGTGCAGGCGAACAGCGCGGCCTTGGCTCCGGCGTGGCCCAGGATGTACAGGGCGACCCCGTCGTCCGCCTCCGGCACGAGCGTGCCGACACCGACGAGGAACAGCCCCATGTGGGCGATGGTCGAGCACGCGAGGAGCCGTTTGATGTGCCGTTGCTGCCAGCACATGAGGGCGCCGACGACGCCGGTCAGGATGCCGAGGACGACCAGGGCCCGCTCCAGGTCGGCCGCCGGAATCCCGCCGGGCCCCGAGAAGACGGTGGTGCAGACGCGCCAGACCCCGTACAGGCCGAGTTCGACCATGACGCCGGACAGCAGCATGCACACCGGAGTGGGTGCGACGGCGTGCGCGTCGGGCAGCCAGAAGTGGAACGGCACCGCGGCGGCCTTGACCAGCAGCCCCGTCAGGACGAGGACGAAGGCGGCGAGGGTCAGCGCGTCGGGTCCACCGTGGGCGTCGAGCCCGCGTCCCAGCTTGGTCATGGCGAGTTCGCCGGTGCGCGCGTAGAGCAGTCCGATGCCCATGAGCATGGCGTAGGCACCGAGGGAGTTGACGATGCCGAAGGTCAGGCCGCCCTGGACGGCCTTGGCCTCCTCGACCCGGTAGCCGGTCAGGGCGTAGGCCGCGGTGCCCATCAACTCGAAGAACACGAACGCGTTGAACAGGTCGCCGGTGATCGCGAAGCCGCACATACCGCCCTGGAACAGCAGCATGAGGGCGGGGAAGGAACCGGCGTGCCCACGGGGCGGCTCCTCGAAGTAGCGCCAGGAGTACACGAGGGCGGCCAGCGTCAGCACGGAGGCGAGAGCGGCCATCCCGAGCCCGGGGCCGTCCCCGACGAGGACGATGCCGACGCTCTCGCCGCCCACGGGTGTCCAGGCACCGACCCATTCGGTCAGCGGCTGCGAGGAGTTGAGGAGCAGCCAGACCGCCAGTCCGGCGGTGCCGGCCGACAGGGCGCACCCGGCGCTCTCGGCGACGACGCGGGGCAGCCGGCGTCCGCAGGCGGCCAGCGCTCCGGCACCGAGCAGCGGAACGGCGACGAGCAGCGGCAGGAGGTGGTTCATCAGCCGCGCAACTCCCGCAGTTCGTCGGGGTCGACGGTGCCGTGGCGCTTGACGACCTGCATGACGAGGGCGAGCAGCAGGGCGGTGACGGTGGCGCCGACGACGATGTCGGTGAGGGTGAGCGCCTGTACGACCGGGTCCACGACGGGCCGTGAGCCGGGCTTGAGGTCGGAGAAGACGGGCGCGGTGCCGCCGTCGCGGTAGCCGACGGCGAGCAGCAGGACGTAGGTGGCGGACTGGCAGACGGCGAGGCAGCCGACCGCGTGGATCAGGTTGCGGCTGGTCGCGAGGCCGTAGCAGCCGGTCAGAAAGATCCAGACGGCCACGAGGTACGGCAGTACGCTCATCGGTTCCCGTCCTCCTCCTCGATTTCGACGGCCTGGTCCAGGAAGCGTGCGAGCAGGACGACGATCGCGCAGGTCACCTCCATACCGATGGCGGCGTTCAGCACCGGCACGGTGCCGCCGGACGACAGCGTGTTGAACGTGCCGTACGGCAGGAGCGTGTTGGCGAGGAACGCCGTGCCTGCGAGTACGCCCGCGAGCCCCATGACGAGGTAGCCGGAGGCGGAGAGCGCGTCGCCGATCTCGTACACGTCGATCGGCCGGATGCGTTCCAGGGCGCGGTAGTCGGCGCCGAGGTAGAGCAGGTGCAGGCCGGTCGCGGCGACGACTCCGCCCTGGAACCCGCCGCCGGGGCTGAGTTGGCCGTGCGCGATGACGTACAGGCCGGTGAGGACGGCGACGGGCAGCACGATCAGCGTGTAACGGCGGACGGGTGGCGCGACCGCCTCCGGTTCCGGCGTGGCACGCTTCTCGTCGCGGGTCTGGCGGAGCAGGACGACCGTGCCGAGGACGGACGCGAACAGGATGCTCATCTCGCCGAGCGTGTCGAAGGCGCGCAGGTCGAAGTTGACGGAGGCGATGGTGTTGGCGGTCTGCCGGGACAGGGACGCGTGGACGGCCCGGTCTCCGTAAGGGTGCCGGGAGCCGCCGAAGGAGGGCAGGCCGAGGCAGGCGGCGACGAGGAGGGCCGCGAGGCAGGCGCCGCCGAGAGCCAGCACGACCACCCGGACGCGCCGCGTCATCGCTCCTCCCCCTTCCCGTCCTTGGGTTTCCTCCTGACCTTGCGCACCGAGAGCATGATCAGCAGCGGGGTGACCGCGGACCCCACCGCGAGCTGCGACAGGCCCACGTCGGGGGCCTGCACCACCGTGAACAGCACGGCCAGACACAGGCCGAGCAGGGCGAGGACGAGGGCCTGGCGGGCGGGGTCGCGGGTGGCGACGGCCGCGGTCGCCGAGGCGGCGACGAGCAGCAGGGCGACGACGATCAGCGGGTCATCCACGGTGGCTCCCGAATCCGCCCGCGAGCGCCCGGGAGGCGATGAGGTTGCCGCTGATCAGCAGTGCCCCGACGACCAGCAGCTTGACCATCGCCCGCCCGGGTCCGGTGACAGCGCACAGCACCAGCACCACCACGGCCCCGTATCCCGCGACGGCGAGGGTGATGCCCCAGGCCTGCGGCGGGTCCTCGGCCAGTTCGTCGGCGAGCAGCCGGGCGAAGACGAGGGTGCCGACCGGCCCCAGCAGGGCCAGCAGGAGGGCGAGGTCGACGTACGACGTGCGCCCGAACCCCTGGGACAGCAGCAGCAGTCCGGGGCAGGCGACCGCGCTGGACAGGTTCTGGGCGACGACCCGGCGGCGCAGCGGTCCGGTCGAGACACCCCACACCGTGGCGCCGACGCCCGCGCCGAGTGCGATCGTGGCCGTGAGCGTCCAGCCGTTCACCGGGCGCCCACCGCCCGTCGTGCGGCGCGTGCCGCGACGGCGCCCACGAGTGCGGCCGACGTGCCGACGGCCCACTCCAGGGTGTCGACGGAGCTGATGAGAACGATCCAGAGCACGGTGAGCCCGCCCCACCAGAGGACGATCTCGAGGGCGGCCCGGAATGTCGTACGCGCGTTCATGCACCGCCTCCGTCCACCGTCGCCGTGGAATGTCCGGAATGTCATCCAAGCACCGCGCGGGCCGTGGGGGGTGGCGGCGCGCGCGAGTGGCTGCTGCTCGGAGTGCCCCGCGTACGGGCGGGGAAACCGACGGCGGTATGCCTCAGGGTCATCAGTGGTGAACGGCTGTCCCGGCTTGCGCATCTCCGGGCTTCGATGTCGCGACAGCGGGTAACCAGCTTCGCTTGGAGGGAAGTTGACACCGGGAGGACGCGATGGCACATCCGGCGTTGCGCGCACTGGCCGCCAGGTCCGGTCTCCGCCGGGCACGGAGGGCCCCTGAGCGGGAACGGCGGCCGCTGCCGCTTCCGCTGCGGTTGCTGGCCATGGCCCTGGCCTTCGTGGCGATGGTGGCGTTCGCCGCCGCGCTGGCCCGGCTGACGCTGGAGCCGTCGCCCGCGTCGCGGGCGCTGGTCCACAGCAATCTGCATCCGGGGCGCTCCCTGCACGCCTATCTGGGCCAGCCCGGGGCGCGCGACGCCGTGCGGCAGATCGGCGGGAACGTACTGCTCGGTGTTCCGTTCGGGATCCTGCTGCCGGTACTGGCGCCCGGGGCGCGGGGCATCCTGCGCGTGGGCTTCATCACCGCGTGCGTGATGCTGCTGGTCGAACTGGTGCAGGGCGCGGTCGTCACGGGGCGGGCCTTCGACATCGACGACGTCATCCTCAACACCGCGGGCGCGCTGCTCGGCCATCTGCTGGTGGGGCGCCGGCTGGGGCGGGCCGTGCACGCGCGCAAGCGGCGCAAGCCGCGCAAGGCCTGAGGCAACGGTTTCGCGCCGAGTCGTCGCACCAGCTACTCGTACCGGCTAGCGCGGCGTCCAGTGGAACTTGCCGCCGCCCACCCAGCGGACCAGGTCCGGGTCGTCGCAGTCGTGGACCAGGACGCCCGCCTCCGCGGCAAGCGCCAGCACGTCGGTGAGCGAGCGCGCCGCGCCGACCACCTCGCCGTCGACCTCCACGATCCTGAACGGCGGGTCGCCCGGCTGGACCCCGAGCACCACGACCCGCGGACGGGAGATGTGGGGACTCGCGATTTCGGTCATGCAATCGAGGGTAGAGCGGTCCGCGCTCCGGGGCGGCCGGACGCGCCCGTCGTGCGGGCCGCACCCGGCTGGGCAACGCTTGAGGAGGGAGGTGCCGATGGACCCCGTCACAGCGCTGGACCGGATCGCGTTCCTGCTGGAGCGGGCCCAGGCCCCTACCTACCGCGTACGGGCCTTCCGCACCGCGGCCGCCGTGGTGGCCGCTCTGCCCGGGGACGAGGTCGCCGAGCGTGCGGCCGCCGGGACCCTGGAGTCGCTCAAGGGCATCGGTCCCACCACCGCCCAGGTGGTGCGGGAGGCGGTGGCCGGGCAGATCCCCGGCTACCTGGAGAAGCTGGAGCAGGAGGGCGGAACCGCGCCGAAGCAGGGCGGTGAGCGGCTGCGGGCACTGTTGCGCGGCGACTGCCATCTGCACTCGGACTGGTCGGACGGCGGCAGCCCGATCGAGGAGATGGGCCGCACGGCTGCGCTGCTCGGACACGATTGGGCGGCGCTCACCGACCACTCCCCCAGGCTCACCGTCGCCCGCGGGCTGTCCGCGGAGCGACTGCGCGAGCAGTTGGACGTGGTCGCCGCGCTCAACGAGGAGTGGGCGCCCTTCCAGCTGCTGACCGGCATCGAGTGCGACATCCTCGAGGACGGCTCACTGGACCAGGACCCGGAACTGCTGGACCGGCTCGACGTCGTGGTCGTGTCGGTGCACTCCAAGCTGCGCATGGACGCGCGCTCGATGACCCGCCGCATGATCGCGGCCGTCCGCAATCCGCTGGCCGACGTGCTCGGCCACTGCACCGGAAGGCTGATCACCGGGCGCGGCCGCCCGGAGTCGGAGTTCGACGCGGACGCGGTGTTCGCCGCGTGCGCCGAGTCCGGTACGGCCGTGGAGATCAACAGCCGGCCCGAGCGGCTGGACCCGCCGCGGCGACTGCTGCGCCGGGCGGTCGAGGCGGGGGTGCTGTTCGCGATCGACACCGACGCCCACGCGCCCGGGCAACTGGACTGGCAGATCAACGGCTGCGCCCGGGCCGAGGAGTGCCAGGTGCCCGCGGACCGTGTGGTCACGACCTGGACCGCCGAGGAGTTGCTGGCCTGGACCCGTGAGCGGCGGGTTCCCGCGCGTGTGGCCGGCGCGGCGCGTGGTACCCGGCCCGGTACCTGAGGGAGGAGAGGACTGAGCATGGGACGGGCGGCCGTGTTCGACGTGGACGGAACCCTCGTCGACACGAATCATCTGCATGTCACGACGTGGTGGGAGGCGTTCCGGCAGGCGGGTCACCAGGTGCCGATGCACGCCATCCACCGGGCGGTGGGACTCGGCTCCAAGGACCTGATCGCCCATCTGCTGGGCGGGCGGGACCGGGACGAGGTCGACATGCTGGTGGCCGCGCACACGACCCTGTACGGCACGTACTTCGACCGCCTGCCGCCGCTCAAGGACGCCGGACGGCTGCTGCGCCGGCTCGACCACGACGGCTGGAACGTCGTGCTCGCCACCTCGGCGAGCGGGCGCGAGCTGTCGGCGCTGAGGCGGGCGATCGGGGCGGACGACGCGATCGCGGCGACGGCGAGCGCGGACGACGTGGAGGCGGGCAAGCCCGCGCCGGAGCCCGTGGAGCATGCCCTGGAGCTGGCCGGCGTGCCGCCCGAGCAGGCGGTGTTCGTCGGCGACACGGTATGGGACATGCGGGCGGGGACACGGGCCGGAGTGACGTGCGTCGGCCTGTTGTCCGGGGGCATTCCCAGCGCGGATCTCCAGGAGGCCGGGGCGCGCGCGATCTACCGGGATCCGGCGCATCTGCTGGCCATGCTGGGGGACAGTCCGCTGGCCGCGGATACGTAGACGTGCGGGACCGCGCCGCGTCGCACAGTGATGCAGATCACCTCGGGCGGCTGGATTTTCCGGAACACCGACCGGTAGTTTCCCGTTGAACAAGCCGTGGGAGCGCACGGGACAGTGTCCCCGGGCGTCCCCGGGCCTCACCTTCCGCCCGCAGGGACGATCGTTCGGCTGAAGCCCTGTGGAGCCTTTCGCCGAGAGGCGACCGCCGTGCGCGCCCACCACAGACTGCCCCGACCGGCATTCCCCCGTCCGGTCGGGGCTTTTCCTTGCCCGCACACGCCCCGGTTTGGCGCGCGGCCTGACGCCCGCCACCCGGGCCGCACACCCCACGCCATACGTCCTGGTGGCCCCGGACGGCCCCGGCTTGACTTCGAGCGCGCTCCAATTCGTAGCGTCCTCGCATGAGCACTGCACAGCACAGGATCGGGTCGGGTTTCGACGCCAAGAGCACGGCCGACGACGTACTTCGTGGAATCGACCTCAGCGGCAAGCTCGCGGTGGTGACGGGCGGCTACTCCGGGCTCGGCCTGAAGACGACGCGGGCGCTCGTCAATGCGGGTGCCCGGGTGGTGGTCCCGGCGCGGCGCCGGAACGTGGCTCAGGAGGCTCTGGCGGGGCTCGACCGGGTGGAGGTGGACGAGCTCGACCTCGGTGACCTTCAAAGCGTGCGCGGGTTCGCCGAGCGGTTCCTCGCGTCGGGCCGGTCCATCGACATCATGATCAACAACGCCGGGATCATGGCCACCCCGGAGACACGGGTGGGACCCGGCTGGGAGGCGCAGTTCGCCACGAACCACCTCGGCCACTACGCGCTCGTGAACCGGTTGTGGCCGGCGATCGCACCGGGCGGGGCGCGAGTGGTGTCCGTGTCGTCGACCGGCCACCACAGGTCCGGGATCCGCTGGGACGACCCGCACTTCAAGCAGGGGTACGACAAGTGGGAGGCTTACGGCCAGGCGAAGACCGCGAACGTCCTGTTCGCCGTGCATCTGGACCGGCTGGGCCGCAAGGACGGGGTCCGCGCCTTCTCCCTTCACCCCGGCGGGATCCTCACCCCGCTCCAGCGTCACCTCGCCAAGGAGGAGATGGTCGAGCGCGGCTGGATCGACGAGACCGGCGCCCTGGTGGACCCGGACGCCTTCAAGACACCCGAGCAGGGTGCGGCCACCCAGGTGTGGGCGGCGACCTCGCCCCGACTGGACGGCATGGGCGGGCTGTATTGCGAGGACTGCGACATCGCCGAGCCCGCACCGGCGGACGGCGGCCGCAGCGGGGTGAAGGACTGGGCGATCGATGCGAACCAGGCGGCGCGCCTGTGGGAGGTGTCCGCAGACCTGACGGGCGTCAACGCGTTCGCGTCCGGCTCCTGAGAGTGGGTGGCTCGGCCGCTCGGTGTCCGCGGACCTGACCGCGCCGCCGGCCCGTGGAGCCCTCGCACTCCACCGGGCCGGCGGTGCAGCCGGTAGATCGGGGACGAGGCGGTCACCCTGGGGACTCGTCCGGTACGGGGCCCTCGGGGTGGACGGAACCCGTGTGCGGGGCTCCTTGCCTGCCGGTGCCCGCCTCGTCCGTGTCGGGGACATCAGGGGCATCGGTGCCGCCCTGCGCGGGGCGGGCGTCCCACCGGTCCTCGCCCTCGTGGGCCTGCTGGTCCGGCAGGTCCCGCGGAACCGGATCCACGGTCTCGCCGGGACCCTCATGCCGGTGCTCGGTCACGGCGATCACTCCATTCCTCTCATTGCCGGCATCCCTCTCATTGCCGGCACGGCGGGCCCCGCACGGAGCAGGGCCCTTCCGGGCGAGGCGCCGAGTACCGCGGGGAGGGTTTCCGAAACCGGCGGTGCGGGGTTGACCAGGGATACCGGCAGGTGACTCAGGGGTGGGAGTGGCCGTGACCGACGGGCACCCCTCCGGGCGGCGCCACGGCAGCCCCGCGGCGGCCGCCCTTCGGTGCCGTCACCCGGCCGCGTACACGTCCTCGACATAGCGCTCCGACGCGATCAGCTCCAGCCACCGTCCGGAGTCCCCGCCCGGCATCCGCTCGGCGTGCAGCGCCCGGAACGCCTCGCGCACGCCTGGAGCCCTACGGAAGCCGTCCTCGCACACATTGACGCCCACCCTGGCATCGAGCAGCCGCCACACCTCGTCGGCCTCGGCGGCGATGCGGTGCTGCACGAAGGGCACCCCCGTCGACGGGCGTCGCGCTGAACGCGGGGCGCAGCGAGACCGCACCGGCGGCCTCGGCGGCCTCGGCGGCCTCGGCGGCTTCGGCGGCCTCGGCGGCCTCGGCGGCCTCGGCGGCCCGCAACTCCTCGGCGTGCAGAAAGTCCGCGTCCGGCGCGCCACAGCCGAAGTGGCAGACGGCCGGGGCGAGCGCAGCACGGCGGCGACCGGCACCGCCGACCGCGGGGCCCCGGCCCGAGCGGGCGCCCTTGGTCAGCGCCCGCACCCGGTCCGCGATCGCGCCGCGGAACGGGGGGAGTCCGGTACCGGCCGCGACCATGAGGACCGGACCCGAGTGGTCGACGCGGAAGGCCTCACGGCAGGGCCGAATGCGTGCCAGGACGATGTCGCCGGGCTCGACCGTGGCCAGGTACCCGGAGCCGACGCCCCGGTAGGTGCCGTTCCCGGAACGGACCGGGGCCTGAAGGAGCGAGACCATGAGGTCGATGTGGCCGGGGTCGGCCGCGGGCGAGGAGGACACCGAGTAGTGCCGCGGGCGCATCGGCTTGAGCAGGTCCAGCAGCGTCGGCCAGTCGAGGGCACCGCGCAGGGCCGGATACGCCTCGATGACCTCCACGAGTGTGCGCGGGTCGTCGGTGAGGGCCGCCGGCGCGGCACGTTCGGGAGGGCACGGGTCGGCGGCGGCGAGCACGGCCAGCTGGTCGGCGTTCGGGCGCTCCAGCAATTCGACATGGTGAGTAAGAAGCTGACGTGCCGTCAGGATCCGGTTCACGGCCAGGCCGTCACGGCGTGGGCGGGCCGCGCGGACGTCCAGGACCGTGTCCAGGTGGTGCGCATCCAGCCCAGGGCGAAGGCGGGCATCAGGATGTCGTGGGCCCTGGCCCGGTTGGGCTCGTCGTTGTACGCGGTGAACAGGCCGTCCCCGGCGAACTCGCGGACGTTCTCCAGGGCGGGGCCGACGGCCTTGGCCAAGCGCGCCTCGTCGGCGAGGCCCGGTGACCAGGTCGAGGTCGGCCGCGAACAGGACGTCGCGCCCGTGCAGCCGACGCGCCGGCACGGGGCCGTGCCGGCGCATCAGCTCCATGGCCTGCTGGATCGGGGTGCGGCCGGGCCGATGCCGGAGATGTCGGCCTCGGGGTCGCCGTGCGGGGTGCCGACGATGGTCTGCGGGTGCGCGGTGGGGGCATGGAGCGACAACTGCCTTTCGCGGTACGGAACTCCTGCCACCAACTCGGTCGCCGGTTGCCGGGGCCCGTGCCGTGCGAGTACATGAATCCGCAGTGGAAAGGGCCGGCCGGGCCTTGCCAAGCCGGCCGTGGTGCGCAAGACGGCGTTGCCGGACACCACCTAGGGCCGACCGGTCGATCTCGGTCCTCTCATGCGGGTCGCGGGACCCGGCCCCTGGTGCGCGCGCCTAGGATCCGGGGCCGTGGCGAAGACATTTGAAGAAATCGTGGAGATGCGGCGCGCGGCGAAAGAGGCCCAGGTGCGGACCGCCGAACTGCGCGAGAGGTACGGCCCGCCCACCGCCACGCCGTGGACCAAGCAGCAGACCGACACGTACGAGACCGCATGGCGCGCCTGGCGCGACCTCGACCGGGACCTTCAGGCCGAGCTCACCGAGTACGCGAAGTCCCACGGCCGGACGCGCGCCGATGTCGAGGCGGAGGTCCTGGCACAGGCGGAGGAACCTCCGGAGAGTGCCTAGGGGGCAGTGGCCCGTGCTGCCGTCATGTGCGAACGAGGTCGATCCGCCAGTCGTGGGATCTGGTCCAGTGCCCCTTGGGGTACTCGAAGTCGACCTGTCCGAGCAGTTCGAAGCCGGCCTTGCGGCAGACCGCGTTGGAGGCGGGGTGGTCCACGCTCGGGAACGCGTGCAGATACCGGTGGGTCCCGGTGGCTCGCGCCGCCTCGACGACCGCGCGGGCCGCCCGGGCGGCGAGGCCCCGTCCCTGGAACTCGGGCAGCACACCCCACCCGGTCTCCCACACCGTCGCGTCACGCCACGACCGCTCCCAGAAGCCGATCGACCCCACCGTCTCGCCGCTGTCCGCCAGCGTGATCCGGTACATCCGGCCCGCTTCGAGAGCGAGATACCGCCGGTGCCGCGCGGCGAGTCGCTCCTCGGTCTCGGGACCGCCCAAGTGCTCCGTCATCTCCGGGCTGTTGGTCCTGCACAGCAGCCAGAAGTCGTCCTCGGCCCAGGGCTCGAGCCGCACCTCTCGCGCGTCCGTGGTGTCCATGGCGCTCACCCTAGGGCCGGGGTCTGACAACGGCCCCGCACCTGCCCAGGGTCACGCCTCTGACCTGGGCGTCTATCGTTGATCGCGGAACGTGGTGAGAGGGGCGTGACCGACTCGGAACCTCGGGCCGGGGTCGTGTGGCGGAACCGGGCGCTGACGCTCTTCGACCGGATCCCGATGCCGGTCGCGGTGTGCGACGTGCACGGGGCGATCGTGCCGGCCGATCCGGCGATGGCCACCGAGTGGCCGCCGGTGCGCGGGCCGGGTGTCGTAGGCGCCGCCGAAGATCCGGCTCTCCCAGCACCAGCGGTCACCGCCGGGGTGGGCGGTGAGCCCGCCGTTGCTGGTGCCCGTGACGAACTGCGAGCGGTACGCGCCGTCCGCGGCCAGCGCCCGCAGGATCGGCCGGCCGCCGCGTACGAGCCGGTCGGGATGGAAGTTGAGGGTCAGCCGCAGGCCCCGTGGTACCGGGGGACCCGAGGAGAGAGCCGCGACGTGCCGCAGCGCCCGTTCGGCCGCCGTACCGGCACCGGATCCGGTTCGCTCGTCTCCCCTGAAATCCATTGGCCACCCCCGATGGAACCGACTACTTTAGGCGGAAACCTAGGACCCCTAGGCTGCCAGGCTTCCGTACCCGAGCAAGGACTCCTCATGAGATCGCTCACCGAGCAGGACATCCGCAACTCCTTTATCAACTGCTCGAAGGGAGAGGCGAAACGCCTGGCGATACCCCGCGACCTCGGCGAACGCCCCTGGGACGACCTGGACTTCCTGGGCTGGCGGGATCCGGGGGCACCGGATCGCAGCCATCTGGTCGTCGAACGCGCCGACCGGCTCGTCGGCGTCGCGCTGCGCTTCCCGTCCTCGCAGCGCGGTTTCCTGCACCGCAGCATGTGTTCGCTGTGCCTGACCACCCATCCGGGCAACGGCGTGTCCCTGATGACGGCCCGGAAGGCGGGCGCGGCCGGCCGCGACGGCAACTCGGTCGGCGTGTACATGTGTACCGATCTCGCGTGTTCCCTGTATGTGCGTGGAAAGAAGGTGCCCGAGGCCGGGGGCCGCTTCCAGGAGAGCCTCACGGCGGAGGAGCAGATCGCCCGGATGATGGCCAACCTCTCCGCCTTCCTGGAGAAACTGGGCACCTGAGCGCGCGCTGGGTCGCCCCCGGGCGACGCCCGCGGTGCCTGTTGTGTACGTTCGATGCCTGGGTGCCAAGGGAAAGGCGTTGGGGATGCGAGATGTCCATGATGCCTGGGCGCAGGCCGCCGCCCGGATCGCCAGGTGGCGACAGGAGCCCGAGGTCGTCCAGGCGGTGCGTTCGACCGCGGCCGCGACCGTCGCGTATGTCGTCGCCCTGCGCCTGAGCCCTGAGCCTGCCCCCCTGACCGCGCCCCTGACCGCGCTCCTCGTCGTGCAGGTGACGCTGTACGCGACGCTCACCACCGGTGTGCGCCGGGTGAACTCCGTGGTGGCCGGAGTCGTCATCGCGATCGCCTTCAGCATCCTGGTGGGCCTGACCTGGTGGAGCCTCGCCCTGATCATCCTGGCCTCGCTGGCCGTGGGGCATCTCGTACGGGTCAGAGAGTTCGTGCAGGAAGTCGCGATCAGCGGCATGCTGGTCCTCGGCGTGACCCAGGTCGGCAGCACCGCCTGGGCCCGGGTCGTGGAGACGCTCATCGGCGCGGTGGTCGGCCTCGCCACCAATCTGTTCGTCGCGCCCCCGGTGTGGCTCGGGGCCGCCGAAGAGTCCATCGAGGGGCTCGCGCGCCGGGTCCGCCAGCTGATGCTGCGCGTCGGCGAGGAGGCCGCAGGGCACCTGCCGGCCGCGCAGGCGGCCGCACGGCTGCACGAGGCGCGCCGGCTGGACCATGACATCGTCCTGGTGGACGCCGCACTGCGGCAGGCCGAGGACAGTCTGAAGCTCAACCCGCGGGTCCGCGAGGGCCTGCTGCACCGGATCGTGCTGCGCACCGGACTCGACACGCTGGAGATCGTCACGGTGGTGCTGCGGGTGATCTCCCGCACCCTCGCCGACCTGGCGAAGGAGCGGGAACCCGAGCCGCTGTTCGAGTCGGAGATCGGGGCGACGCTTGACCGGCTGCTGTCGGAGATCGGCGACGCCGTGGTCAGCTTCGCGGTGCTCGTCACCACCGATGTCAGCCGGAGCGCCGAGTCCGCGGAGGCCCGGCTCGCCGAGGAGCTGGTCACGGCGGGCGCGACCCGCGACAAGCTGGCCCAGCTGCTGCTGGAGGAGGTGCAACGCGACAGCCGTCAGTGGCAGTTCCACGGCGCGGTGCTGACCGAGGTCAACCGCATCCTGGACGAGCTGGACATCGAGCACCGCACCCGGCGCCTGCTGGAGGAGCTGGACCGCGGCACCCGGGAGCAGCGCGAGCGCAACCCACGTCTGGCCACGCTGTGGGACCTGGTGCGCGATCCCCGGTTCACCCGGATGCGTGATCTTCGTCGGCACCGGAACCGCACGGGGCCGCCCCGGCGTTCCAGGTAGGACGAGCCACCGGACGGGGAAAGGGGCGGGGCGCATGGGCGCGGTGCGGATCGACGGGAACCGGCTGCTGCTGCCGGGGGGTGTGCGGGTCCGCTTCATGCGGACGCTGCGGCTGCCGGAGACGGGCACGCATCCGCTGCCGCCGGGGCTGGGCGAGTTTCCCGTACGCCGGGTGGAGGACTACGCGGAGACGGTGCCCGCCGAGTGGCGGGCGCGCGGCGGCGTGATGCTGCCGGTGTATCTGCGAGAGGCCATGTGGCTGAACTTCACCGCGTCCGATCCCGCCGCCCTGCAGGTGGGCGCGGGCAAGGTGTGCGCGGTCTCCGGCAGGCCCTGGAGTGCGCGTCTCGACCGGGATCCGCAGAACTACGTGGTGCTTCCGCGTCAGCCGTGGCTGGACGGGATCAATTCCGGCCGGGGGACGGTGCGCCAGTTCGTGGCGGTGCCGCTCGGGCTCGGCGCCACGGTCGAGGGCCAGGTCACCGGGGAGGAAGTGTGGGGCGGGATACAGCTGCAGGTGTTCCCGCTCAAGGAGGGGCCCCTGGCCGCGTGGCGGGAGGAGGAGCGGCGCAGGCGGGAGTCGGCCCGGCAGATCGAGCGCGCCAGGGCGGCCGCAGGTCCTTGCGGTGGCGCCTTGCCCGCCCCGGGGGCCCCGCGTGCCGCCTTCCCGCCGGCCATGGCCGCCGCTCCGGGCGGGCCTCCGCGCAGCGCCCCGTCGATGGGCCTCGGCGTCGGCGGTTCGATGCGCCAGGAGGTCTACCGGGACGACCGGCCCGCCGGGAGCTGGGCCGAGGAGCCGGCCGGGCGGGCGTTCGTGCATCTGGTCACGCCTCCGGAGTGGCGTCGTATCACGGGCGAGGCGCCTCCGCCGTCCCCGGTGGACCGCGCGGCGTACACGGAGGCCGGTCTGCCGTGGTTCGACTACTACGACCAGGACGGCGAGGATCTCGCGCCCGCGGACACCCTGGGCGGCATCAAGCCGGTCGGCGACTGGCTCGGCGACGACCACACGCCGTGGCAGCAGCCCTCGCCGCACCAGGTGAAGCCGCTCGGTGACGCGCCGGGGAAGCCGGTGCAGGACGGCGACTGGTGACTGTCCCGGTCCGGGCGGCGGGTGGTGCACAACCGGATCGGCGCGCTTGCCACTCGGTCCTTCCCGGTCCGGGCGGCGGGTGGCGTGCGGGACCGGATCGGTGCGCTGCCGAGTGCACGCTCGGCGAGCGCACCCCGAGGCCGGGGTCTTCCCCGTCGACGGCGTAAGGGGTGAACTTCGGTCTGCCGACGAGCCGTTCGCCTCAGCGGTCTCCGTCCGTGCGCTGCCGCAGCAGTGCGCGCGGGCAGGTCCGGGCGGCCTGCGCGAGCAGGGCGTGCATGCGTTCGGCGAGCTGCGGGACCGTGTCCGCGGGCTCGGGGAACGGCAGGCGTACGTCGCCGTGGTCGCGGGCCCGTTCGATGCGCAGTGTCAGGCCGTGCCGGTCGACGGCGAGCGGCTGGACGCGTACGGCGCCGGCAGGCTGCCTGGATCGACGAGCCGGGTCAGCCGCTGGACGGCGTCCGGGTGGGCGTCGGCGAGATGGGTGAGCAGCCGGGCCTCGGCGGCGACGAGCGGATCGGGCTCGGCGCTCGCGTACTCGTCGAGGTCGACGACGACCACGCCGTTCGCCCGGCGCAGCGCGATGCGCGTCGGCCGCAGCGCGAGCCGGTCTCCCTCGGGCTCGACCTCGCCCGCGAGCCACAGCCGGGCGCGGATCCGGGACCGTACGGGAACGGGCGCGACATCGGCGAACTCCAGCACCACGGACGGCTCTCCCCGGGGAGCGCACGGGGCGGCCGTGAGCAGTGCGCTGCCCTCGGGCGGGCGCAGCAGCACCCGGCCGCCGGCGGCGACGGAGTGTGCGCCGGTGAACTCCTCCCGTCCGTCCCGCGCGGTCACGGCGCAGGACCATGCGGCGGCGAGCACCGAGCGGGCACGCTCCGCCGCGACCGGCGCGGCCGTCCAGGCGTGACGGTGACCCATCCCCAACCTCCTTAGGTAAGCCTTGCCTAACTTATCGGAGATCGGGGTGTGCGCCAACCAGGCCCCGGGTTCCTCACGGAACCGTCAGAGGTGCGCCATCCAGTGGGCGGGGCGCGTGAGGGACGCCGGGAGCCTGGTGCCCACGCTCCCCCGCGCCGCGTTGATCTGCGGCTGGGTCAGAAAGAAGGCGCCGGTCAGATCGGCGTCCGTGAGGTCCGCGTCGCGCAGATCGGCGCCGATCAGATCCGCGTGGCGCAGGTCGGCGCCCGTGAGGTCGGCGGCTATCAGACAGGCGCCCCGCAGACTGGCACCGCGCAGGTCGGCTCCCTTCAGACGCGCGCCGATGAGATCCGCGCCCCGCCGGTCCTTCGTACGGCGGCCGGTCCCGGCCCGAACCAGCTCACTGGTGCGCAGCAGCAGCACATTGACCTCCTGCCGGTGCGCGCCCACATCCAACTCGCCGAGCTCCTCGGGGGTCAGGAGGGTCAGCCGCTCGGTCTCCTCCAGCATGCGGCGCACCTCGGCGTGGACCGGGCGGGCCGCGGGGAGGGTGAGCGCCTCGGTCAGGTACCGGAGCAGCTCGTGGAGTTGCCGCACGACGGGGAACACGCCGAACATCCGCCGGGCGTGCTCCCGGTCGCCCGAGCGCCAGTCCCGCCCGCCGAAGGTGATCTGCGAGACCTTCTGCCCCGCACCGAAGCAGTCGTAGACCGTGCAGCCGGAGAAGCCGCGCTGCCGCAGCTCGGAGTGGACACCGCAGCGGAAGTCGCCCTGGAGGTTGCGGCACGGCGTTCCGGCGTCCTTGTCGACCGCGAAGTCGGCGGAGCGGGCGAAGGGCAGCGCGACACAGCACAGGGCGAAGCAGGATCCGCAGTCGCCGCGCAGGTCGGAACGGTCGGTGGAGGGTGCGTGCATGACGTCACCCTAATCGGGCGTTCGCATGCCGGGACGGCACCCGCCCGGTGGCCGGTGGGTGGCCGTGGGAACACGGCGCACGTACGGTCGCCTCATGGACAGCACAGCAACGGAGCACCGCGGGACCGGGAAAGCTCACCGTTGAGTTTCCTGGACCGTGGGGGTCCTCTCACTCGTACGAAAACAAACTCCGCTACCACAGAGGCAGACCTCGTACGACCCCTGGAGAGACGTCATGTGCACGCACCGGCCCGATTGCCCATCGGCCGACCGCCCCGACCACGACGCGGCGGTCATCGTCTCCGGCCACCCCGAACAGGGGTGGTACCGGCTGTGCAACGGCACCATCGTCTTCGACGACACCGGCGAACTGCTGCCGGACGGACGGGCGGTGGCACCGCTGCGCACGACCGGCCGAGTGGACGGGGCGAACGTCTGAGTGGCCGCAGCCGCCTGCTCAGCGGCCGAGCGGGCGGCTGAGCGGGCGGCTGAGCGGCCGGGCTAGCGGCCGAACAGCTCGAAAGCCACGGCCGGTGTCCCGCCGAACCGCTCCCCCGCGGCCTGGGTCTGGGCGGTGAGGAAGGACCGGGCATAGGTCTCTGGGTCCTCGTCGGTCAACGCCTCGAGGTAGGTGCGGTGTCGGAGGAGTGACCGCACCGCGCGTTCGAGCCCCGCCGCCGCGTCCACGGCGTGGGTGGGCTGCGCGGAACCGGCGACGGCGACCCAGCGGACGCCGTCCCAGGGCTCCGGTCCGCGCTCGGTGAGCTCGGGGAAGATCCACCGGTTGCCGGCGTCCGCGGCCGCGTCCAGGGTGGCGCGTCCCACGGCCACGTGGTCCGGGGTGTTCCAGGCGACGCCGCCCCAGGTGTCGCGGTGGTTGATGGTGATCACCAGCTCGGGGCGGTGACGGCGGATCGCCGCCGCGATGTCCCGGCGCAGCGCGACCCCGTACTCGATGACCCCGTCCCGGTGGTCCAGGAACTCCACCGTGGACACGCCGACCACCGCGGCGCTCGCCCGCTGCTCCCGCTCCCGCAGCGGTCCGCACACGGACGGCTCCAGCGAGTCGATCCCGGCCTCACCGCGGGTGGCGAGGAGATACGCGACCTCGCGGCCGCCGTCGGTCCACCCGGCAATGGCCGCCGCGCAGCCGTACTCGAGGTCGTCGGGGTGGGCGACGACGGCGAGGGCGCGGCGCCAGTCGTCCGGCATGGACTTGAGCGGCTCGTTCCGTGGCTCGGTCATGGCCGCAGGGTAGCGCCGCGCTCCTCTCCGCCCGTCAGGCGAGGGTGATGAAGTACGCGCGGCCGCCCAGGCCGGCGAGGGCGCAGTAGACGGCGAAGGGAGTCAGGGAGTGGGTCTCGAAATACCTGGTCAGGAAGGCCACCGCGAGGTCCGGCGGCGAACGCGGCGATGCTGCCCGCTGCCCGTCGACCGGTTCACCCTGACCCGCCCGCGCGGCGGCCGCTGACCTGCACCACAGGGGTGGTGCCGACACCACCCCCTGATCCACCGGCTCGGCCCACTGTGCTGCCGCCCCGTCCGCTCCAGAGTCGTAGCGAACACGAGAGCACGAGGGGGCGAAGGACATGACCGAGAAGAACCAACCGGGTCTGGGGCGAAGGAGTTTCGTGGCCGGGGCGGCGGCGGTGGCGGGGGCCGCGCTCAGCGGCACGGCGACCGCCGCGCCCGGCAGCCGTCCCGCGGCCCGCGGAACGTCGGGGGCCGCGGACACCGCGATCGCCTTCATCCACGTCACCGTCATCGACGGTTCCGGCGGGTCCGCCGCGCCCGACATGACGGTCGTCGTCGAGGCCGGCCGGATCACCGGGCTGGCGCCCAGCGCGCGCACAAGGCCCCGGCCCGGCGTCCGGACCGTCGACCTGACCGGCAAGTACCTGATCCGGGACTGATCGAGGCGCACACCCACAGCGACGGCCCGGACGCGGTGATCCCCCCGCTGTACCCGCTCGCGGGGGTGACCACGGTGCGCGAGATGTGGGGCAAGCCCGTCCACCACGCGTGGCGGCAACAGATCCTGAACGGCACGCTGCTCGGCCCCAGGTGGCTCATCGGCAGCCCGATCGTCGACGGGCAGCCGTCGCTGTGGGCCCAGGACGTGGGCGAGCACATCGAGGTGACGAACGCGGCCGACGCCCGTCGTGCCGTGCGCCGGGTCAAGCGGGAGGGCGCGGACTTCGTCAAGGTGTACTCCCGGCTGTCCCGGGAGTCCTACTGGGCCATCGCCCACGAGGCCAGGCGCCAGAGCATCCCGTTCCTCGGCCACTGCCCCGACGTCGTACGCATCACCGAGGCCGGCGACGCCGGTCAGCACAGCATCGAGCATCTGCACGCCCTGCTGCTGTCGACCTCGGCGCACGAGGCGGAGGTCCGGCGCGGGCTGGCCGCCGTCCATGTCGACGCGAGCGATCCCAGCAGCCCGTCCCGCTACCACAGCTGGTTCCAGCAGGTGCATCCGCTCCAGTGGAAGGCGGTCCGCGGATACGGCCCGCGCAGGGCGGACGCGGTCTTCCGGCGGCTGGCGGCGGGCGGGACGGCGGTCGTCCCGACGCTGAGCGTGCACCACACGCTGGAGCTGCCCGACCAGGTGCCGGACAGGGGCGGGGACTGGAAGTACCTTCCGGCCTGGCAGGTGGAGTCGTGGCCCGAGCAGTTGCGGGCCCTGACCGGCGGGCGGACGCCCGAGGAGGCCCGCCGCATCCGGGCGATCTACGCCCATCGGCAGCGGCTGGTGAGGGAACTGCACGCGGCGGGTGTGCCACTGCCGGCCGGCACGGACACCGGAACCGGCTATCGGGTGCCGGGGTTCGCCCTCCATGACGAACTGGCGTTGCTCGTCGAGGCGGGCCTGACCCCGGGGCAGGTCCTGCGGTCGGCCACACGGGACGCTGCCCGCACGCTCGGCCTCGACTCGGTCGGCGCCGTGGAGCGGGGAAAGGCCGCCGACCTCGTGGTGCTGGACGCCGACCCGCTGCGCGACATCCGCAACACGCCGCGGATCCACGGCGTGGTCGTGGACGGCCGGTGGATCGACCGCCCGGAGCGGGAACGCCTGCTGGCCGCCGTCCGTGAGGCGGCCTCGCAGGCCGAGCCGCCCCAGGAGGGCGCGGCGTCCGCCACGCGGGCGTGCGGATGCGGCGGGCATCCGTGACCGGTGCGGCCGCCGACGCCCAGGGGGCGTCAGACCCCGTCCCGCGCCAGCGCCAGCAGGCGGTCCAGGACGCGCGGGCCGCCCGCACGGACACCGTCATGTTCGAACTCGTCCGTCACCCAGGTGCGCAGGCCGCGGATCGCGCGGGCGGTGTCCAGCGCGTGGGCGGTGTCGACGTACATGTCGTCGTGGTAGATCGCCGCGGCCACGGGCACCTCGTTGGCGGCGAGGCGGGCGCGGTCGTACAGCGGTGTCCAGTCGGCGCGTTCGGCGAGCAGGTGAGCGGTCTCGCGCAGCGGGCGCAGCGCCGGGTCGGTGTCGAACATCCACGGGTGCACGGACTCGCCCGTGAACAGCACCGGCCCGTCGCCCGTGAGCGTCTTCGCCGCGTCGAACTGCGGGAACTCGGCCCGCACCCGCTCCGCCGACCAGGCGGTGGGGCGCTCGTCCTGGCCGTAGATCGCCTCGTGGACCAGCGCGTACAGGGGGTGGCCCGCGAACGACAGCAAGTGGTGCACCTCCTCCTGGAAGGCGTCGGATAGCTCAAGTCCCTGGGGGGTGCGGACGAAGGCGTCCTCGAGGAGGAAGTGCAGGCGGTGGCTGCCCTCACTGCCGCCGAGCAGGATGCCGAGTGACTGGAACGCCTCCACGGTGAGCCGGTAGCCGCCGTTCAGGACCGGCTCGTGCCGCAGCAGGTACTCGGTGATGCGGCGGACGCGCTCGACGTCCTGCGGGTAGCGGGCGTAGTGGGCGGCGACCTTGCGTTCGATGCGCGGGTAGGCGGCCCGGTAGACGTCGTCGGCGTGCGCGTCGAGGGCGGGCAGGCCGCCGGTGATCAGTGCGGCGCGCAGGCCTTCCGGGGCCGTCGACAGGTAGGTGACGGTGCAGAAGCCGCCGAAGCTCTGCCCGAGGACCGTCCAGGGGGCGCCGCCGGTGACCTGGGGGCGGATGGTCTCGCAGTCGCGGACGATGGAGTCGGCGCGGAAGTGGGTGAGGTAGTCGGCCTGTACGCGGGGGCCGCCGCGCAGCGGGAGGGTCTGCCGGTTGGCGGGCGTGGAGGCGCCGGTGCCGCGCTGGTCGAGCAGGAGAACGCGGAACTCCTGAAGGGCGCGGCCGAGCCAGGCCTGCTTGCCGATGAAGCGGTGCGCGCCGAAGCCGGGTCCGCCCTGGAGGTAGAGCAGCCAGGGCAGGTCGTCGTCCGCCTTGTCGCTCGCCACGACCTCCCGCGCGTACAGCTCGACGGTCTCGCCGTCGGGGTCGTCGTGGTCCAGGGGGACGGTGAAGCGGCGGTCGGTGAGGACGACGCCGGGCTGGCGGTAGCTGTGGGTCAACGGAACTCCCCGGGACGGACGGATTCCAGGCCGCGTCCCAGTCCAGCACATGGTCGCGGGGCGCGGGCGCCCGGGATCAAGGAATCCGTACTGACCGGTCGTTCAGCCGGTTCCCCGGGGCGCCGGGTGCCGGTCAGCGCGCGGACAGGCTGGAGTTGCGCACCACCAGCTCCGGCTGGAGCACGACCCGCCGGTGTTCGTGCGGGCGAGTTCCCGACTCGGCCGCCTCGGCCTCGGTCTCCTCCAGGAGGAGTTCGGCGGCGAGGGCGCCCATGGTGACGGCGGGCTGCCGTACGGAGGTGAGCGGCACGGCGGCGGCCGCGGCGAACTCGATGTCGTCGTAGCCGACGATGGCGAGGTCGTCGGGGACGCTGACGCCGGCCGCGAACATGGCCTGCAGGACACCGAGGGCGAGCAGGTCGTTGGCGCAGAAGACGGCGGTCGGGCGGTCGGCGAGTCCGAGGAGCCGGGCACCGGCGTCCCGGCCCGCGGCGACGTCGAGCCGCTCGGTCGGCAGTTCCCGCAGCGCCTCGGGGCCGAGCCCGGCCTCGGCCAGCGCGTTCAGGGCGCCGGTGCGGCGGTCCCTGACCTGGTTGAGGCCGGGCGGCCCGCTGACGTAGGCGATGAAGCGGTGCCCGGCGTCCACGAGGTGCCGCACGGCCAGGGCGCCGCCCGCCACGTCGTCGACCGACACCGAGCACTCGGTGGTGCCCTCGGCGACCCGGTCCACGAGCACGAACGGGATGCCGTGGCGACGGAACGTCTCGATGTTGCGTCCGGTCGCGTCGGCGGGGGTGAGCAGCACGCCGCGCACACGTTGCTCGGCGAAGAGCGCCAGGTACTCGGCCTCCTCGGCGGCGCTCTGCGCGCTGTTGCAGACCATCACGCCGAGCCCGGCGTCCCGGGCGGCCCGCTCGGCGCCACGGGCCACGTCCACGAAGAACGGGTTGCCCATGTCGAGGACGAGCAGGCCCATGATCCGGCTGCGCCCGGCCCGCAGCTGCCGCGCCGACTCGCTGCGGACGTAGCCGAGCCGGTCGATCGCGGACAGCACACGGGCACGGGTCTCGGAGGCGACCGTCTCCGGCCGGTTGATGACGTTCGAGACCGTGCCGACGGAGACTCCGGCGGCGCGGGCGACGTCCTTGATACCCACCGACTGGGCCATCAGGCGGGGACCTCCAGGGAGACGAGGGGCGGCGGGGCGGGCTTCACACTATCGCCACCGCCCCGCACGGCGGATCCGGTCACGAGGGCAGGGCGAAGTCGACGACGTGGAGCGCCGAGGGTGTCGTACCGCTGGACTTCTCCTGGCACATGAAGGACAGGGTGGTGTCCGCCTTCACCCGCATCTCGTCGATCACGACCTCGCCGAAGGCGTTCAGGCCGCTGCCGTCGTACAGCAGCGTCCAGTCCGAGTGGCCGGAGGACTTCGACGCGCCGGCGATGCGCCCGTAGGGGAGGACGGCGTAGGCGTTGTCGTACTTGTCGAGTACCAGCTTGGTGCGCTGGCTGGAGTTCAGGGGGACCGGGATCTCGGTCTTCTGCCAGGTTCCGGAGGAGTTCTTGCGGACGTGGAAGGCGCGGCCGTTCGCGGTGCGGTCGGCGACGTGGTCCGTGGTGCACTGGCCGAAGCGGCCGGGGACGTAAGAGATGATCGCGTGCGGCAGACCGGCCGAGTCGGTGAACTGGCTCTCCTGGTTCATCAGGGAGTGGTCGGGGTTGAGCGGGTCCACGACGAGCCCCGCGTCCGTGACGGCGACCGTGTCGGAGGTGCCGGTGGCGGCGACGAGGGCGCCGGCGTCGTTGCGCCAGGTGCGGCCGCGGTCGGTGGAGTAGACGTAGCCGGTGTCGTGGTTGGTGATGCCGCCGCCGGAGCACATCACGGCGGCGTTCTGCTCGCGCCAGGTGAAGAAGGAGTGCAGGGGTGCCAGCCGGTGGCCGAGAGCGCTTCGAGCATTCTCCGGCCACACGGCGGCGTGGCGTTCGCGGTACTGGGCGATCCGGTCCTCGCGGACCTTGAGCAGGAAACAGACGCGCTGCATGAAGTACCGCTCCCGGTGTCAGAAGTTGAACCGGTCGATGTTCTTGCTGTCGAACACGGTCGGCTTGCCGAGGTTGATCACGCCGTCCTTGCCGATGGTGTACGTGGTGTCACCGGCCTTGAAGGTCTCGCCCCCCTTGCCGGTGATCTGCCCGGACGCCAGGGCGACCGCGGTGCGGGCGGCCAGATCGCCGAGCTTGGCCGGGTCCCACAGCTCGAACGCCTCGACGGTGCCGTTCTTGACGTACTGGCGCATGTCGTTCGGGGTGCCGAGGCCGGTCAGCTTGACCTTGCCCTTGTACTTGGAGCCGGACAGGTACTGAGCGGCAGCCTTGATGCCGACGGTGGTCGGGGAGATGATCCCCTTCAGGTTCGGGTACTGCTGGAGCAGGCCCTGGGTCTGCTGGAAGGACTGCTGGGCGTCGTCGTTGCCGTAGGCGATCTTGACGAGCTTGATGTCCTTGTACTTGGGATCCTTCAGCTCGTCCTTCATGTAGCCGATCCAGGTGTTCTGGTTCGTCGCGGTCTGCGCGGCGGACAGGATCGCGATCTCGCCCTTGTAACCGATCTGCTGGGCGAGCAGCTGCACCTCGGTGCGGCCCAGGTCCTCGGCGGAGGCCTGCGAGAGGAAGGCGTTGCGGCAGTCGGGCTTGGTGTCGGAGTCGTAGGTGACGACCTTGATGCCGTTGCTCATGGCCTGCTTGAGCGCGGTGCACAGGGCGCCCGGGTCCTGCGCGGACACGGCCATCGCGTTGACCTGCTGCTGGGTGAGCGTGTTGACGTAGGAGACCTGGCCGCTGGTGTCGGTGGCGCTGGACGGGCCGACCTCCTTGTACTTCGAGCCCAGTTCCTCAAGGGCCTTCTTGCCGCCGTTGTCGGCGGAGGTGAAGTACGGGTTGTTGACCTGCTTGGGCAGGAAGCCGACGGTCAGGCCCTTCTTGGTGGCGGCGTTCGGGTTCGCCTTGGCACCCGAGTCGGCGGGGGCGGCGCTCTCGCTCGCGACGTCCTTCTTGGTGGTGCCGCCGCAGGCGGTCGCGGCGAGCGCGAGGGAGGTGACGGCGGCGAGGGCCGCGCAGGTGCGGCGGAGGGATGACTTGCGCATGACGGGTCCTTTTTACGCGGGTGAGTGGGAGCGCCCCAAAGGGGCGCGGGGCGGTATCGATATGCGGCTCCGCCGCGATGGGGGTCCCCGCTGTTCGAGCGAAGCCGAGAACTTGGGGGAGCGACCAGCCACGGACGGCCGGCAGCTTTTTCGAACGGCCGATCCAGCGGACCGCTTACGCGGCTCGACGGCCCGCCCTCGCTACGGAGATCTGGCGCGCGACGCGGGGGCCGAGCACGGAGACGACGAGCAGGACGCCGGTGACGACGATCTGCGACTGTGCGGAGACGTTGACGAGGCTCATCACGTTCTGCAGAGCGCCCAGCAGGAACACTCCCGCGATGGCGCCGCCGAGTGTGCCCTTGCCGCCGTCGAAGTCGATGCCGCCGAGCAGGACGGCCGCGACGACGGAGAGTTCGAGACCGGTGGCGTTGTCGTAGCGGGCGCTGGCGTAGTGCAGCGCCCAGAAGACGCCGGTGAGGGAGGCCATGAAGCCGGTCGCGGTGAACAGGATCAGCTTGGCGCGCCTGACCCGGATGCCGGCGAACCGCGCCGCCTCCTCGCTGGCTCCGACGGCGAACAGCGAGCGGCCGAACGGGGTGGCGTGCAGGATGACCACGGCGATCGCGAGCAGCACCAGGAAGGGCAGGAACGCCTGCGGGAGGAAGCTCTCGCCGATGCGTCCGGCAGCGAAGTTCAGGTACGGGGTGGGGAAGTCGGTCACCGCGTCGGCGCCGAGCACGATCTGTGCGATACCCCGGTAGGCGGCGAGGGTGCCGATGGTGACGGCCAGGGAGGGCAGCCCGAGCCGGGTCACCAGCAGGCCGTTGACCAGCCCGCACACCACGCCCAGCAGGAGGCAGAGCGGGATGATCGTCTCGATCGCCATGCCGTCGTTCCACAGTTTGCCCATCACCGCGCCCGCCAGCCCGGCCGTGGAGGCGACGGACAGGTCGATCTCACCCGCGACCACGAGCAGGGTCATGGGCAGCGCGATCAGCGCGATCGGCAGGGTGTTGCCGATGAGGAACGACAGGTTGAGGGCATTGCCGAAGCCGTCGACGAAACCGAACGACAGCAGCAGGAGGACGACGAGGAGGGCGACGACGACCGTGTCCCAGCGGATCGCGCGCGTCAAGGAGTCAGGCATGGCGGGCGTTCTCCTTCTTCAGGGCCGTCTTCTTCGCGGTCGTCTTCTTCAGGGCGGAGGCCACCCGCAGCGCGACGATCCGGTCGACCGCGATGGCGAGCAGGAGCAGGACGCCGTTGATGGCGAGCACCCAGACGGAGCTGACACCGAGGGCGGGCAGCACGCTGTTGATGGAGGTCAGCAGCAGGGCGCCGAGGGCCGCGCCGTAGACGCTGCCGGAGCCGCCGGTGAAGACCACGCCGCCGACCACGACGGCGCTGACGACGGTGAGTTCGTAGCCGTTGCCGGTGCCGGAGTCGACGTTGCCGAACCGGGCCAGGTACAGGGCGCCCGCGAGCCCGGCCAGGCCGCCGCAGAAGGTGTACGCGGTCAGGATCCGCTTGCGCACGGGGATGCCGGCGAGGCGGGCGGCCTCCGGGTTGGAGCCGAGCGCGTACAGTTCGCGTCCGCTGCCGAAGTGCTTGAGGTAGTAGGCGGTCGCGACCAGGACGACCAGGGCGATGAGGGCCAGCCAGGGGACGGCAAAGATGCCTCCGGACCCGAAGTCGACGAACCCGCCGGGCAGGTCGGCCGCCGTGATCTGCCGCGAGCCGACCCAGATGGAGTCGATGCCGCGGATGATGTAGAGGGTGCCGAGGGTGACGACGAGGGCGGGCACCTGGCCGAGGCTGACGAGCAGCCCGTTGAGCAGACCGAAGCCGACGCCGAGCAGGATCGCCAGCACCACCCCCACGACGGGGTTGCCACCCCCGTGCAGATACGTGCCGGTCGCGAAGGCGCTGATGCCGAGGGTGGAGCCGACCGACAGGTCGACGTTGCGGGTGATGACGACCAGGGACTGGCCGGTCGCGACCAGCACCAGGATGGTCGCGTTCAGCAGCAGGTCCTTGATGCCCTGCTCGGAGAGGAAGTCCCTGTTGCCGAGCTGGGTGACGATGATCATCACCAGGAAGACGACCAGGATGGCGAGTTCACGCATCTTGAACACGCGGTCGACCAGCCGGGTGCCGCTGGACTTCTGCATATCGGTCACGGGGGCCTCGTCGGGTGCGGTCACCGTCATGCGGCAACCCTCCCGGTGGCTGCGGCCATCACGGTTTCCTCGGTGGCTTCGGAGCGCGGGATCTCGGCGGTGAGCCGGCCCTCGTGCATCACGAGCACGCGGTCGGCCATGCCGAGGATCTCGGGCAGGTCGGAGGAGATCATCAGGACGGCCACGCCGTCCGCGGCCAGCTCGCTGAGCAGCCGGTGCACCTCTGCCTTCGTGCCGACGTCGATGCCGCGGGTCGGCTCGTCGACGATCAGCACCTTCGGGCCGGTGGCGAGCCACTTGGCGAGGACCACCTTCTGCTGGTTGCCGCCGGACAGCGTGGAGACGGCGTCCGCGATCCGGGCGTACTTGACCCGGAGCTTGACGGCCCAGTCGAGGGAGCGGCTGCGTTCGGCGCCGCGGTCCACGAGCCCGGCCTTCACGGTCGTGCGCAGACCGGTCAGACCGATGTTGCGTTCGATGGACATGTCCATCACCAGGCCCTGGGCGCGCCGGTCCTCGGGGACCAGGGCGAGCCCGGCGGCCATCGCGATGGAGGGCGCGCCGTTGGTGAGGGTCCTGCCGTCGACCTCGACCTCGCCCGCGTCCCAGCGGTCGATGCCGAAGACGGCGCGCGCGACCTCGGTCCGGCCGGCGCCGACGAGCCCGGCGAGACCGACGATCTCACCGCGCCGCACGTCGAACGACACGTCGGTGAAGACGCCCTCCCGGGTCAGCCGCCGTACGCTCAGGGCGACCTCCCCCGGCTCCACGTCCTGCTTGGGGTACAGCTCGTCGAGGTCGCGGCCGACCATGCGGCGGACGAGGTCGTCCTCGGTCATCCCCTCCAGCGGTTCGCCGGCGATCCAGGCGCCGTCGCGCAGGGTGGTCACCCGCTGGCAGATCTCGAAGATCTCCTCCAGCCGGTGGGAGATGAACAGCACCGCCGCGCCCTGCTCACGCAGGGTGCGCACGACGCCGAAGAGCCGGGCCACCTCGCTGCCGGTGAGGGCCGCGGTCGGCTCGTCCATGATCAGGACGCGGGCGTCGAAGGAGAGCGCCTTGGCGATCTCCACGATCTGCTGGTCCGCGATGGACAGGCCGCGCGCCGGGCGCTCGGGGTCGAGGTCGACGCCCAGGCGCCGCATCAGGGCCGCGGTGGCCGCGTTCGTGGCCTTGTGGTCGATCCGGCCGAGCGCCTTGCGGGGCTGGCGGCCCATGAAGATGTTCTCGGCGATCGACAGGTCGGGGAAGAGGGTCGGTTCCTGGTAGATCACGGCGATACCGGCGTCCCGGGCGTCGGCCGGGCCGTGGAAGACGGTCGGCTCACCGTCGAGCAGCACCTGACCGGCATCCGGTCGGTGCACACCGGCGAGCGTCTTGATGAGGGTCGACTTGCCCGCGCCGTTCTCGCCGGCGAGGGCGTGCACCTCGCCGGGGAACAGTTCCAGGGACACGTCTCTCAGGGCGCGCACCGCGCCGAAGGACTTGGAGATGTCCCTGAGCGCCAGCACCGGGGCCGGACCCGTGTCGGACGGGTGGGTCATGGGGGCTCCTCGACGACGCCGGCAGGTCGTCCTCACGGCGTCGTGAAAGGTTTCAACGTGGTTGCCGGGACGTTAGGCGGGCCAGCCATGTCACGTCAATGGGGTCGCCTCGAAAAAATTTTGATGGACCGTGGTCACGGCGAGATCGGCTCGCCGTAAGCCTTGACACCCCAGGTGGAGCCTCTTAGCTTCCCATTCTGAATCGTTTCACGCACGGTGTCCCCCACCGATGCCCACCGATGCCACAGGAGCCCCCAAGTGACCGAGCTCGCCGCGGTGAAGGCCGCTCTGAAGACCCAGGCCGTCGAGACGCCGTCATGGGCGTACGGGAACTCGGGCACGCGCTTCAAGGTGTTCGCGCAAGCCGGGGTCCCCCGCGATCCGCGCGAGAAGCTGGACGACGCGGCGAAGGTGCACGAGTTCACGGGCGTCGCGCCCACCGTGGCGCTGCACATCCCGTGGGACAAGGTGGACGACTACGCGGCGCTCGCCAAGTACGCGCAGGAGCGCGGCGTGAGGCTCGGCGTGATCAACTCCAACACCTTCCAGGACGACGACTACAAGCTCGGCAGCATCTGCCATCCGGACGCGGCGGTACGGCGCAAGGCCGTCGATCATCTGCTGGAGTGCGTCGACATCATGGACGCCACCGGGTCGACGCACCTGAAGCTGTGGTTCGCGGACGGGACGAACTACCCCGGGCAGGACGACATCCGTGAGCGGCAGGACCGGCTCGCGGAGGGCCTGGCCGAGGTGTACGAGCGGCTGGGCGAGGGGCAGCGGATGCTGCTGGAGTACAAGTTCTTCGAGCCGGCCTTCTACACGACGGACGTACCGGACTGGGGGACGGCGTACGCGCACTGCCTGAAGCTGGGGCCGAAGGCGCAGGTCGTGGTGGACACCGGGCATCACGCACCGGGCACCAACATCGAGTTCATCGTGGCGACGCTGCTGCGGGAGGGCAAGCTCGGGGGGTTCGACTTCAACTCGCGGTTCTACGCGGACGACGACCTGATGGTCGGGGCTGCGGATCCGTTCCAGCTGTTCCGGATCATGTACGAGGTGGTGCGCGGGGGCGGGCTCACCTCCGAGGTCGCCTTCATGCTCGACCAGTGCCACAACATCGAAGCCAAGATCCCGGCGATCATCCGCTCGGTGATGAACGTGCAGGAGGCCACGGCCAAGGGGCTCCTGGTGGACCGGGACGCGCTGGCTGCTGCGCAGCGGGTCGGGGATGTGCTCGGGGCCAATGCCGTGCTGATGGACGCGTACAACACGGACGTTCGTCCGCTGCTGGCGGAGGTGCGGGAGGAGATGGGGCTGGACCCCGACCCCGTGGGTGCGTATGCCCGGTCCGGATGGGCTCAGAAGATCGTTGAGGAGCGGGTGGGCGGTCAGCAGGCCGGTTGGGGGGCGTAGGCGCCGGGTTGCGTCTGCCGGGTGCGCCCGGTTCCGGGCCGCGGGCCGTATGTGGCTTGTCGCTCCCCCAAGTTCTCGGCTTCGCTCGAAAAGGGGGGACCCCCATCGCGCCGGAGCCGCACATAGATACAGCCCCGCGCCCCTGATGGGGCGCTCCACCACTCTCTTTCGGTTAAGGACTGAATCCTCATGGCAACCCACTCCGAAGCCGCCGCTCTCCTCGCCCGTTCCCATCGGCTCGGTTCCGATCCCCGTAACACCAACTACGCCGGCGGCAACGCTTCCGCCAAGGGCACCGACACCGATCCCGTGACCGGGGGCGACGTCGAGCTGATGTGGGTCAAGGGGTCCGGGGGTGATCTCGGGACCCTGACCGAGGCCGGGCTGGCCGTGTTGCGGCTGGACCGGCTGCGGGCCCTCGTCGACGTCTACCCCGGTGTCGAGCGCGAGGACGAGATGGTCGCCGCGTTCGACTACTGTCTGCACGGCAAGGGCGGGGCCGCCCCCTCCATCGACACCGCCATGCACGGTCTCGTGGACGCGGCCCACGTCGACCACCTCCACCCCGACTCCGGGATCGCGCTCGCCTGCGCGGCCGACGGGGAGAAGCTGACCGCGGAGTGCTTCGGCGACACCGTGGTGTGGGTGCCGTGGCGGCGGCCCGGGTTCCAGCTCGGGCTGGACATCGCCGCCATCAAGGAGGCCAACCCGCAGGCCATCGGCTGCGTCCTGGGCGGGCACGGGATCACTGCCTGGGGAGCCACCTCGCAGGAGTGCGAGCGCAACTCGCTGCACATCATCCGCACCGCCGAGGCCTTCCTCGCCGAGCGGGGCAAGCCCGAGCCGTTCGGGCCGGTGATCGAGGGGTACGAGGCCCCGCCCGAGGCCGAGCGCCGGGAGCGGGCCGCGGCCCTCGCGCCGCACGTCCGGGCGATCGCCTCACAGGACAAGCCGCAGGTCGGGCACTTCACCGACTCCGAGGTCGTCCTCGACTTCGTGGCGCGGGCCGAGCACCCTCGGCTCGCCGCGCTCGGCACCTCCTGCCCGGACCACTTCCTGCGCACCAAGGTCCGTCCGCTGGTCCTCGACCTGCCGCCGACGGCGCCGCTGGACGAGGCCGTCGCCCGGCTGAAGGAACTGCACGCCGCCTACCGCGAGGAGTACGCCGCCTACTACAAGAGGCATGCTCTGCCCGACTCCCCCGCCATGCGGGGGGCCGACCCGGCGATCGTGCTCGTGCCCGGCGTCGGCATGTTCTCCTTCGGCAAGGACAAGCAGACCGCCCGCGTGGCCGGCGAGTTCTACGTCAACGCGATCAAGGTGATGCGCGGCGCCGAGGCCGTGTCGACGTACGCACCGATCGAGGAGTCCGAGAAGTTCCGCATCGAGTACTGGGCGCTGGAGGAGGCCAAGCTCCAGCGGATGCCGAAGCCCAAGCCGCTCGCCACGCGGGTGGCGCTGGTGACGGGGGCCGGCAGCGGGATCGGCAAGGCGATCGCGCAGCGGCTGGTGGCCGAGGGCGCCTGCGTCGTCGTCGCCGACCTGAACGCCGAGAACGCCGCCGCCGTGACCGAGGAGCTGGGCGGGCCGGACAAGGCCGTCGCCGTGACGGTCGACGTCACCTCCGAGGAGCAGATCGCGGACGCCTTCAAGGCCGCCGTGCTGGCCTTCGGCGGCGTCGACCTCGTGGTCAACAACGCCGGCATCTCCATCTCCAAGCCGCTGCTGGAGACCTCGGCGAGGGACTGGGACCTCCAGCACGACATCATGGCCCGCGGCTCCTTCCTCGTCTCCCGCGAGGCCGCCCGCGTGATGATCGCCCAGGAGCTGGGCGGCGACATCGTCTACATCGCCTCCAAGAACGCCGTCTTCGCCGGGCCCAACAACATCGCCTACTCCGCGACCAAGGCCGACCAGGCGCACCAGGTGCGGCTGCTGGCCGCCGAGCTGGGGGAGCACGGCATCCGCGTGAACGGGGTCAACCCGGACGGGGTGGTGCGCGGCTCGGGCATCTTCGCGGGCGGCTGGGGCGCGCAGCGCGCGGCCGTGTACGGGGTGCCGGAGGAGAAGCTCGGCGAGTTCTACGCCCAGCGGACCATCCTCAAGCGGGAGGTGCTGCCGGAGCACGCCGCGAACGCCGTGTTCGCGCTGACCGGCGGGTACCTCACCCACACCACGGGACTGCACATCCCGGTCGACGCCGGCGTCGCGGCCGCCTTCCTGCGGTGAGCGCCGTGCAGTCGTACGCCGCGGTCGACCTCGGGGCGTCCAGCGGGCGCGTCATGGTCGGCCGCGTGGGCCCCGGCACCCTGGAGCTGACCGAGGCGCACCGCTTCCCGAACCGGCCCGTACGGGTCCCCGAGGGGCTGCGCTGGGACATCCTGTCGCTGTACGCGGGCGTCCTCGAAGGGTTGCGCGCGGCCGGCCGGGTCGACTCGGTCGGCATCGACAGCTGGGCCGTGGACTACGGCCTGCTGGACGCGGACGGAGCCCTGCTCGGCAACCCGGTGCACTACCGGGACGCGCGCACGGAGGGGATCGCGGAGAAGGTCTGGGCGACCGTCCCCGCGGACGAGCTGTACGCCGCGACCGGCTTGCAGTACGCGCCCTTCAACACGCTGTACCAGCTGACCGCGGCCCGCTCCACCGCCCAACTCGCCCAGGGCGAGCGCCTGTTGCTCATCCCGGACCTGCTGACGTACTGGCTGACGGGCGAGCAGGGCACCGAGCTGACCAACGCCTCCACCACCCAGCTCATCGACCCCCGCACGCGCGACTGGGCGTACGGCGTCGCGGCCCGGCTGGACATCGACCTGAGCCTGTTCGCACCGCTGCGCCGGCCCGGCGACCCGGCCGGTGTGCTGCGGCCCGAGGTGCTGGACGAGACGGGTCTGAAGGGTCCCGTGCCGGTGACCACCGTGGGTTCGCACGACACGGCGTCCGCGGTGGCCGCCGTACCGGCCGCAGGTGAGCGGTTCGCCTACATCTGCACCGGCACGTGGTCGCTGGCCGGCCTTGAGCTCCAGGCGCCCGTGCTGACCGAGGGGAGCCGGGCCGCCAACTTCACCAACGAGCTCGGCCTGGACGGCACGATCCGCTATCTGCGGAACATCATGGGACTGTGGCTGCTCCAGGAGTGCGTACGGGAATGGGGCGACCCGGACCTGCCCGGACTGCTGTCGGCCGCCGCCGAGGTCCCGGCGCTGCGGTCCGTGGTGGACGCGGGCGATGCGGCGTTCCTGGCGCCCCGGCGGATGCCGGCGCGCATCGCCGAGGCGTGCCGGGCCTCGGGGCAGCCGGTGCCGGACTCCCCCGCCGAGGTCACGCGGTGCATCCTCGACTCCCTCGCGCTCGCCCACCGCCGGGCCGTGTCCGAGGCCCAGCGGCTCGCCGACCACCCGGTGGACGTGGTGCACATCGTCGGGGGCGGCACCCGCAACGCCCTGCTGTGCCAGCTCACCGCAGACGCCTGCGGGCTGCCGGTGGTGGCCGGTCCGACGGAGGCGGCGGCCCTCGGGAACGTACTCGTCCAGGCCCGCGCCCACGGGCTCGCCGGCGACCGGGCCGAGATGCGCCGGCTGCTCGCCGCCACCCAGCCGCTCACACGGTACGAACCGCGCGGCGACACGGCCATGTGGCGCGCGGCGGAGTCCCGGCTCGCCACGCCCTGAGCCGGGGTCTCCCGCAGGCCGCGCCCGCCGACTACCCTGCACTCATCCGATGATCGACCCGAGGAGCCGCGATGCGTGTCGCCCTGTTCCTGACCTGCGTCAACGACACGCTCTATCCGGACACCGGCCGCGCGGTGGTGAAACTGCTGACCAGACTGGGCGTCGAGGTCGACTTCCCGATGGCGCAGACGTGCTGCGGGCAGGCCCACTACAACACCGGATACCGGCATGAGGCCGAGCCGCTCGCCGTGAAGTTCTCCGATGTCTTCCGGGACTATGAGGCGATCGTGACGCCGTCGGGGTCCTGTGGGGCGATGGTGCGGGAGCTGTATCCGCGGATGGGCGAGCGGGCACGGGCGGAGGGCCGCGGGGACACCCTCGCGGACACGCTGGCGCCCGTGGTCCCGAAGACATACGAGCTGACGGAATTCCTGGTGGACGTGCTGGGAGTGACCGATGTCGGCGCGTACTACCCGCACAAGGTGACCTACCACCCGACCTGCCACGGTCTGCGGGGCCTGGCCCTCGGCGACCGTCCCGGGCGGCTGCTCCAGGCGGTGAAGGGGCTGGAGTTGGTCGAGCTGCCGGGGGCCGAGGAGTGCTGCGGCTTCGGCGGCACCTTCGCCCTGAAGAACCCCGATGTCTCGGCGGCGATGGGCGTCGACAAGGTGCGCAACGCCGAGTCGACGGGCGCGGCGGTGCTGTGCGCGGCCGACAACTCCTGCCTGATGCACATCGGCGGGACGATGGCGCGCATGAGGGTCGGGATGCGGCCGGTGCACATCGCGGAGATCCTGGCGAGCACGGAAGAGGAGCCGCTGGTATGAGCGGAACGTATCTCGGTATGCCCGCCTTCCCGGCGGCGGCGCACGAGGCGGTGCGCGACCGGACCCTGCGCGGCAATCTGCGCCACGCCACCCACACCATCCGCGCCAAGCGCGCCAAGGCGGTCGCGGAGGTGTCCGACTGGGCGGCACTGCGGGAGGCGGGCCGGCAGATCAAGGACCACACGCTGCGCCATCTCGACCGGTATCTGCTCCAGTTGGAGGAGTCGGTCACCGCGGCGGGCGGCGTGGTGCACTGGGCCGCCGACGCGGACGAGGCCAACCGGATCGTGGCCGAACTGGTCAGGGCGACCGGCGAGTCCGAAGTGGTCAAGGTCAAGTCCATGGCCACCCAGGAGATCGGCCTCAACGAGGCCCTGGAGGCGGAGGGCATCCGCGCCTACGAGACCGATCTCGCCGAGCTGATCGTCCAGTTGGGCAAGGACCGGCCCTCCCACATTCTCGTCCCGGCGATCCACCGCAACCGCGGCGAGATCCGGGACATCTTCCGCTCGGAGATGGCCGAATGGGGCCGCCCTGCGCCCGAGGGGCTGACCGACACGCCCGCCGAACTCGCCGAGGCGGCCCGGCTGCACCTGCGGGAGAAGTTCCTGCGCGCCAAGGTCGGGATCTCCGGCGCGAACTTCCTGGTCGCGGAGACCGGCACGCTGGTCGTGGTGGAGTCCGAGGGCAACGGTCGGATGTGCGTCACCCTCCCCGAGACGCTGATCTCGGTCGTCGGCATCGAGAAGATCGTGCCGACCTGGCGGGACCTGGAGGTGTTCCTGCAGACCCTGCCGCGCTCCTCCACGGCCGAACGCATGAACCCGTACACCAGCACGTGGACCGGCACGACCGACGAGGACGGACCGAAGACCTTCCACCTGGTCCTGCTCGACAACGGGCGCGCCGACACGCTCGCCGACCAGGTGGGCCGCCAGGCGCTGCGCTGCATCCGCTGCTCGGCGTGTCTCAACGTCTGCCCGGTGTACGAGCGGGCGGGTGGACACGCCTACGGCTCGGTGTACCCGGGCCCCATCGGCGCGATCCTCAGTCCCCAGCTGAGGGGCACGCAGAGCGAGATCGACGCCTCGCTGCCGTACGCGTCCTCGCTGTGCGGCGCCTGCTACGAGGTGTGCCCGGTCGCCATCGACATTCCCGAGGTGCTGGTGCACCTGCGGGAACGGGTCGTGCAGGGCGGGCCGGTGACACGGGGCGGCAACAAGGTCGTGCTGAGGCCCGCGAAGGGACATGCCGCCGAACGGGCGGCGATGCGGGCGGCACGCTGGACGTTCGGCCACCCCGGGGCGCTGCGGACGGGTCAGCGGCTGGCGTCGCGGTCGCGCCGCTTCCTTCCCCGGACGCTGCCGGGCCCGGGCCGGGCGTGGAGCGCGAGCCGGGACCTGCCGCAGGTGCCGGCGGAGCCGTTCCGCGACTGGTGGCAGCGGACCCGGGGCGGCAAGGACGGAGGCGACGGAAAGTGAACACCAGAGAGCAGATCCTGGGCCGGGTGCGGCGCGCGCTGGCGGACGTACCGAAGGACGACACGGCGTACGATCAGGCCGTTTCGCGGGACTATCTGCGGCAGCACGGCGAGCGCACCGTCGAGGAGGCGGTCGATCTGCTGGCGGAGAACCTGGCGGACTACCGGGCGATCGTGCACCGCACCGATGCCGCCGCGCTGCCGTCGGTGCTGGCCGGTCTGCTCGCCGCGCACGGCGCGCGCACCGTCCTGGTGCCGCCCGGACTGCCGTCGCACTGGCTGACGGGCGTGGAGCAGGTCCCCGACCGGGCGGAGAGCACCCCGCACGAGCTGGACCGCGTCGACAGCGTGGTCACCGGATGCGCCGTCGCCATCGCCGAGACCGGCACCATCGTGCTGGACGGCGCACCGGACCAGGGCCGCCGCCGTATCACCCTGGTCCCCGACCACCACATCTGTGTGGTGCGCGTCCCCGACCAGGTGGTCTCCTCCGTCCCCCAGGCCCTGGAACGGCTCGACCCGACGCGCCCGCTGACGTGGATCTCCGGGCCGTCCGCGACGAGCGACATCGAACTGGACCGGGTCGAGGGGGTGCACGGTCCGCGCACCCTGGAGGTGGTGCTGGTGAGCGGTGAGTGACCGGCACGGTTAGCGTGAGGGAATGATCCGGTTCGAGCAGGTCACCAAGCGGTATCCGGACGGCACGACCGCCGTGCGCGACCTGTCCTTCGAGGTCGCCGAGGGTGAACTGGTCACGCTCGTCGGGCCGTCCGGCTGCGGCAAGACGACCACGATGATGCTGGTCAACCGGCTGGTGGAACCGACCTCCGGGCGGGTGCTCGTGGGCGGTGACGACATCGCGGGCGTCGATCCGGTGCGATTGCGGCGCCGGATCGGCTACGTAATCCAGCAGGTGGGGCTGTTCCCGCATCGCACCGTGCTCGACAACACGGCGACCGTCCCGCTGCTGCTGGGCTGGAAGAGGGCGAAGGCGCGGGCGCGGGCCGCCGAGCTGCTGGAGCTGGTGGGCCTGGACCCCAGGACGTACGGGCCGCGCTATCCCGACCAGTTGTCGGGCGGTCAACGGCAGCGGGTGGGGGTGGCGCGGGCGCTCGCCGCGGATCCGCCCGTGCTGCTGATGGACGAGCCGTTCGGGGCGGTCGACCCGGTGGTGCGGGAGCAGTTGCAGGACGAGTTCCTGCGGATGCAGGCGGCGGTGCGCAAGACGGTGCTGCTGGTCACGCACGACATCGAGGAAGCGGTGCGGCTGGGCGACCGGATGGCGGTGTACGGGCAGGGGCGCGTCGAGCAGTTCGACACGCCGGGGGCGGTGCTGGGCAGGCCGGCCACGCCGTATGTCGCCGCGTTCGTGGGCGCGGACCGTGGGCTGAAGCGCCTGTCGGTGACGGAGGTCCAGCCGGGCGGCCTCGAACAGCCGCCGGTCGCACGCCTCGACGAGCCCGCCCGGCGCGCCGAGGCCCGGTTGCGCGCCGAGGGCGCACTCCGGGCGGTCGTCCTCGACCCTGAGGGTCATCTGCACGGCTGGGTCGGCACCGAGGAACTCGCCGGCGGCGGCCTCGTCCGCGACCACGCCCACCGGATGGACTGCTGGGTGCCGGTGGGCTCTTCACTCAAGCAGGCGTTCGAGGTGATGCTCCGGCACGACGCCGGGTGGGTGGCGGTCCTGGACGGGGGGTGTTTCCTCGGTGTCCTCACCCCGGCCGGACTGCACGAGACGCTGCGCCGCTCGGCGGACGCGTTCACTCCGTGACGAAGTCGGCCATCATCGCCATGTCCTCGTGTTCCAGGTTGTGGCAGTGCAGCATGTAGCGGCCCGGGTAGTCGGTGAAGTGGGTGACGATCTCCACGGATTCGGCGGGGCGCAGGTCGACCGTGTCCTTCCAGCCCGCGTCGTACGGCCCTGGTGAGCGGCCGTTGCGGGCGGTCACCCGGAAGTGGTCGAGATGGAGATGGACGGGGTGGTGGAAGTCGGTGACGAACCGCCACACCTCGGTGGTGCCGAGCCGGACGGTGGCCAGGGGCCTGCCGGGCTCGTAGGGGCGGCCGTTGATGGTCCAGCCGGTGGATCCGGCGCGCCGCTGGAAGTGGAACGTCCGCACCGCCGTGGCCCGGTCTGGACGCGGCGTGGGTATCGCGGACAGCCGTGCCGGTATGCGTGAGTCGTCGGCCGGTGGCCGGCCGGTGGAGACGTCGAACCGCATCACGGCCGCCGTGCTCCCGCTGCCCAGCTGGTTGACCAGCCGTACGCGGGTGCCGGGCCGGTAGCGGGAGAAGTCGACGATCACGTCGAAGCGTTCGGCCGGGGCGATGTCCAGCGTGTCGTGCGCGAGCGGCGTCCGAAGCAGGCCACCGTCGCCGCCGATCTGCACCAGACCGCCGCCACCCGGGGGCGGAGGGTCGAGCGCCAGGCGGTAGCGGCGGGCGTTGGAGGCGTTGAGCAGGCGCAGCCGGTAGCGCAGCCGCCGGGTCGGAAGCACCGGCCAGGGTGCCCCGTTGACGAGGATGACGTCGCCCAGGACGCCGTCCATGTAGCGCGCACTGACGCCTGGCGTGTGCTGTGCCGCGTCCAGGGCCGGGTACCGGAAGGAGCCGTCGGCCGCGAAGGACCGGTCGGTGATCATCAGGGGGATGTCGCGGTCGCCGCTGGGCAGCGGCAGCGCCTCTTCCTCGTCGTCGTGGACGAGGTGGAACCCGGCGAGGCCGTGCCAGACGTTCGGGCCGGTGAAGCCCATGCGGTGGTCGTGGTACCAGAGGGTGGCGGCCCGTTGCTCCATCGGATACGTGTACGTCCGCAGGACCGCGGCACCGTCCTGGGAACCGGCCGTCCGGTCCAAGCCCGGCATCCCCGCCATCCCCGGCATCGCCGCCATGCCGCCCGCCCCGGACGCCGTGCCGCCGCGCGGCAGGATCAGCGCGGTCGGGTAGCCGTCGCTGCCGTACGGGGTGTGGCCGCCGTGCAGGTGGACGACGGTCGGATGCGGCAGTTCGTTGCGGTGCCGCACCACCGTGCGGCGCCCCGAGCGCGAGACCAGCGTGGGCCCGGGGAAGGTGCCGCCGTAGGTCCAGGCGGTGGTGTCCAGACCGGGCAGGATGCGCAGGCGCGCCGTCCGCTGGGTGATCTCGTACACGTCCGTCGTGCCGTCGGAGCGGACCGGCGCGAGCACGGACGGCACGGGCAGCGGCACCGCGTACGGCGGCGGCAGGGGGGCCTGGCTGCGCAGCAGCAGCCCCGGCTGACCGGGCGTCAGCGAGCCCGAGGCCATGGCCCATCCGCCGACGGTGAGCGCGCCGCCGCCGAGGGCCGCCGCGGTGAGCAGTCGGCGGCGGCCGATGCCCCCGGTCATGCGCGCCGCTCCGCACGGCGGGAACGGTCCGGGCGCCAGGCCCGGACCAGCATCAGCAAGGTGCAGGCGATGATCGCCACGCCCAGCGGGACATGAACGGCGAGCACCCGCGCGTACCCCATGGCGATCTGCCCCGCCTCCGCCCCGAACAGCGCGACGCCCGCCAGGGCCGGCCAGCCGGGCCCGCCACCGGGCCGCCACAGCAGCACCGAGGCCACGATCTGGGCCACGGCGGTGAGCCCGGTGGCGGTCGCGTTGAGGGCGTGCAGGTCGAGGGCTCCGTAGTGACCGGACAGGAAGCTCCCGGCCAGTACCGCCTGCCCGACGGCCAGGACGGCCTCGCAGGTGACCACGGTCCGGAAGAGCACGAGGGTCCAGGGCCGCACCGAGTGGCGGCCACCGTCGGCGGGTGCGGGCGGATCCGCCACCGGGCGCGGGGAAGGAACGATCCGATTGGGCATGAATGAGATAGTGCCAGACGAGACTATCTCTTGGGAACCAATCTCGACCTGCCCTATGCTGAGCGGCCATGAACGCCCCCCGCTCCGCCTCCTCCGCGCCCGGTGCCGGTCCCGCCCGCATCGGCCCCCTGCTCCGTCTCGCCCAGCGACGGGCCGCACGGACGTTCGCCGAGGCGCTGCGTCCGCTCGGCATCGAGGGCCGGCACTACGGGGTGCTGCTCAACCTCGCCAGGCACGGGGCGCTCAGCCAGCGCCGGCTCATCGACCTCACCGGCAGCGACAAGTCCTCGATGGTGCGCACGGTCGACGATCTGGAGGCCCGTGGTCTGGCCGTGCGGCGGCCCTCGCCCGCCGACCGGCGCGCCCACGCGGTGGAGCTGACCGAACAGGGCAGGGCCCTGTTCGCCGAGGCCTCGCGGATCGCCGACGAGGTGGGCGCCCGGCTCCTGGACTGCCTGGAGGAGGACGACCAGGAACTGCTGTGCGCACTATTGGAACGCTTCGGCAGAGCGCCCGAAACGTAGGGCGTGTGCGCGTCACAACCGGGCGGCGGACACCGGAGGGCATGACCCGACAGCCACAGGAGGCGCCCGGTCGGGCGTCGTGTCGTCCTGCTGGGCGCGGCGGGCGTACTGGGTGTCGCTCATCGGCTTCCGGGGCGGACAGGAGGCCCACCCGCGGCGTCACTCAAGGAGCCCCTTGTCCTTGAGGTAGGCGCGGGCCACGTCCTGCGGCAGCCGCCGCCAGCTGTCCACCCGCTGGTTCAGGGACGCCAGGTCTTCTGTCGTCAGGACCGAGTTGAGAGCGCCCAGGGCGTTGGTGACACGGACGCCGCCCGCCCGGGCGCGGTTGACGACCGGGACGACGTAGTCCGCGTTCTGCAGCTGTCTGTCGTCGGCGAGCAGGACGAGCCCGAACGCGTCGAGGGTGGCGTCCGTCGTGGTGGTCAGCACCATCTGGTCCCGCCCGTCCCGGACGGCCCGCTTGGCCTGCGTGGTGCCGACACCCTTGGGGTCGACACCGGTGATGTCGATGCCGTAGGTCTTCCTCAACCCCGGTGCGCAGTACGGCCGGCGCACGCATTCGTCCCCGGCCGCGAGCCGCACCTTCAGGCCGGAGCGGCCGAGGTCGCTCAGGGTCCTCAGGTGGTGGTCGCGCGCGTAGGCGCGGGTCACCGCGAAGGCGTTCCGGTCGACCGCGCGGCCCGGGTCGAGCACCGTCAGTCCGCGGGGCGCGGTCAGTCTCCGCAGCGCGCTCATGGTGGCGGCGAGGTCCGGCGAGCCGACGGGCGCGGCCCCGGCGCCGTGGGTCCTCGCCTGGAGCCAGTCCGCGAAGGTGGCCGCGTACTCCGGGATCACGTCGATCTGCCCGGACTCCAGCGCCGGTTCGTACAGTTCGCGGTTGGCGACCGTGATGAGGGAGGTCGTGTAGCCGGCCCGGTTCAGCAGCAGGGCGTACATGTGGGCGAGGAGGTCGCTCTCGGTGAAGCCGGCCGAGCCGACGGTCAGGTGCCTGCTGTCGCCGGGCGGCGCGGTGACCCGGCTCCGGGTCTCCAGGGAGGGGCCCGTCGTACAGCCGGCGACCAGCAGGACGGACGCGAGCGCCGCGTACCGTCTCATCGCCGGTCCCCCGCCCGGCGCGGCGTCAGCCGCTCGACGGTCTCGAAGATCCCCTCGACCACCAGTGCGAACGCGGCCACCAGGACGGCCCCGGCGACGACCTGCGGCGTACTGGCCAGGTTGAAGCCCGCGGTGATGATGCGGCCGAGTCCGCCGCCGCCGGCCAGCGCGGCGATCGTGGCGGTGGCGACGAGCTGGACGGCGGCGATGCGCACCCCGCCCATCACCATGGGGAGCGACAACGGCAGTTCCACGCGAAGGAGCAGCTGCCGGCCGGTCATGCCCATCCCCCGCGCCGCTCGTACCACGTCGGGGTCGACCCCCCGCATGCCGACGTACGCGTTGGTCAGCAGCGGCGGCACCGCGAACAGCACGAGAGCGACGACGGTGGGGCCGTCGCCCCAAGCGCCGATCGGGGTGAGCAGCAGGAGCACCAGCACGGCGAAGGTGGGGACGGCGCGGCCGACGTTGGAGAGGTTGACGGCGAGTGCGCCGCCCTTGCCGAGGTGACCCAGGACGAGGGCGACGGGCAGTGCGATCAGGCAGCTGATGAGGAGACAGACGGCGGTCAGGACGAGGTGCTGCTGCAGCCGGTGCCCGATGCCGTCGTCGCCCGCCCAGTGCGCCGGGTCGGTGAGCCAGTTCCAGGTGTCGCCGAGGGTCCTCATCGGCTTCTCGCCCTCGCCCAGGGGGTGGCGAGCCGTTGCACAGCGAGCAGCAGCACGTCGGCGGCCACCGCGATCAGCACGCACAGCACGGACGCGGTCAGCACCTGTGCCTTGAAGTAGGTGTTCATGCCCGCGTAGATGAGGTTGCCGAGACCGCCGAAGCCGACGATCGCCCCGACCGTGACCAGGGACACCGCGGAGACGGTGGCGATGCGCAGGCCGGCCATGGCAGCGGGCAGGGCGAGCGGGAGTTCCACGGTGAGCAGCAGCCGGATCGGTCCGTAGCCCATGCCGAGGGCGGCCTGCCGGGTCTCCTCGGGGACGGCGCGCAGCCCGGCGAGGATGTTCCGGACGAGCAGGGTGAGCGAGTACAGGACGAGCCCGGTGACGACCAGGGTCGCCGACAGCCCGTACAGGGGCAGGAGCAGCGAGAACATGGCCAGCGACGGAATCGTGTAGAGGACCGTGGTGACGCCGAGGACGGGTGCGGCGGCCCGGCGCATGCGGCGCGCCAGGACCGCGAGCGGGACCGCGACGAGCAGGCCGATGACGACGGAGGCCGTGACCAGCTGCAGGTGCTGGAGCACCGCGTCGAGGAGGATGTGGCGGCGGGTGCGCAGGTAGGCGCCGCAGATCCACTCGTTGCGGGCGAGGCAGTCGTCCGGGGCCGTGGTCACACGTCCATGGGACCGGGCGGGCGAGGGGCCGCGCTCGTTGTGGTGGCCCGTCGGGGTGTCGCCGTCCGCACCGCGGTGGCGACGGCGGCGTTGTCCGTGCGGGGCGGGCGGAACCGTGGCCCGCGTGAGGTGCGTACGACCCGAGGGGCGGCCCCATGGCGGGGCCGCCCCTCGTGCGCGTGCGGGACGGCTCAGCGGCTCACGCTGATGGTGTGCAGCTGGGGGTCGTCGGCGTCGGGGAGGTTCATGCCCGACTCCAGGCCCGTCCGCAGGTAGCGCAGCACCGGCTCGGTGAGGCGTTCGCCCGGCAGGACGGCCGGGATGCCCGGCGGATAGGGCGTGATCATCTCGGCGGAGATCCGGCCTGCCGCCTGCTCCAGGGGCACGGACTCCTTGGGCCCGAAGTAGGCGTCACGCGGCAGGCGCACCTGTTCGAGGCGCATCTCGGCTCCCGTCGGCACCTCGGGGTGCGGCAGACCGGCCGCCAGCTCATCGGCGTGCCCGGCAAGGTCGCGCAGGGCCTGGAGCAGGGGCCGGGTGGTGTCGGGCGAGTCGGCGAAGGTGAGCTGCGCGCTGATCCGGCGGTGGTCGGAGAGGTGCATGTCGATGTGGTGTTCGGCGCGCAGCCAGTCGGCGGCGCGGTAGCCGCTCGTGCCGAGGCCGCTGACGTCGATCGTGACGGGCAGCGGGTCGTAGTCCGCGGACAGGCCCGGGCCCACCAGGTCGTCGCGCCCGAGGACCTCCAGGCCCGGGATCTCCTCGACGGCGGCCCGGACCTGCTCGGCCAGGTGCAGGGCGTCGTCCAGCAGGTCCTTGCCGCGCAGGGCCATCTGGCGGCGCCAGGCGTCGAGTCCGGCGAAGATGAGGACGGAGGGGCTGGTGGTGCCCAACAGGTCCGCACGTGACTTCAGGGTCGTGGGATCGATCAAAGACCCCTGCAGATGGAAGACAGAGCCCTGTTCGAAGCCGCTGCCCATCTTGTGGATGCTGGTCACGCAGACGTCCGCGCCGGCGTCCATCGCCCAGGACGGCAGATCCGGGTGGAAGGGCAGGTGCGCGCCCCACGCCTCATCGACGATGAGCGGCACTCCGCGCGCGTGGCAGACCTCGGCGATCGCGGCCAGGTCCGCGCAGCCGCCGTACGGGGTCGGGCTGGTGACCAGGGCGCCGCGCGCCTCGGGATGGCGGTCGAGGGCCTCGGCGAAGGCCTCCGGTGAGGGTGCGTGCGCGAAGCGCTGCCGCTCGTCCCACCGGGGGTCGACCCAGACGGGCTCGATGCCGGCCAGGATCAGTCCGGAGACCACCGACTTGTGGGCGTCGCGGCCCACGACGAGCTGCTCGTGCGGGCCCGCCACCGCGAGCATCGCGGCCTTCACGGACAGCGAGCTGCCGCAGGTGGTGAAGAAGGTGTGCTCGGCGTGGACGGCGTCCGCCATCAGCTCCTCGGCCCGCACCAGGACGTCACCGGTCATGCGGCGATCGTCGAGACCGCCCGAGGCGAGCACATCGGAGCGGAAGACGTCGCTCAGCAGCTCTCTGGCTTCCGGGTCGGCGCCGCGGGCCTGTTTGTGCCCGGGCGGGGTGAAAGCGAGCTCCCCGCGCTCGTGGTAGCGGCGCAGGGCTTCGAGAATCGGCACTCGGGTCTGGTCCACGGGTGTTCCCTCCTTCGTCGAGCGGTCGGTCACGGCTCTCGGTCGGAGGGGCGTCCCCCGGCGGTCTTCCGGTTGGCCTGGAGGCTCGGGGTGATCGGGTCACCCGCGCCGCCCCCGGTGCCCCCGCCGGTGTCGGTGTCGTCCTCGTGGCCCTGCTCCTTCACCTCCTCCAGAACCTCCTCGGTGGCGGTACGGGTCGGCTTCTTGCGCCACGGCAGGCGCGACAGGATCGTGTTCATGGCGGGCCGGGTACCCGCGGATCTCTGGATCAGGCGCACCGGAGCCGCCGCTCACACGTTCAGCGCCCGCGCCGCCGCCTTCAGGTCAGGCGCGCCCGTCCAGCGCCCGCGCCGCCACCTTCAGGTCGGACACGAGCCCGGCGTACGCCGCCTCCCGGTCGTCGGCGCGCAGGATCGCCGAGGGATGCACCGTCGCGACGACGTACCGCTCGTCCTCGGAGCCGGGCAGCGGGAGCAGGCTCCCGCGGTCCTTGCTCACCCGGAAGGAGCCGCCCAGCAGGGACTTGGCGGCGGTCGCGCCCAGGGCCACCACGACGTCGGGCCGGATCAGGTCCAGTTCGGCGCGCAACCAGGGCTTGCAGGCGCTCATCTCGCGGAGGCTGGGCGCCTTGTGGATGCGCCGCTTGCCGCGTTCGGGGACGACGGTGAACTTGAAGTGCTTGACCGCGTTGGTGACGTACGCGGCGCCGCGGTCGATGCCGGCCTCGGTCAGCGCCTTGTCCAGCAGGCGTCCGGCCGGGCCCACGAAGGGTTCGCCCTGCCGGTCCTCCTGGTCGCCCGGCTGCTCGCCGACCAGCACGACCCGCGCCGAGGTGTCCCCCCGGCCGAACACGGTCTGGGTGGCGTTCTCGTACAGGGGGCAGCCGTGGCAGTCGGCGGCGGCCCGCCGGTATGCGGCGAGGTCGCCGCCGTCCGGCAGGAACGGGGTCGCGTCGTACGCACTCGCCCGGGCGTCCTCGGAACGGCTCATGACTTTCTTCACCTCCCCGGCCCACGGTCCTGACCCGGTCCCCGCAGTACCCCTTCTCCCGGCTCGCACACCCCTGGCGCGGTGGGGACGATGGAGGAAGCCCGACATCGGCGAAGACCACAGCACCCCGGAGGGGACGATGACCTCGAGAGCCCGTCGGGGAGAGCACAAGCCGGACACCACCTCCCAAGCGGAACGGATCTTCCAGCTGGAGGAGGAGATCTGCCAGCTGAAGGAGGCCGTCACCTCGCACGCGACGGTGGACCAGGCCATCGGCATGCTCGTCGCCCTCGGCCATGTGACGCCCGGCCAGGGGTGGGAGGTGCTCCGGGAGGTCTCGCAGCACGCGAACATCAAACTGCGCAATGTCGCGGAGATGATACTGATCTGGGGCCGCGCCGGGGATCTGCCGGACGACCTGCGCGTCCTTCTGGAGGACACGCTCGACCGCTACGGCCCCACGCAGTTGCCGGAGGGCCCGCCGCAGCACTGACGCCGCGTGTGCCGGCGTCGTGTTTCAAACACCCTCTCGCGGATAGTCCGGAAGGTGTCGGCGCACTGGCCAACCGTTCCCGGGAGGGTTCGGCAGTGAGCCCACCGCAAACGGCCGTCCGGTCGACAAGCGGCTCGGGCGGCCGGATGCGATGCGAACCGATGCCGCGGCGGACGGCAGGGCGGATCGGCCGGGTCCGGGCATCAGGCGCTGTCGGAAAGGGCTTCCTCGCGCACACGCGCACAGCATCCGCTCAGCAGGCGCGAGACGTGCATCTGGGAGATGCCGAGCTGGCTCGCGATGCGGCTCTGGGTCATCCCCCGGAAGTAGCGCAGATAGAGGATGGTGCGCTCGCGCTCGGGCAGGGAGCGCAGACACGGCTTGACGGCCTCCCGGTCGACGATCAGGTCGTAGCCGGCGTCGGAGTCGCCGAGGGCGTCGCCGAGCGCGTAGCCGTCGTCGCTGCCGGCGACCTCCGCGTCCAGGGAGAGCGCGGTGAAGCTGTCCATGGCTTCCAGTCCCACCCGCACGTCGTCCTCGCTGAGGTGCGCGTGCTCGGCGATCTCGGCGACGGTCGGGCCGTGCCCCGGGGTCTCCTGTCCGATCTCCTTGACGGCCGCCCGCACCCGGTTGCGCAGGTCCTGAACACGCCGCGGTACGTGCAGGACCCACATGTGGTCCCGGAAGTGTCGCTTGATCTCACCGGTGATGGTGGGAATGGCATAACTCTCGAACGCGTAGCCGCGCGCCGGCTCATAGCGGTCGACCGCCTTGACCAGCCCGAGGGCGGCCACCTGGCACAGATCCTCGACGGACTCGCCCCTGCCTCTGTAGCGCCGGGCGATGCGCTCGGCCATCGGCAGCCACGACCGGACGATCTCATCGCGCAGCGCCTGCCGCTCGGGGCCGTCTGGCAGCCCCCGCAGCTGTGCGAAGGCGTCGGTGGTGTCAGGGGCGTCGTCGTGCGGGTGTTGCTTGGCCTTGACCGTGATGCGCATGTGCTTTTCAACTCCCTCGAGGGGCTGATTGGACAGTCACCATGGGAGGGCGCACTCACGGAGCAGCACGGGGAACACACCCGGGGCTGGTGAGCCAGCTCCCACGGACGTGCCTCCTGTCCGAAGCACTAATCAGCCCATTCCCGACTTTCTGGACGACAAACAATTTCTCGGACAGAGTGACGGTCGGCGCTCACCCGACTGCGGGAAGCAGCCATACGGTGGCCAGGGGCGGAAGGGTCAGACGGACGCCGTGTCCGGGACCCTGTTCGGGGGCGAGGGGATCCGGGTTACGGACGTCGCTGCCACCGTACGCCGCCGCGTCCGTGTTCAGCACCTCCTGCCAGGCGGGGACGTCGCCCGGGACGCCCAGGCGGTAGTCGTGGCGGACGACCGGCGAGAAGTTCGACACGGCCAGCAGGGGTCTGCCGTCCGCGTCGTGGCGCAGGAACGCGAACACGTTGTCGTCGGCGGCGTCCGAGACGACCCAGCGGAACCCGGACGGGTCGGTGTCGCGCTGCCACAGCGCCGGCGTGCCGCGGTACACGGTGTTGAGGTCGCGGACCAGGTCCCGCACGCCCCGGTGGTCGGGTGCCGCCCCGTACTCCGGATCCAGCAGCCACCAGTCGAGGCCTTGGGCCTGTGACCACTCGCCGCCCTGCGCGAACTCCTGTCCCATGAAGAGGAGTTGCTTGCCCGGGTGCGCCCACATGAAGCCCAGGTAGGCGCGGTGGTTGGCGCGCCGCTGCCACCAGTCCCCCGGCATCTTGGAAACCAGGGCCTGCTTTCCGTGCACCACCTCGTCGTGCGAGATCGGCAGGACGTAGTTCTCGCTGTAGGCGTACACCATCGAGAACGTCATCTCGTTGTGGTGGTACCTGCGGTGGATCGGGTCCTTGGACACATAGACGAGGGAGTCGTGCATCCAGCCCATGTTCCACTTCAGGCCGAAGCCGAGGCCGCCCTGATCGGTGGGTCTGGTGACGCCGTCCCAGGCGGTGGACTCCTCCGCGATCGTCACCACGCCCGGGCAGCGGCGGTAGACGGTGGCGTTCATCTCCTGCAGGAACGCGA
>NZ_JBFBBS010000042.1:0-52095 GCF_040682835.1 Streptomyces sp. NPDC051104 | reverse complement strand
CGGTTACATTCCGAACCCGGAAGCTAAGCCTTACAGCGCCGATGGTACTGCAGGGGGGACCCTGTGGGAGAGTAGGACACCGCCGAACAATTCTTCAGAGCGGGTCCCCGAACTTCGGTTCAGGGACCCGCTCTTTTGCGTTGCGCGTCACTTTGCGTTCACGTTGCCGGACCAGCATCCCAGCCATGGGTACTGCTGGAATGCTCATGGCCGCAGGTGTCGGCCGCGGTGACGAGGTCATCGTGCCGGCGTTCGGCAACATCGAGGTGGCCGAGGCCGTGGCGTCGGCGGGTGCGACGCCGGTCTTCGCGGACATAGACCCGGCGACGTACTGTCTGGACCCGGCGGCCGTGGAGGCCGTGGTGACCTCCCAGACCGCCGCGGTCGTCGTCGTGCACCGCTTCGGACGGCCGGCCGATGTCGCCGTGCTTCACGAGGTCGGGCAGCGACACGGTCTGCTGGTGCTGGAGCAGGGCGAGTCCGAGACACCGTACGCCGAGGTGGCGCAGCGGCGGGAGCGGGCGGCCTACCTCGACAAGCGGCTGCGGGGCGTACGCACGCCCGAGGACGGCGGCGGCCACACCTATCAGCAATACGTCGTGCGGGTGCCGGGCAACGGTCGGCCCGACCGGGATGCCTTCGCACGAGCCGTGCGGGCCAGGGGAGTTGAGTGCCGGGTTCCGGTCAAGACGCCCGCGCACCGTATGCCGGCGTTCCGGCGCGACGTGTATTTGCCGGAGACCGAGCGGGCCGCCGACGAGACGCTCTCGCTTCCGGTGGACGCGTCCCTGACCAAGCGTGAGATGAACAGGATCGTCTCCGCGTGCAACGCCCTGGGCGGACTGCTGAGCCCGCTTTCTGAACCGGTGCCTCGATGGTTGGGAGCACACGTCAGTTCGGGGTATGATCTATCCCGTTGCCGCGAGGGAAACCTCGGAAAGAGCGACAAGCCCCTATAGCTCAGTCGGCAGAGCGTCTCCATGGTAAGGAGAAGGTCAACGGTTCGATTCCGTTTGGGGGCTCAAAGAAAAGGCCTCGCCCAACAGGGCGAGGCCTTTTCTTATGCCCCGAATTCCTGTCCCGGACCCTCACTCCTTGGGAAGGTCCGGGACCCGCATCGCCAGAATCGCCATGTCGTCCGACGGGGCGTCGGAGGCGAAGCGTTCCACCGCCCGCATGATGCGGGCCGCCACCGCGCCCGCTGTAAGGCCCGTGCAGGTGGTCAGCACGTCCGCGAGACCGTCGTCGCCCAGCATGCGCCGGCCCTCGCGGCGTTCCGTGACGCCGTCCGTGACGCACAGCAGGACGTCGCCCGGGCCGAGCGTCACCGTCTGCTCGTACAGTTCCAGGTCCTCCATGACGCCGAGGAGCGGCTGCGGTTCGGCCGCCGGCTCCACCGTGCCGTCCTGGCGCAGCCGGAGCGGCAGCGGGTGGCCGGCGCACACCACCTTCAGCACCGCGCTGCCGTCCTCCTGCGGCCACAACTCGCCGTAGAGGAGCGTCAGGAAGCGGCTGCGGGCGCCCTCGTCGAGAATCGCGGAGTTCAGGCGTTCCAGGACAGCCGGGCCGCCGAAGCCCTCGCGGGCCAGCAGGCGCAGGGCATGACGGGCCAGGCCCGTGACCGCGGCGGCCTCCGGTCCCGTACCGCACACGTCGCCGATGGCGAAGCCGTACGCGCCGTCGCGGATCGGGAACAGGTCGTAGAAGTCGCCGCCGACCTCGTTGCCCTCGCCGGCCGCGCGGTAGATGACTTCCACCTCGACCCCGTCGATCTGCGGCAGTCCCGGCGGGAGCAGGCTGCGCTGGAGGGACTGGCTGATGGCCGTGCGCTCCGAGTACAGCCGGGCGTTGTCCAGGGCGAGGGCGGCCCGGCGGCTCAAGTCCTCGGCCAGTTCCAGGATCTCCTGCCGGAAGTGTTCGTCCGTCGGCTTGCCCAGCGTCAGCATGCCGATGACGCGGTTGCGGGCCACCAGCGGCAGTACGACCGTTTCGCCTCCCACCGCCGAGGCCGTCGCCAGCGTCGTGCCGATGCCGGAGCTGACCGTCGCCGGCTCGCCGAGGCCGAGGCTCCGCATGGAGGTGCGCAGGGCCGCCTGGTGGGCCGCCTCCCCGGGGGCCGTCCAGATGCGGGCGCCCGGTGTGGGGATCGGCTCCGGGGGCGGGATCTTGGACAGGAGGGCCTTGAGGCCGTCGATGCGGTCCTCGTCCTCGTGCAGGACGTACGACAGGTACGGCTCCGAAGCCTGGTCGGCGATCGTGTAGACCGCGCACCAGGTGGCCAGGGTCGGGATCGTCATCTGGGCCATCAGCGCCAGCGTCTGGTCCCTGTCCAGGGTGCCCGCGAGGAGGTCGGAGGCCTCCACGAGGAAGCTCAGGGAGCCGCGGCGCAGGCGTTCCAGCTCGCCCAGGCGGGCCGATTCCACGGCGAGGGCGATGCGGTCGGCCGCGAACTGCAGGCGCAGCGCCTCCTCGTTGGAGTACCGGGAGGGTGCCTCCGCCGCCACGCCGAGGGAGCCGGTGAGCCGGCCCTCGACCTTCAGCGGGACCGTCACCACCGAGCGCATACCGGTGCCGTTCAGCAGCGGGACCGCGCCCGGTACGGCCGTCAGGTCGTCGTGGACGGCCGGCATGCGGGCCGAGCCGTAGCGGCCGGGGCCGGCCTCGACGGGGACGCGGGCGAAGCGCTGGCGGGCGGAGGGCAGGCCCGTGGAGGCGCGTACCTCCAGCTCCGTCTCGTCGTCGGTGGCCAGCAGCAGGAAGGCCGCGTCGCCGTCGAGCATGTCGCGGGCGCGTTCCACCGTGCGCTGCAGCAGGCCGTCGAGGTCGTCAGGGGCGGGGGAGCCGATGAAGACCTCGAAGGGGTCCGCCGTCTGGCCGTCCGCGGCCGTGGTCGTGTCGGAGGCCGGGCCGCGCAGCGGGGTCTGCAGGACGGCCCGCTCGTGGTCGCGCACCAGCAGGCAGACCGTGGACGGCTCGCCCGCGGTGTCGCGTACACGCAGGTGGGAGGCGTAGACGGGAAGCACGCGGCCGTCGGCGCCGCGGATGCCGTAGCTGCCCTCCCAGCGGGAGAGCTGGAGGGCCTCGGCGATGCCCGTGCCGATGCCCGGGGTGTGCGGCCAGGCCGCGAGGTCGGTGAGCGGCTTTCCGGTGACCTGCTCCCCGGCGTAGCCGAACAGTTCCTCCGCGTCCTCGTTCCAGGCGGTGATGCAGCCGGAGCGGTCGATCTGGACGACCGCGACGCGGACCCGGCCGTCGGCGAGCGGGAGCAGGTCGGCGGGGAGGGCGGGGCCCGCCGCGCGCGTGCCGACCGGGCGCTCGGGCAGGTGGAGCTGGAACCAGACCTGTTTGTGCGTGGGTGTGTACTCCACGCCCCAGCGGCCGGCCAGGGCGGCGCAGAGCTGCAGGCCGCGGCCGCCCTCCCGGTCGGGGCTGCCCATGTCGACGGCGGCCGACTGCAGCGGGATCTCGCGCTCCGGATACCGGTCGGCGACCTCGATGCGTACGCCGTCGTCGCTGCGCAGGCACAGGACGTCCGCGGCGGTGCCCGCGTGGACGACGGCGTTGGTGACCAGCTCGCTGGTGAGGACCACGGCGTCATCGACGATGTCGGCGAAACCCCAGCCCTGGAGGGTGTCGCGGACGAAGGACCGGGCGCTCGCGACCGATCGTCCGACGGGCTCGAAGCTGGCGGCCGCGCGCGCGGTGATCACAGAACTCCTCGTCCGGTTCTCGACGTGCAGGGCTCCCGGGCCGACCCCCTCCTGCCGAGGCAGTGGCTCGTCCTCACTCTGCCGGGGATCCTGGGGTGGTCCCCCGGGATGCAGTCCGGTGGTCATGGTGCGGCGCCCCTCCGATGCCTGCCCGCTCGTGCTCGTGCCACCGCCCAGGCCGGTCGACCGCTGCGGCTGGACAGCCGCATGCAAGGTTACTTACCTTCGCCGTCCATGCGGATGCCGGTCGCCGGTGTTTACGTCCGGAGAGTGTGCGGAGCGTGTGCGAAGCTGCCGAACTGTTATGGCCTGGTTCCGGCATGGTGAAACACTGGGCAAGCTTATGGAAGAAGGTCCGGCAGGCCGAGTGTCGTTCGCCACGCCGGGCAGGACAGGCGCGTGTGCCCGGCTGGATCGGGCAGGACTACGCATCGGTAACCGGTATGTCGAGCAGTACCCCTGAGCACAGCATGATGGTCGACCCCTGCGGGAGGGACACAGTGGAGTCTGGCGCAGCGACGCGTGGCACGAAGACGCGCGCGAAAGGCGGACAGTCCCTGGGCAACCAGCGCACGGGGCGCAACGGAACCACCGAGGTGGACACGGCGGCCCTGAACCGGCTGCTGGCGGCCCTGGTGTCGATGAGGGACGGAAACTTCCGTAAGCGGCTGACCGTCTCCGGTGACGGGGTGATCTCCGAGATCACCGCCGTCTTCAACGAGGTGGCCGACCGGAACATGCATCTGACCGGCGAGCTGGCGCGGGTGCGGCGTGTGGTCGGCCGTGAGGGCAAGCTCACCGAGCGGCTGGAGACGGGGGCCTGCGAGGGCTCCTGGGCGTCGGCGATCGAGGCGTCCAACGCGCTCGTCGATGATCTCGTGCATCCGGTCGCCGAGGTCAGCCGGGTGCTGTCCGCGGTGGCGGACGGCGATCTGTCGCCGCGCATGGAGCTGCGGACGCCTGGTCCGGAGGGGACGGGGCATCCGCTGCGAGGCGAGTTCCTGAAGGTCGCCCGTACCGTCAACAATCTGGTCGACCAGCTGTCGACGTTCACCGACGAGGTCACGCGGGTGGCCATCGAGGTGGGCACCGAGGGCAAGCTGGGCGGGCAGGCCCGGCTGCGCGGTATGTCCGGTTCGTGGAAGGACCTGACGGAGTCGGTCAACACGATGGCGTACCGGCTGACCGCGCAGGTGCGGGACATCGCGCTGGTGACGACGGCGGTCGCCAAGGGTGATCTGTCGCGCAAGGTCACCGTGCATGTCGCCGGCGAGATGCTGGAGCTGAAGAACACCGTCAACACGATGGTGGAGCAGCTGTCCGCGTTCTCGTCCGAGGTGACGCGAGTGGCCCGCGAGGTCGGCACCGAAGGCATCCTCGGCGGTCAGGCGCAGGTGCCGGGCGTCGCCGGGGTGTGGAAGGACCTCACCGACTCGGTGAACGTGATGGCCGGCAACCTGACGGCCCAGGTGCGCGGGATCGCGCAGGTCACCACGGCCGTCGCCAACGGTGACCTGTCGCAGAAGGTCACCGTGCCGGCGCGCGGCGAGGTCGCCCGCCTCGCCGAGACGATCAACCAGATGACGGAGACGCTGCGGATCTTCGCGGACGAGGTCACGCGCGTCGCCAACGAGGTGGGCGCCGAAGGTCAGCTCGGCGGGCAGGCGAACGTGCCGGGTGCGGCGGGAACGTGGAAGGACCTCACCGATTCGGTGAACACGGTCTTCCGGAATCTGACCACCCAGGTGCGGGACATCGCCGCGGTCACGACGGCGGTGGCCAACGGCGACATGTCGCAGAAGGTCACGGTCGACGTGGCCGGCGAGATGCTCGAGCTGAAGAACACCGTCAACGGCATGGTCGACCAGCTGTCGGCGTTCGGTGCCGAGGTCACGCGCGTGGCGCGGGAGATCGGCGTCGAGGGTGAGCTGGGCGGTCAGGCGCAGGTGCCGGGGGCGGCCGGTACGTGGAAGGACCTGACGGACTCCGTCAACACCGCTTTCCGCAACCTCACCGGCCAGGTCCGCAACATCGCGCAGGTGACGACGGCGGTGGCCAACGGCGACCTGTCGCAGAAGGTCACCGTGGACGTCTCCGGCGAGATGCTCCAGCTGAAGAACACCGTGAACACGATGGTGGACCAGCTGTCGAGCTTCGCCGACCAGGTGACCCGCATGGCCCGGGACGTGGGTACGGAGGGCCGCCTGGGTGGCCAGGCCCGCGTGGACGGCGTGTCGGGCACGTGGAAGGAGCTCACCGACTCCGTCAACTCGATGGCGTCCAACCTGACCGGTCAGGTGCGCAACATCGCGCAGGTGACGACGGCCGTGGCGCGCGGCGATCTGTCGCAGAAGATCGACGTCGACGCGCGCGGGGAGATCCTTGAGCTGAAGAACACCATCAACACGATGGTCGACCAGCTCTCCGCCTTCGCCGAGCAGGTGACGCGGGTGGCCCGCGAGGTGGGCACGGAGGGCCGGCTGGGCGGTCAGGCGCAGGTGCCGGGCGTGGCCGGCGTGTGGCGCGACCTGACGGACTCCGTGAACGGCATGGCGGGCAACCTCACCGCGCAGGTGCGCAACATCGCGCAGGTCGCCACCGCCGTGGCGCGCGGTGACCTGTCCCAGAAGATCACCGTGGACGCGCGCGGGGAGATCCTGGAGCTGAAGAACACGCTGAACACGATGGTGGACCAGCTGTCGTCGTTCGCCCAGGAGGTCACGCGCGTCGCCCGTGAGGTCGGTACGGAGGGCATCCTGGGCGGTCAGGCCGAGGTGCAGGGCGTCTCCGGCACCTGGAAGGACCTCACGCAGTCCGTGAACGGCATGGCGAACAACCTGACCATGCAGGTGCGCAACATCGCCGAGGTCACGACCGCGGTCGCCAAGGGCGACCTGTCCAAGAAGATCACCGTCGACGCCAAGGGCGAGATCCTCGAACTGGTCACCACCGTCAACACGATGGTCGACCAGCTGTCGTCGTTCGCGGAGCAGGTGACGCGGGTGGCCCGTGAGGTGGGGACCGAGGGCATCCTGGGCGGTCAGGCGCACGTCCCCGGCGTCACGGGCATCTGGAAGGACCTCAGCAACAACGTCAACCTCATGGCCAACAACCTGACCATGCAGGTGCGGAACATCTCCCAGGTCGCGGCGGCGGTCGCCAACGGTGACCTGACGCGGACGGTGACGATCGAGGCCCGCGGTGAGGTCGCGCAGCTGGCGGACACCTTCAACACGATGGTGAAGACGCTGAGTTCGTTCGCCGACCAGGTCACCAAGGTGGCCCGCGAGGTGGGCACGGACGGCATCCTGGGCGGCCAGGCCTACGTTCCGGGCGTGGCCGGCACGTGGAAGGACCTCACCGAGTCCGTGAACCAGATGGCGTCGAACCTGACCGGCCAGGTGCGCAACATCGCCATGGTGACCACGGCGATCGCCAAGGGCGACCTGACCAAGAAGATCGACATCGACGCGCGCGGTGAGATCCTGGAGCTGAAGACCACCATCAACACGATGGTCGACCAGCTGTCCTCCTTCGCGGAGGAGGTCACGCGCGTGGCCCGCGAGGTGGGCACGGAGGGTCAGCTCGGCGGTCAGGCACGCGTGCGGGACGTCGACGGCACCTGGCGGGACCTGACGGAGTCCGTGAACGAGATGGCCGGGAACCTGACCCGGCAGGTGCGCGCCATCGCGCGCGTGGCGACCGCGGTGACGCGCGGCGATCTCAACCTGAAGATCGACGTGGACGCCTCCGGGGAGATCCAGGAGCTTCAGGACTACATCAACAAGATGATCGCCAACCTGCGCGACACCACGATCGCGAACAAGGAGCAGGACTGGCTCAAGGGCAACCTGGCCCGTATCTCGGCGCTGATGCAGGGCCGTCGCGACCTGGAGGACGTGGCCTCGCTGATCATGAGCGAGCTGACCCCGGTGGTCTCGGCGCAGCACGGCGCGTTCTTCGTCGCCATGCCGCTGGTCGACGGCCAGGACGTCAGCGTCGAGAACGAGGACCAGTACGAGCTGCGCATGCTGGGCTCGTACGGCTACTCGATGGGCTCCATGCCGACGTCGTTCCGGCCGGGTGAGGCGCTGATCGGAACGGCCGCCACGGAGAAGCGCACCATCCTGGTGGAGAACGCACCGAGCGGCTACCTGAAGATCTCCTCCGGGCTCGGGGAGGCGCCGCCCGCACAGGTGATCGTCCTTCCGGTGCTCTTCGAGGGGAAGGTGCTCGGCGTCATCGAGCTGGCGTCCTTCACGCCGTTCACGCAGATCCAGAGGGACTTCCTCAACCAGATCGCCGAGATGATCGCGACCAGCGTCAACACCATCTCCGTCAACACCAAGACGGAGGTGCTGCTGAGGCAGTCGCAGGAGCTGACCGAGCAACTGAGGCTGCGGTCGGAGGAGCTGGAGCAGCGACAGAAGGCCCTCCAGGCGTCCAACGCCGAACTGGAGGAGAAGGCCGAGCTGCTGGCCCAGCAGAACCGCGACATCGAGGTCAAGAACACCGAGATCGAGGAGGCGCGGCAGGTCCTGGAGGAGCGCGCCGAGCAACTCGCGGTGTCCATGCGCTACAAGAGCGAGTTCCTGGCCAACATGTCGCACGAGCTGCGCACGCCGCTCAACTCGCTGCTGATCCTGGCCAAGCTGCTGGCCGACAACGCCGAGGGCAACCTCTCACCGAAGCAGGTCGAGTTCGCCGAGACCATCCACGGCGCCGGCTCCGACCTGCTCCAGCTGATCAACGACATCCTGGACCTGTCGAAGGTCGAGGCGGGCAAGATGGACGTCTCGCCGACGCGTATCGCGCTCGTCCAGCTCGTCGACTACGTGGAGGCCACATTCCGGCCGCTGACCGCGGAGAAGGGCCTCGACTTCTCGGTCCGGGTGTCGCCGGAGCTGCCCGCCACGCTGCACACCGACGAGCAGCGCCTTCTGCAGGTGCTGCGCAACCTGCTGTCGAACGCGGTGAAGTTCACCGACACGGGGGCCGTGGAGCTGGTCATCCGGCCCGCGGGCGGCGACGTCCCGATGGCCATCCGGGAGCAGCTCCTGGAGGCGGGCTCGCTGAGGGACGCGGACGCAGAGATGATCGCGTTCTCCGTGGCCGACACCGGTATCGGCATCCCGGCCAGCAAGATGCGGGTGATCTTCGAGGCGTTCAAGCAGGCCGACGGCACCACCAGCCGCAAGTACGGCGGTACGGGCCTCGGGCTGTCCATCTCGAGGGAGATCGCCCGGCTGCTCGGCGGTGAGATCCACGCGCAGAGCGAACCCGGCCGCGGCTCCACGTTCACCCTGTACCTGCCGCTGCACCCCAGCGAACTGCCGCCGCACGGCTACCCGCAGCTCGCGCCCGCCCTGGAGGCCGGTGATCTGCTGGCCTCCGAGGCCGAGCTGTCCGCGCCGGACATCGAGACCCCGGCCGAGGTGAAGTCGTACCAGGAGACCCAGAACGGTCCCGCGGCGCTCTTCCGGCGCCGCCGCAGGGCCGTGACCGCGGGCCGGGGCGGAGCGGGCCAGGAACAGGTCGGCGGTGAGCCTCAGGGGGGCTTGCTGCCGCGGCAGGGCGTGCGGTTCGACAGCGAGAAGGTGCTGATCGTCGACGACGACATCCGCAACGTCTTCGCGCTGACCAGTGTCCTTGAGCAGCACGGTCTGTCGGTGCTGTACGCCGAGAACGGCCGTGAGGGCATCGAGGTCCTGGAGCAGCACGACGACGTCGCGGTCGTCCTGATGGACATCATGATGCCGGAGATGGACGGGTACGCCACGACCACCGCGATCCGGCGGATGCCGCAGTTCGCAGGGCTGCCGATCATCGCGCTGACGGCGAAGGCGATGAAGGGCGACCGGGAGAAGGCCATCCAGTCGGGCGCATCCGACTATGTGACCAAGCCGGTCGATCCCGATCATCTTCTTTCGGTGATGGAACAGTGGATGCGCGCAGAGTGAAGGGATGGCGGAGAACGCCTGCCGTTCACGCGGAGCTGCCCACTGAGGGGGCGAGAGCCGTGTAGAAGTGCGGTGTGCGGGGAACCTTCTCGTCTCCTGCCGCGTTTCTGCTATGTGCACAGTGACATCACGGTGACAGGGTGTGGCGACGGGCGGGGTGCGGCTACGATGACCGGCACAAGGACGGGCGGCGCAAGGGAGTCGTCCCCTGGGGCGGCGCCGGGCGTCATCCCGAGTCCTGCGGACAGGGGAGGCCCCAAGCCGGGGCGAGGAGGGCGGGCCATGGTGCAGAAGGCCAAGATCCTCCTGGTCGATGACCGGCCGGAGAATCTGCTGGCGCTGGAGGCCATCCTCTCTGCGCTCGATCAGACGCTGGTCAGGGCATCGTCCGGGGAGGAAGCGCTCAAGGCGCTGCTGACGGACGACTTCGCGGTGATTCTGCTGGACGTCCAGATGCCGGGCATGGACGGTTTCGAGACCGCCGCGCACATCAAGCGGCGCGAGCGCACCCGGGACATCCCGATCATCTTCCTGACCGCCATCAACCACGGCCCGCACCACACCTTCCGGGGGTACGCGGCGGGTGCGGTGGACTACATCTCCAAGCCGTTCGACCCGTGGGTGCTGCGGGCGAAGGTCTCCGTTTTCGTCGAGCTGTACATGAAGAACTGCCAACTGCGGGAGCAGGCGGCCCTGCTGCGGCTCCAGCTGGAGGGCGGCAAGTCCGGGGGCGGCGACAGCAAGGAGCCGGCGGGCATCCTCGCCGAGCTCTCGGCGCGGCTCGCGGCGGTGGAGGAGCAGGCGGAAGCACTGTCCAAGCAGCTGGACGACGAGTCCGCGGACGCGGCCGCGGTGGCGACGGCGGCCCACCTCGAGCGCAAACTCACCGGCCTGCGCAGGGCGCTGGACGCTTTGGAGCCGGGGACGGGCAGCGGGGCGCCGTCGGTGCCTTCGCAGAACTGACGCGGGGCGGGGACCGGGTCGGCGCCGTGAACGCCCGGTTGAGGCGACGTCAACTTCGCGCCTCTCCTGAGGCGACACGAACGGGTGAAGCCGCAGAGGCGTGTGTTCCCTGCCCTTTCCACCGGTAATCTCACACCCATGGCCCCACGTCCCGCAGCCAAGAAGTCGCCCGCGAAGAAGGCGGCCGCTCCCAGGAAGGCTCCGGCGAAGAAGGCCCCCGCCAAGAAAGCCGCCGCCAAGAAGGCGCCCGCCAGGAAGGCAGCGGCGAAGAAGGCCGCCCCCGCACCGGCGCCCAACCCGACCGCGGGCGTGTACAGACTCGTACGCGCCCTGTGGCTCGGCGCCGCGCACGCCGTCGGAGCCCTGTTCCGCGGCCTGGGGCGGGGCGCGAAGGGGCTTGACCCGGCGCACCGCAAGGACGGTCTTGCGCTCCTGCTGCTCGCGCTGTCGCTGATCGTCGCCGCCGGCACCTGGGCCAATCTCCGCGGTCCCGTGGGTGACCTCGTCCAGATGCTGGTGACCGGCGCCTTCGGCCGCCTCGATCTGCTGGTGCCGCTTCTGCTCGGCGTGATCGCCGTGCGCCTGATCCTCCACCCGGAGCGGCCGGAGGCCAACGGCCGCATCGTCATCGGCCTGTCCGCGCTCGTCCTCGGCGTGCTCGGCCAGGTGCACATCGCCTGCGGCGCCCCCGCGCGCAGCGACGGCATGCAGGCGATAAGGGACGCCGGCGGGCTCATCGGCTGGGCCGCGGCCACCCCGCTGACGTACACCATGGGCGACGCCCTCGCCGTGGCGCTGCTCGTCCTGCTCACGTTCTTCGGCGTCCTCGTCGTCACCGCCACCCCCGTCACCGCCATCCCGCGGCGGCTGCGCGACCTCGGGCTCAGGCTCGGGCTCCTGCACGCCCCGGAGGACGAGGTCCTGACCGAGGACGACGAACGCTACGACGACCAGTGGCGCGAGGGGCTGCCCCGCACCCGGCGCCGTGGCCCCGCCCCCGACGGGTACGACCCGGACGGAGCCGAGCAGGAGGCGCTCTCCCGGCGCCGCGGCCGCCCCCGGCGCCCCGCCGTGCAGCAGCCCGCCCTGGGCAGGGAGATGGACGCCGTGGACGTCGCGGCGGCCGCCGCCGCGGCCCTGGACGGTGCCGTCCTGCACGGCATGCCGCCGTCCCCGGTCGTCGCCGACCTCACCCAGGGCGTGAGCGTCACCGACCGGGAGCCGACCACGCCGACGCCCGTGCCGGCCGCGCGCCCCCAGCCGGAGGAGCCCGCGTCCCAGGCCGGGGTGCCCGACCTGACGAAGAAGGCCCCGGATGAGCCCCGCGAGCTGCCGCCGCGCGCCGAGCAGCTGCAGTTGTCCGGCGACATCACCTACGCCCTGCCCTCCCTGGACCTGCTCCACCGGGGCGGTCCCGGCAAGGCGCGCAGCGCCGCGAACGACGCCGTCGTCGACGCACTCACCAACGTCTTCACCGAGTTCAAGGTCGACGCCCGCGTCACCGGCTTCACCCGCGGCCCGACGGTCACCCGGTACGAGGTCGAGCTCGGCCCCGCCGTCAAGGTGGAGCGGATCACCGCGCTCACCAAGAACATCGCGTACGCCGTCGCCAGCCCCGACGTGCGGATCATCAGCCCGATCCCCGGCAAGTCCGCGGTCGGCATCGAGATCCCGAACACCGACCGGGAGATGGTCAACCTCGGTGACGTGCTGCGCCTCGCCGAGTCCGCGGAGGACGACGACCCGATGCTGGTCGCCTTCGGCAAGGACGTCGAGGGCGGCTACGTCATGCACAGCCTGGCCAAGATGCCGCACCTGCTGGTCGCCGGCGCCACCGGCTCCGGCAAGTCGTCGTGCGTCAACTGCCTGATCACCTCGGTCATGATGCGCGCGACCCCGGAGGACGTGCGCATGGTCCTCGTCGACCCCAAGCGGGTCGAGCTGACCGCGTACGAGGGCATCCCGCACCTGATCACGCCGATCATCACCAACCCCAAGCGGGCCGCCGAGGCGCTCCAGTGGGTCGTACGCGAGATGGACCTGCGCTACGACGACCTGGCGGCGTACGGCTTCCGGCACATCGACGACTTCAACGAGGCCGTCCGGCACGGCAAGGTGAAGCCGCAGGAGGGCAGCGAACGTGACCTGCAGCCCTACCCGTACCTGCTGGTGATCGTCGACGAGCTGGCCGACCTGATGATGGTCGCGCCCCGGGACGTCGAGGACGCGATCGTGCGCATCACGCAGCTCGCGCGCGCCGCCGGCATCCACCTGGTGCTCGCCACGCAGCGGCCGTCCGTGGACGTCGTCACCGGCCTGATCAAGGCGAACGTGCCCTCCCGGCTCGCCTTCGCCACCTCCTCCCTGGCCGACTCGCGCGTCATCCTCGACCAGCCCGGCGCCGAGAAGCTGATCGGCAAGGGCGACGGGCTGTTCCTGCCGATGGGCGCGAACAAACCGGTGCGCATGCAGGGCGCGTTCGTGACCGAGGAGGAGGTCGCGGCCGTCGTCCGGCACTGCAAGGACCAGATGACGCCCGTCTTCCGGGACGACGTCGTGGTCGGCAGCAAGCAGAAGAAGGAGATCGACGAGGACATCGGCGACGACCTGGACCTGCTGTGCCAGGCCGCCGAGCTGGTCGTCTCCACCCAGTTCGGATCCACCTCGATGCTCCAGCGGAAGCTGCGCGTCGGCTTCGCCAAGGCCGGGCGGCTGATGGACCTCATGGAGTCGCGGAACATCGTCGGTCCCAGCGAGGGGTCCAAGGCACGTGACGTTCTCGTGAAACCCGACGAGTTGGACGGCGTGCTCGCCCTCATCCGTGGGGAGTCTCAACCGTAGGGATCCGGACGGTCCCGGGCCGCCCCGCGAGAGGGCCGGCCGAGCGGGTCCGAGTGCGCCCGGCGGGGTGGTCGGACGCTCGGCCGTGACCCACTCGTAAGTGTTCCGTGAGCAACCGTTTCCCGCCGTCGGACGTCAAGTTGAGAGAGAACAGACCTGTCTCCCGGCATCAGGATGACCGGCCATTCTGATGGCGTACAAAGTCCTACCGCCCGGTTGCCCCACCCTTTCGCACCCCTCCTAGACTGAACTTCCAGCACAGGTGGCTACACGCTCGAAAGGCGCCCCCGTGTCCATCGGCAACTCCCCTGACGGCAACTCCCCTGAGGACGCTCGTCCGTTCGATGACGGCCGTGACGACGCCTCCGCGTCGGATCGCCCCTCGATCGGCCGGGCCCTGCGACAGGCGCGGATCGCGGCCGGGCTGACCGTCGACGACGTCAGCAACGCCACCCGGGTCCGTGTCGCCATCGTGCACGCGATCGAAGAGGACAACTTCGCCCCCTGCGGCGGTGACGTCTACGCCCGCGGTCACATCCGCACGCTCGCGCGCGCGGTGCACCTCGACCCGGCCCCGCTGCTGGATCAGTACGCCGCCGAGCACGGCGCACGGCCCGCCCCGACCCCGGCGGCCCCGCTCTTCGAGGCGGAGCGCATCCGGCCCGACCGGCGGGCGCCCAACTGGACCGCGGCCATGGTCGCCGCCATAGTCGTGGTGATCGGCTTCGTCGGGTTCACCCTGATCAAGGGGACCGGCAGTTCGGACACCGCCGACACGCCGGTCGCCAAGGGCCCCGCGGCGAGCACCGGCAAGCCCGCCTCGCCCACGCCCAAGAGCAGCAAGCCCGTCGAACAGAAGCCCGAGCCGTCCGAGAGCGCCATCGCGGCCGCGCCCCGGGACAAGGTGACGGTCCAGGTGAGCGCCACCGACGGCCGCAGCTGGATCTCCGCCAAGGACCACAACGGCCGCACCCTCTTCGACGGGCTGCTCAAGAAGGGCGACTCGCAGACCTTCCAGGACAAGGAGAAGATCGACCTCGTCCTCGGCGACGCGGGCGCCATCCAGCTCTACGTCAACGGCAAGAAGATCCAGGACGACTTCCGGCCCGGCCAGGTCGAGCGTCTGACCTACACCAAGGGCGACCCCGTCACCGGCTGACCGAGCGGCACTCAGCGGCTCGGCGGTACTCAAGGGGCACGGACACACGGGGTTGGCCAAGATCGGCCAACCCCGTCGACGTGGGCTGTCAGTGGGACGAAGTAGTCTTGAGCCCATGCCTGAACGCCGTACCGTCGCACTGGTCACCCTTGGCTGCGCCCGTAACGAGGTGGACTCGGAGGAGCTCGCAGGCCGTTTGGAGGCGGACGGCTGGCAGCTCGTGGAGGACGCCGAGGACGCGGACGTCGCCGTGGTGAACACGTGCGGCTTCGTCGAGGCAGCCAAGAAGGACTCCGTGGACGCCCTCCTGGAGGCGAACGACCTCAAGGGACATGGCAGAACGCAGGCCGTGGTGGCGGTCGGCTGCATGGCCGAGCGGTACGGCAAGGAGCTGGCCGAGGCCCTCCCGGAGGCCGACGGCGTGCTCGGCTTCGACGACTACGCGGACATCTCCGACCGGCTCCAGACCATCCTGTCCGGCGGCATCCACGCCTCCCACACCCCGCGCGACCGCCGCAAGCTGCTGCCGATCAGCCCCGCGGAGCGGCAGTCGGCGGCCGACGTGGCCCTGCCCGGGCACGGTGCCCCGGCGGACCTCCCCGAGGGCGTCGCCCCGGTCTCGGGCCCCCGGGCGCCGCTGCGCCGCCGGCTCGACGGCTCGCCCGTCGCCTCGGTCAAGCTCGCCTCCGGCTGCGACCGGCGCTGCTCCTTCTGCGCCATCCCCTCCTTCCGGGGCTCCTTCATCTCACGCCGCCCGAGCGACGTGCTGAACGAGACCCGCTGGCTGGCCGAACAGGGCGTGAAGGAGATCATGCTGGTCTCCGAGAACAACACCTCCTACGGCAAGGACCTGGGCGACATCCGCCTCCTGGAGTCCCTGCTGCCGGAGCTGGCCGAGGTGGACGGCATCGAGCGGGTCCGTGTCAGCTACCTCCAGCCCGCCGAGATGCGCCCGGGCCTGATCGACGTGCTGACCTCGACCCCGAAGGTCGCGCCCTACTTCGACCTGTCCTTCCAGCACTCCGCGCCCGGCGTGCTGCGCGCCATGCGGCGCTTCGGTGACACCGACCGCTTCCTGGAGCTGCTCGACACGATCCGCGGCAAGGCGCCCGAGGCGGGCGTGCGCTCCAACTTCATCGTGGGCTTCCCCGGCGAGACCGAGGCCGACCTGGCCGAACTGGAGCGCTTCCTTAACGGTGCCCGGCTGGACGCGATCGGTGTCTTCGGCTACTCCGACGAGGAGGGCACGGAGGCCGCCACGTACGACAACAAGCTCGACGAGGACGTCGTCGCCGAGCGGCTCGCGCACATCTCGCGGCTCGCCGAGGAACTGGTGTCCCAGCGCGCCGAGGAGCGCGTCGGCGAGACCGTCCATGTGCTCGTGGAGTCGGTGGACGAGGACGACGACGAGGTCGCCGCGTACGGCCGAGCCGCGCACCAGGCGCCCGAGACGGACGGCCAGGTGCTGTTCACGAGGGGCGAGGGCCTGAGCGTCGGCCGTATGGTCGAGGCGAAGGTGGTCGGTACGGAAGGTGTCGATCTGGTGGCCGAGCCCCTCGCGGGGGCGCTCGGGTGTCCTGAGGAGGCGGGCAGATGACTGGAATCCCAGCCTCCGCGGCGGGTGGCTCCTCCGGTGCGCGCGGAGCGGCGTCCACGCCGGGCGCCTCGGGCGCGACCGGCAGGTCCGGGGCCAAGCCGGCCAAAGGGCCCGCCGGCGCCTCGGTCGCCGAGTCGGTCAGCCGCCCGGACGGCCCGGACGCACCCGGCGGCTCCAGCCCTGCCGACGGGCAGGAGGGCGCTCGCCCGGCGCGGGGCGGCAAGCTGACGGCCGCCGCGGTCAACCAGGCCAGTGTCTGGAACGTCGCCAACCTCCTGACGATGCTCCGCCTGCTCCTCGTCCCGGGCTTCGTCGCCCTCATGCTGACCGACGGCGGGTATGACCCGGCATGGCGCTCGCTCGCCTGGGCGGCGTTCGCCATCGCCATGATCACCGACCTGTTCGACGGCCATCTGGCCCGCACCTACAACCTGGTCACCGACTTCGGGAAGATCGCCGACCCCATCGCCGACAAGGCGATCATGGGTGCGGCGCTGATCTGTCTGTCCGCCCTCGGTGATCTCCCGTGGTGGGTGACGGCCGTCATACTCGGCCGGGAGCTCGGTATCACCCTGCTGCGCTTCCTCGTCATCCGCTACGGGGTGATCCCGGCGAGCCGGGGCGGCAAGCTGAAGACGCTGACGCAGGGCGTGGCGGTCGGCATGTATGTGCTGGCGCTCACAGGCTGGCTGGCGACTCTGAGGTTCTGGGTGATGGCCGTGGCCATCGTGCTGACGGTGGTCACCGGGCTCGACTATGTGAGACAGGCCATTGTGCTGCGCAGGCGCGGCATCGCCGAGCGCCGGGCTGCGGCCGAGGAGGCGAAACGGTGAATTCCATGGCCGCCGAGTTGCTGCGACTACTCACGGTGAGAGGCGAGACGCTCGCCGTCGCCGAGTCGCTGACCGGTGGCCTGGTGGCCGCGGAGCTCACGGCGGTGCCCGGGGCCTCCGCGGTCTTCCGCGGCTCCGTGACCGCGTACGCCACCGATCTCAAGCGGGACCTGCTCGGTGTGGACGGTACCTTGTTGGATACCCGTGGTGCGGTGGACCCGCAGGTCGCGGGGCAGATGGCGACCGGCGTGCGCAAGGCGCTCGGCGCCGACTGGGGGCTCGCCACGACAGGAGTGGCCGGCCCCGACCCACAGGACGGACAGCCGGTCGGCACGGTCTTCGTGGCCGTCGCCGGGCCCTTCGAAGAGGTTTCCGACGAACTTGGTGGCGAGAAAGTGGCCTCCCTGCGGTTGAACGGCGACCGTGCGGAAATCCGTATGGAGAGTGTACGGAGCGTGCTCGCACTGCTCCTGGAGCAGCTTGCGGGCGAACAGACCGGGAACGAGCGGGCACAGGATACGGAACAGAACGGGGGGACTTGATGTTTGCAGCTTTCAGTGAACACAACAGCGCTCCCCGCACGGCCGCGGCGCAAGGCGGTACGGTGGGGCGAGAAGGATGCGGCTACGCGGTCCGAGGAGGGAGCCACCGATGATTCTGCTCCGTCGCCTGCTGGGTGACGTGCTGCGTCGGCAGCGCCAGCGCCAGGGCCGTACTCTGCGCGAAGTCTCCTCGACCGCCCGAGTCTCGCTCGGCTATCTCTCCGAGGTGGAGCGGGGGCAGAAGGAGGCGTCCTCCGAACTGCTCTCCGCGATCTGCGACGCGCTGGACGTACGGATGTCCGAGCTCATGCGGGAAGTGAGCGACGAGCTCGCGCTCGCCGAGCTGGCACAGTCGGCGGCGGCCACCGAGCCGGTGCCGGCACCGGTGCGTCGCCCGATGCTCAACTCCGTGTCCGTCACCGGTGTCCCACCGGAACGGGTCACGATCAAGGCCCCCGCCGAAGCAGTGGACGTGGTGGCCGCCTGATCCTCACGCGCGGGAGCGGGTGAGGCGGCAAACTCTACGAGAGCCCCGGCCGGGGCCTCTCCGGGGAGACCTGGAGGGGACCGCCGGGGCTCTTGCGCGTTCCCGGCGCCGGCGGGACTCCCGTTTGCCGGGTTCGGGCGAGGCCGTCATGGTGGAGGGGCGGGGGCTCGGGGTCGTACGAACGCTCGAGGAGGATGCCGATGTACGTCGTGAAGAGCCCGCTGCCCGAGACGGACCTGAAGACCGTCTCCGGGGCGCTGCAGGGCGCCCTGGTCGACCTGCTGGACCTCTCCCTCGTGGCGAAGCAGATCCACTGGAACATCATCGGGCCGCGCTTCCGTTCCATCCACCTCCAGCTCGACGAGGTCGTCGACACCGCACGGCGGCACTCCGACACCGTGGCCGAACGGGCCTCCGCGCTCGGCGTCCCGCCCGACGGCCGCGCCGCGACGGTCGCCCAGAGCAGCGGCATCGGCTCCGTGCCCCAGGGCTGGGTCAAGGACACGGACGCGGTGGGAACCCTCGTGTCCGCCCTCGGCGCGGTCATCACGCGCATGCGGGAACGGGTGCAGACGACCGCCGACGCCGACCCGGTGAGCCAGGACATCTTCATCAACGTCACCGCGGAGCTGGAGAAGCACCACTGGATGTTCCAGGCGGAGAACGCGTGAGCGCACAGCGATCCGGGGCGGCCCGACCGGGGTGTGCGCGGGGTGCGCCGCGTGCGCCAGATGCCGGGGGCATGCGCTGGGTCCGGTGCGCCTGTGTGCCGCTGGTGCGCCCTCCCTGGCGCTGACGGCCCGGTCTAGGGTCTGGTTCCTCGGGTTGGAGGTGACGGCCATGGCGGGGCGCACGGCGCGCTGGGGGGTTGCGCTGGCGCTGGGTGCGCTGTGGTGGTGGGGGGTACTCCGACTCGTGCTGGCACCCGACGCAGGGGTGCTGGAAGGTGCGGTCGCCATCGGGGGATGGGGACTGAGTCTGCTGCCGGTGCACTGTGTGCCGAAGACCAGGGCCGTGGGGGCGGCCGGGTCGGATCAGTGGGCTCGGGCCTGGCGGCGGTGGCAGGCCGTGAGGGGGCGCGGGAGGGGCGCGCAACCAGGGTGAGGGGGCGGGACGCAGGGGGAGTGTGCGGGGTCGGTACGACGGCGTCCGGGGGTGTTCAGGGGACTCCTGGAGGGCGGCTCGTGACCGGTCCGGCCGCGCCCGCCCCCGGGCCCTGGCGCTGAGGCTGTCACCTGTGGCTGTCACCAGGGCATCGCCACGCCGCCGCTCGGGCGGAGGATCTGTCCCGTGACGAAGGACGAGGCGTCGCCGGCCAGGCGCCTGCGCGATGTCCTGCGGTTCGCCGATCCGGCCCAGCGGCGACAGCCGCGCCATGAAGGCCTCCGTGCGCTCCTGCGCCTCCCCGTGCCGGTCGGTCATCGGCGTACGGGTCCAGCCCGGTGCCACCGCGTCGACCCGTAGCCGTGCGACCCGACCTCGGTCGCCGGGGTCTTCGTCAGCTGCACCACGGCCGCCTTCGCCGCGCCGTAGCAGAGCACCCCTGGGCCGCCGGTGTCGACGGCGCTCGACGCCATCGTGACGATGCTGCCGCGGGTCCCGTCCGCGATCATCCGGAGCGCCGCCTCCCGGCAGGCCTACAGGACCCCCTTGAAGTTGACGCCCAGTACCCGGTCCAGGTCCTCGTCCCGTGTCTGGAGGACCGGGCTGCTGTGCATGATCCCGGCGACGGCCGCCAGCGCGTCGAGGCGCTCGCAGGAAGCGACGGCCTGCCTGAGCCGGGCCCGGTCGGTCACGTCGAGGTGGTGGGTGTGTGCCGTGCCGCCCCGGTCCTCGATCAGCGCCGCCGTCTCGCGCAGTCCCGGCGCGTCGCGGTCGGCGCAGTGCACGGACGCGCCTGCCTCGGCGAGCAGCACGGCCGAGGCCCGGCCGATGCCGCTCGCGGCGCCGGTGACGAAGACGGTGCGTTCGCTGAGGTCGTACGCCGTGACGGGCATGACAGCGACGCTACGAACCCCATCTGACGGTCCGTCAATTGGGCGGCGTCAGTTGGCGGGGCGGGTGCGGCTGTGGCGGTGGTCCGCCACGCCCGGGGCGGGAGCCGGGCCCCACTGGCAGGCCGGGCACCAGTAGGTGGGCCGCTCCCGGGAGCCGTCGCCTTGCTCCGCCACCTGGACCGGGGTGCCGCAGCGCAGGCAGGGGCGGGGCGCGCGGCCGTAGACGAAGAGGTTCTGTTCGCGCCGTCCGGTGGTGTTGCGGGCCGGGCGGTCGCGGTTCGCCTCCAGCAGCTTCTTGGCGAGGGTGGGCAGGTGGGCGGCGTGCTCGGCCGGGAGCTCCCCGACGGCGAGCCACGGGGTCACCCGGAGCAGGAAGCACAGCTCGCTCTTGTAGACATTGCCGATGCCGGCCAGGTTGCGCTGGTCGAGCAGGGCCTCGCCGAGGGGGCGGGCGGGGTCGCGCAACAGGTTCTCCAGGGCCGTGCCGGGGTCCCAGTCGGGGCCGAGGAGGTCCGGGCCGAGGTGCCCCACGGCGCGGTGCTCGTCGTGGGTGCGCAGCAGTTCCAGGACGGGCAGGCGGTAGCCGACCGCCGTGCGGTCGGCGGTGCCGAGGATCGCCCGGATCTGGTGGGCGGGACCCCCGCTCCAGCGCTGCCCCGCCGCGAACACCTTCCACGCCCCGTCCATCATCAGGTGCGAGTGCAGGGTGAGCCCGCCCTCGATACGGGTGAGCAGGTGCTTGCCGCGCGGGGTGACGTCCAGGACGGTACGGCCGGTGAGATCGGCCGTCGCGTACCTGGGCACCCGGAGGTCGGAACGGGTCAGCACCTTCCCCGCGAGCGCGCCGTGCAGACGCTTCGCGGCCTGGTGGACGGTGTCACCTTCGGGCATGGGTCAAGAGTGGCACGTCGGGCTCAGGCACGGATCCGCAGCCCCCGTGGGGTCGCTATGAAGCCCGCTCCTTCCAGGAGGACGCCGAAGGGGGACGACAGGGCCGAGGCTCCGTTGATCCGTTCCACCGTCACGGTGCCGAGGGAACCCGCCCTGGCGGCCGTCCCCAGGGCCTCGGCGGCCATGCGCAGCCGCTCGTCCTCGGTCGGCCCGGCCTCCGGGGCGGAGGGCCAGGCCAGCACGGTCTTGCCGCCCCGCTCCACGTAGAGCGTCAGCTCGCCGTCGACCAGGACCACCAGCGAACCCGCCTTCCGCCCCGGCTTGTGCCCCGCACCCGTCGGCGGCTCGGGCCAGGGGAGCGCCGCGCCGTACGCGTTCGCGGGGTCGGCGGCGGCCAGGACCACGGCCCGGGCCGGCCCGGACGCGCGCGTGCGGTTCGGCGGGAGGCTCCCTCGTCCGTGCTGCCCGTAGGGCGACCGGGAGGCGGGAGCCCCGGAGGAGAAGCCGGACCCCGAGCGGGGGCCTCCGAAGCCCGCGGCGGACAGCGGGTCCTGGGCGGCCGGGCCCATGTCGAAGGCGTCGGCGAAGTCGATGTCGAACGGGTCCTCGGGTCCGTCGCTGCCCGGGCCGGCCGGGCCCGTGTCGGAGGCGAACGGGTCTGTGGAAGCTCCGGCGAAACCGTTCCCCGCGCCGGGTCCCGCTCCGGCGCCCGGCAGCGGTTCGCCCCGCTCGCGGGCGTTCGCCACCGCGCGCAGCCGGTCCACCGCGCCGTCCATCGCGAACTGTGCCGCGCCCAGCCCCTCGACGACATAACCGCGCCGTGCCTGACCGCTCTCCTCGAAGGCGGACAGGACCCGGTACACGGCCGAGAAGCCGCCCTCCACCCCCTCCGCGGCCACCGCCCCCCGGGTCACCACGCCGTGCCGGTCGAGCAGCGTCCGGGCCAGGGCGTGGGCGCGGACGGTGGGGTCGGCCTCGTGGGCGGGCAGCAGGGACCAACGGCCGGCGACGGTCGGCGGACCCGTACGGGACTGGGGCCGGGCGGCGGCCGTCAGTGAGCCGTAGCGCCCGCGCGGGACGGCGCGCTTGGCGCGGTGGGCCGTGGCTCCCGCGGTGCGGCCCGAGCCGAGCAGGGACCGCATCGGCGCCAGCGTGTCGTTCGTGAGCCGCCCGGACCACGCCAGGTCCCAGATCGCGTCGGCGAGTTGGGGCTCGGTGACGTCCGGGTGGGTGGTGGCGCGGACCTGGTCGGCGATCTGCCGGAAGAACAGTCCGTAGCCGCCCGAGAGGGCGTCCAGGATCGACTGGTGCAGGGCGGTCAGCTCCAGGGGGTGCGGGGCGGGCAGCAGCAGGGGGGCGGCGTCCGCCAGGTAGAGGGAGATCCAGCCGTCTTTTCCGGGCAGCGCGCCCGCGCCCGCCCACACCACCTCGCCGGCGGCCGTGAGTTCGTCCAGCATCGCGGGGGTGTAGTTCGCGACGCGGGACGGCAGGACGAGCTTCTCCAGGGCGGACGCGGGCACGGAGGCGCCCTGCAACTGCTCGATGGCGCGCACCAGTCCGTCCACGCCCCGCAGTCCGTGCCCGCTGCCGACGTGCTGCCACTGCGGCAGGAACTGCGCCAGGGCCGGTGCCGGGACCGGCTCGAGCTCGTGCCGCAGCGCCGCCAGCGAACGGCGCCGCAACCTGCGCAGTACCGCCGCGTCGCACCACTCCTGGCCGATGCCCGCCGGATGGAACTCGCCCTGGACGATCCGCCCGGACGCCGCCAGCCGTTGCAGCGCGCCTTCGGTGACAGCGACCCCGAGTCCGAACCGCGTGGCCGCCGTCGCCGATGTGAAGGGACCGTGGGTGCGCGCGTACCGGGCGAGGAGGTCGCCGAGCGGGTCCTTGACCGGCTCGGTGAACGCCTCCGGGACGCCGACGGGCAGCGCCGTGCCGAGCGCGTCGCGGAGCCGGCCCGCGTCCTCGACCGCCGCCCAGTGGTCGGTGCCCGCGATCCGGACCTTGATCGCGCGGCGGGCCGCCGCCAGCTCACGGGCCCACTGCGGGTCGGCCCCGCGCGCCACCAGGTCGGCGTCAGTGAGCGGCCCCAGTACCCGCAGCACGTCCGCGACCCCTTCGACGTCCTTGACGCGCCGATCCTCGGTGAGCCACTGCAGCTCCCGCTCCAGCTCGGTCAGGACCTCCGCGTCGAGCAGCTCCCGCAGCTCCGCCTGGCCCAGCAGCTCCGCCAGCAGCCGGGAGTCCAGCGACAGCGCCGCGGCGCGCCGCTCGGCGAGCGGAGAGTCCCCCTCGTAGAGGAACTGGGCGACGTACCCGAACAGCAGCGAGCGGGCGAACGGTGACGGCTCGGGGGTGGTCACCTCGACGAGCCGCACCTTGCGGGACTCCAGGTCGCCCATCAGCTCGATCAGGCCCGGGACGTCGAAGACGTCCTGCAGGCATTCGCGTACCGCCTCCAGGACGATCGGGAACGAGCCGAACTCGCTCGCCACCTGCAACAGTTGGGCCGCGCGCTGGCGTTGCTGCCACAGGGGGGTGCGCCGGCCCGGGTTGCGGCGCGGCAGCAGCAGCGCGCGGGCCGCGCACTCACGGAACCGGGACGCGAACAGCGCCGAGCCGCCGACCTGGTCGGTGACGATCTGGTCGACCTCGCCCTTGTCGAAGGCGACGTCGGCCGCGCCGACGGGTGCCCGCTCGGCGTCATACTCCGAGCCGGCTTTCATCGGCTCCTGGTCCAGCAGGTCCAGGCCCATCAGGTCGGCGTCCGGCAGGCGCAGCACGATGCCGTCGTCGGCGTGCATGACCTGGGCGTCCATGCCGTAGCGCTCGGACAGGCGGGCGCCCAGCGCGAGCGCCCACGGGGCGTGCACCTGGGCGCCGAAGGGGGAGTGCACCACTACCCGCCAGTCGCCCAGTTCGTCACGGAACCGCTCGACGACGATCGTGCGGTCGTCGGGGAGGTGGCCGCAGGCCTCGCGCTGTTCGTCCAGGTACGACAGCACGTTGTCCGCGGCCCAGGCGTCCAGGCCCGCCGCGAGCAGCCTCAGGCGCGCGTCCTCCTTGGGCATCGAGCCCACCTCGCGGAGGAACGCGCCCACCGCGCGACCCAGTTCCAGCGGGCGGCCCAGCTGGTCGCCCTTCCAGAACGGCAGCCTGCCGGGGACGCCGGGCGCGGGGGAGACGAGGACGCGGTCGCGGGTGATGTCCTCGATGCGCCAGGAGCTGGTGCCGAGGGTGAACACGTCCCCGATCCGGGACTCGTAGACCATCTCCTCGTCCAGCTCGCCGACCCGGCCGCCGCCCTTCTTGGGATCGGCACCGGCGAGGAACACCCCGAACAGCCCGCGGTCCGGGATGGTGCCCCCGGAGGTGACGGCGAGCCGCTGGGCCCCGGGGCGACCGGTGATGGTGCCCGCGACGCGATCCCAGACCACGCGCGGCCGCAGCTCCGCGAACGCGTCGGAGGGGTAGCGGCCCGCGAGCATGTCCAGCACCGCCGTGAACGCCGACTCCGGCAGCGAGGCGAACGGCGCCGCCCGGCGCACCACCGCGAGGAGGTCGTCGAACTGCCAGGTGTCGAGCGACGTCATCGCGACGAGTTGCTGCGCGAGCACGTCCAGCGGGTTCGCCGGAACCTTCAGCGACTCGATCGCGCCCGTGCGCATCCGTTCGGTGACCACGGCCGCCTGTACGAGGTCGCCGCGGTACTTGGGGAAGACCACGCCGGTGGAGACCGCGCCGACCTGGTGTCCCGCCCGGCCCACCCGCTGCAGCCCGGACGCCACGGACGGCGGCGACTCGACCTGGACGACGAGGTCCACCGCGCCCATGTCGATGCCCAGCTCGAGGCTGGAGGTGGCGACCACCGCCGGCAGCAGGCCCGCCTTCAGGTCCTCCTCGACGAGAGCGCGCTGCTCCTTGGAGACCGACCCGTGGTGGGCGCGCGCGAGGACCGGGGGTGCCCCTTGTGCCGCGCCGGAGCCCCCCATCAGCTGGGCGGGCGCGTGGTGCTCCTCCAGCGTCTCGCCCGTCGCCCTCTCGTAGGCGATCTCGTTCAGCCGGTTGCACAGTCGTTCCGCGAGGCGGCGGGAGTTGGCGAACACGATGGTGGAGCGGTGCGCCTGGACCAGGTCGGCGATGCGCTCCTCGACGTGCGGCCAGATGGACGGGCGCTCCGCGCCCCCGGTGCCGTCGGAGACCGGGGAGCCGCCCAGCTCGCCGAGGTCCTCGACGGGCACGACGACCGAGAGGTCGAACTCCTTGCCCGACTCGGGCTGGACGATCTCCACCTTGCGGCGCGGGGAGAGGAAGCGGGCCACCTCGTCCACCGGGCGCACGGTGGCGGACAGGCCGATGCGGCGCGCGGGCTTCGGCAGCAGCTCGTCGAGCCGCTCCAGGGAGAGCGCCAGGTGCGCGCCCCGCTTGGTGCCCGCGACCGCGTGCACCTCGTCCAGGATGACCGTCTCCACGCCCGTCAGTGCGTCGCGGGTGGACGACGTCAGCATCAGGAACAGCGACTCCGGAGTGGTGATCAGGATGTCCGGCGGGCGCGTGGCCAGGGCGCGGCGCTCGGCGGCCGGGGTGTCGCCGGAGCGGATGCCCACCTTCACCTCCGGCTCGGGCAGGCCGAGCCGGACCGACTCCTGGCGGATGCCGGTGAGCGGACTGCGCAGGTTCCGCTCCACGTCGACCGCGAGGGCCTTCAGCGGGGACACGTACAGCACCCGGCAGCGCTTCCTGGGATCGGCGGGCGGCGGGGTGGCCGCCAGCCGGTCCAGCGCGGCGAGGAAGGCGGCCAGCGTCTTGCCGGAGCCGGTCGGGGCCACCACGAGCACGTCCGAGCCCGCGGCGATGGCACGCCACGCCCCGGCCTGGGCCGCGGTGGGCGCGGAGAACGCCCCCGTGAACCAGGCGCGGGTCGCGGGTGAGAAGCCGTCGAGGGCCGGGTGTGCGGAGCTGACCATGGATCCATCCTGCACCCGCCCACTGACAATGCCCGTGACCTGCGGAGACGTACGGCAAGGCGACCCGCCGGGGCTGGGCGGCCATCGTGGGCGGGGCCGAGCGGCCGCGCGGAAGGGGCCGTGGCAGGTGCGGTTCGTGCCCGATGACGGCCAGGATGCCGGAGGTGACGGGCTCGGCGGCCGGCGGCCGGCCGTCCGTGTGCCCCGGGGCCCCACGCGGGCGTGGGGCCGCCCTCCGTCAGCCGATGGGCCGTCCGTACGCCCTGAGGGTGAGCAGCGCGTCGATGGTCACCATGGGACGGGCCTCCAGAGAGGTGCCCGGAGCCCACTGGCACCACCGGACCGGCCAGCCGCCGTCCTCCTGCTGCTCGGCCGCGAGGAAGTCCAGGGCGCGCGCCATCTCCTCGTCGGTGAACCACGCGCGGGCGAGGGAGTCCGGGGTAAGCGCGAAGTCGTACGGGAAGTGGTGCTCGCCCGGTGCGTACCCGGAGGCGACCGGATACGCCCCCGGACGGTCCGGGTCCAGGACCGCGAGCCGCTGTTCGCGCACCAGGTGGCCCAGGCGGTGGGCCGCGGCCTCGGCGCGCGGGCGGTCGGGCGCCGAGTCCAGGAACGCCACGGCCGCCTCGACCTCGTACGGATGCGACTTGTCCAGGGACTCGACCGCCTGCCAGCAGAAGTCGGTGGCCCGGAACATCCACGCGTGCCACACCTCGTTGCGGTGCAGCAGGCCCACCACCGGGCCCGTGGCGAGCAGGTCGCTCGGCGGGTTGTCGGTGATGGGCACGAAGGGGGCGGCCGGATAGCCGCGCTGCACGGGATGCACCGCCGGAAGGGCGCCGTCCGGTGTCGACACGGCGGTCAGGTAGCGGCACACGCGCTCCACCCGCTGGCCGCCGCACCGGCCGATCGAGTCCAGCACCCGCAGGGCGTGCGCGGTGTGCAGGGGCTGGCTGACCGGGCCGCGCAGATCGGGTTCGAGGGCGTGACCGTACCCCTCGTCCTCGTTGCGGTAGGCGGCCAGCGCGGTCTCCACGGGGTCGGCGCCGCCGCCCAGGAAGTGGTACGCGAAACGGCGCTGCTCCAGCACGCGCGCGGTGAGCCACACGAAGTGCTCGGCGCGGGAGAGAGGGGTGCGCGCCGAGGGCGCGGGGAGGAGTGGGGATGCTCCGGTTTCGGCCATGGATCAGACCGTAGGACGGAAAGCGTTCTCGGCAAGCCGTCCCGGCCCGGCCCCACTCTCAGGGGCGGGATACTGGTGTCATGCGGTTGACGGTCTTCTGGCAGCGGATGGCGGATCACTTCGGTGAGGCCTACGCCGACACCTTCGCGCGCGACCACGTGATGGCGGAACTCGGCGGGCGCACCGTGCACCAGGCGCTGGAGGCCGGCTGGGAGGCCAAGGACGTGTGGCGCGCCGTGTGCACGGCCGTGGACGTTCCGCGGGAGAAGCGCTGAAGAAGCGCCGAGATCCACAGGGGTCCCCGGATGCCGCCGGTGTGGGCGAGACTTGCTCCGTGGCCCCGACAGACGAGACCGCACAGGTCCCCCAGCAGGCATCACCGCTCGGCACGACACCACCCCAGCCGCCCCCTTCGGGCGGCGGCGCCGCGCCGGGCGCCCGTATGCCGCGCTGGCTGCCGCGCGCCATGGTGCTCGCCCTCGCGCTCATCGCCGTCTTCCAACTGGGCAGCTGGGCGTTCCACCAGCTCATCGGCCTGCTGATCAACATCCTGATCGCGTTCTTCCTGGCGCTCGCCATCGAGCCCGCGGTCAGCTGGATGGCCGCGCACGGCATGCGCCGGGGGCTGGCCACCTTCCTCGTGTTCCTCGGCCTGGCGATCGCCGTCGCCGGGTTCGTCACGCTGCTCGGCTCCATGCTCGCCGGCCAGATCATCAAGATGGTCGAGGGCTTCCCGGGCTACCTCGACTCGGTGATCAACTGGATCAACACCACGTTCCACACCCACCTCAGACGCGTGGACGTGCAGGACAGCGTGGTCCACTCCGACTGGCTCAGAAAGTACGTCCAGAACAGCGCGACCGGTGTCCTGGACGTCTCCGCCCAGGTCCTGGGCGGCCTCTTCCAGCTGCTGACGATCGGCCTGTTCTCGTTCTACTTCGCCGCCGACGGGCCCAGGCTGCGGCGCGCGCTGTGCTCGGTGCTGCCGCCCGCCCGGCAGGCCGAGGTGCTGCGCGCCTGGGAGATCGCCGTCGACAAGACGGGCGGCTACCTCTACTCGCGCGGCCTGATGGCGCTGATCTCCGGCATCGCGCACTACGTCCTGCTGCAGGCGCTGAGCATTCCGTACGCGCCCGTGCTCGCCGTGTGGGTCGGCCTGGTCTCCCAGTTCATCCCCACCATCGGCACCTATCTCGCGGGTGCCCTGCCGATGCTGATCGCCTTCACCGTGGCCCCCTGGTACGCGCTGTGGGTGCTGATCTTCGTCGTGGTCTACCAGCAGTTCGAGAACTACATGTTGCAGCCCAAGCTGACCGCGCGGTCCGTGGACATCCACCCCGCGGTGGCCTTCGGGTCCGTCATAGCGGGCACCGCCCTCCTCGGCGCGGTGGGCGCGCTGATCGCCATCCCCGCGGTCGCCACGCTGCAGGCCTTCCTGGGGGCGTACGTGAAGCGGTACGACGTCACCGACGACCCCCGCGTCCATGGGCACCGCACGCGCGGCTCGGGCAGTCTCACAGCGCGCGTGCGGCGGCTGTTCGCGCGCTGAGGGCCCCGCTCACCAGGAGAGAGCCGCCCAGATCCCCGCGCCGAGCACGGCGGCCGCGTAGCCGCCGACCGCCGCGTACATGACCCGCTGCCTGGTGGCCTCGCGCCAGGACGTGCGGGACAGCAGCCAGGCCAGCGCGGGCAGCACCAGCACGGCGTGCAGGCTGACCCCGTGCAGCGGCTTGAGCGGCGCCGTGGAGTGGTACGCCGCCTGCTGGTGCCCGGTGCGGGACAGCACGGTCCCGCGCGCGATCATCGCGGCGCCCGAGAGCAGCGCCACGATGAGCATCGCGAACCCGGAGCGCAGCGCGAGCGCCATGCCGAGGGGGCCGCCCGGCCGGTGCCGGAACGCGGCGCCGGCGAACGCCGAGAGCACGACGACGAGGACGGCGCCGCCCAGCGCGAGCGTCATCGCCACCGCCGTGTCGAAGGGTGTCTCGGTGTTGAGGTGCGAGGGTACGCGCCGCCACGCCTGGAGGGTGATCCCGGCGACCTCCACGACGCAGTCGGCGGCGAACACGCCGAGCAGCACCGCGCGGAGCCGCGCCCCGACGCGGAGGTACGACGTCACCCAGGTAACCGCGATCAGCGTCAACCCGAAGGACAGCCCGAACGTGAAGGGCTTGCGCCAGGAGACGGGACCGTCCCAGGGGCCACCGTCGACGAGGAAGACCACCAGGTGCGCCAGACCGGAAACGACCAGGAAGGCGCCGGTCGCATGGCACAGACGCTCCACGGGGCGCATGCCGGTTCCGCGCGCCAGAGCGATCCTCTCGGTTTTCATGGGCCAAGGCTCCCGGGAGCGGCCTCGGCCCGTCGTCCTCCGGCCGAAGGCACCCGCCGTACCCCGCGGGGAGTAGCCCGCACCGGGCCGCTGTCAGCGCGCGACCGTACGCCCGCAGGTCCTTGCCGGTGCGCTTGACACAAAAATCGAACGTCCATTCTTATGGAGGCTCCGGCGGCCTCACGGCGGGGATTTCGACACGGTTTTGACGGAGAAGTACCCGAGTTATCCACAGCCGGACGAGCGTCGGGGCGCATTGTCAGTGGCAGGCGTTAGCGTCTTTGACGTGAAGCGATCGACTCAAGCAAACCGGGTGGAACCCATGGCAGGTACCGACCGCGAGAAGGCCCTCGACGCCGCCCTCGCACAGATTGAACGACAATTCGGCAAGGGCGCGGTCATGCGCATGGGCGAGCGGTCCAAGGAGCCCATCGAGGTCATCCCGACCGGGTCGACCGCGCTCGACGTGGCCCTCGGTGTCGGCGGCCTGCCGCGCGGCCGCGTCGTGGAGATTTACGGACCGGAGTCCTCCGGCAAGACCACGCTGACCCTGCACGCGGTGGCCAACGCCCAGAAGGCCGGCGGTCAGGTCGCCTTCGTGGATGCGGAGCACGCCCTCGACCCCGAGTACGCGCGCAAGCTCGGCGTCGACATCGACAACCTGATCCTGTCCCAGCCGGACAACGGCGAGCAGGCCCTGGAGATCGTGGACATGCTGGTCCGCTCCGGCGCCCTGGACCTCATCGTCATCGACTCCGTCGCCGCGCTCGTCCCGCGCGCGGAGATCGAGGGCGAGATGGGCGACAGCCACGTGGGTCTGCAGGCCCGCCTGATGAGCCAGGCCCTGCGGAAGATCACCAGCGCGCTCAACCAGTCCAAGACGACCGCGATCTTCATCAACCAGCTCCGCGAGAAGATCGGCGTGATGTTCGGCTCCCCGGAGACCACGACCGGTGGCCGCGCGCTGAAGTTCTACGCCTCGGTGCGCATCGACATCCGTCGCATCGAGACCCTGAAGGACGGCACGGAGGCGGTCGGCAACCGCACCCGATGCAAGGTCGTCAAGAACAAGGTCGCGCCGCCCTTCAAGCAGGCCGAGTTCGACATCCTCTACGGCCAGGGCATCAGCCGCGAGGGCGGCCTGATCGACATGGGCGTGGAGCACGGCTTCGTCCGCAAGGCCGGCGCCTGGTACACGTACGAGGGCGACCAGCTCGGCCAGGGCAAGGAGAACGCGCGCAACTTCCTGAAGGACAACCCCGACCTGGCCAACGAGATCGAGAAGAAGATCAAGGAGAAGCTGGGCGTCGGCGTCCGGCCGGAGGAGCCCGCCGCCGAGCCGGGCACGGACGCGGCGAGTGCCGCCGCTCCCGCGGCCGACGACACCGCCAAGGCGGTGCCCGCACCGGCGGCCAAGGCGGCCAAGGCGGCGAAGGCCCCGGCGGCCAAGAGCTAGCCCATGACACGGCGAACCGACTGGGCCGAATACGCCCACCCCGTGTCCCCGCAGCGGCGGGGAAGCGGGAGCGACACGGGGTTCGTCGGGGGCGGTGACGGGGCGTACGACGACGTGCGCGGCGACGCGGACGCGCACGGCGAGGACGCTCCACGCGGCGAGGACGCTCCACGCGGCGAGGACGCTCCACGCGGCGAGGACGCTCCACGCGGCGAGGGCCGCGTGCGCGGCGGACGCGGGCGAGGACGGCGGCGCGGTGGCGGGGAAGCGGCCGACGCCCCACAGGACGGAGGCTCTTCCTTCTCGTCGAGGGCCGGGACGGGGGAGCACCCGGGGGACCCGGTTGAGCAGGCGCGGGCGATCTGCCTGCGTCTGCTCACCGGAACTCCACGCACGCGCAAACAGCTCGCGGACGCCCTGCGCAAGCGGGAGATCCCCGAGGACATCGCGGACGAGGTGCTGTCGCGGTTCGAGGAGGTCGGCCTGATCGACGACAGCGCCTTCGCGGACGCCTGGGTGGAATCCCGGCACCACGGCCGGGGCCTGGCCCGCCGGGCGCTCGCCCAGGAGCTGCGGACGAAGGGCGTGGACTCCGCGCTGATCGACGCGGCGGTGGGACAGCTGGACGCCGAGCAGGAAGAGGCCACCGCGCGCGAGCTCGTCGACCGCAAGCTGCGCGCCACGCGGGGCCTCGACCGTGACAAACGCCTGCGCCGCCTCGCGGGCATGCTCGCCCGCAAGGGTTACTCCGAGGGGATGGCCTTGCGCGTGGTCCGCCAGGCCCTGGCGGAGGAGGGGGAGGACACGGAGGGGCTGGGGGACGAGGGGTTCTGAAGCCGGGGGCGGGGGAGGGGGGCGGGGCGGGGCCCTCCCCGTCACGAAGCCCAAGCCCCAACAAGCCCAGAGCCCCCAACGTCCAACCCCAGCAAAACCCCCTACGACGCCACCGGCAGCCCCGCCGCTCTCCAGGCCTGGAAGCCGCCCACCAGGTCGGTGGCGCGGTGCAGGCCCAGTTGGCGGAGGGATGCGGCGGCCAGGCTGGAGGCGTAGCCCTCGTTGCAGACGACCACGACGCGCAGGTCGTGGCCGGTGGCCTCGGGGAGGCGGTGGCTGCCCTGCGGGTCCAGGCGCCACTCCAGTTCGTTCCGTTCGACGACCAGCGCGCCGGGGATGAGTCCGTCACGCTCCCGCAGTGCGGCGTAGCGGATGTCCACGAGCAGGGCCTCGCCGGCCCGTGCGGCCTCGTGGGCCTCCGCGGGCTCCACCCGGTCCAGGTCCTCGCGGACCCGCTCCAGCAACTCGTCGATGCCCATAGGGCGTTCGGGTGCGGAACTCAATGCCAGTCCTCCGGGCGTTCGACCTGCTCCAGACGCAGCACCTGCCCCGTGCGACTGTAGCGGCGGATCTGCGGCAGGGGCGGGTAGTAGGCGTGCACCGAGACGGCGTGTCGCTCGGTGGACTCGTTGAGCACCTCGTGCACATGATGCCGGCCGAACGAGCGGCCCTTACCGGCCGGCAGCCGCCGCTCGCGGTCGACTCCGTCGGTGAGTTCCAGGGTCTTCCAGCCGTCGGACGGCAGCCGGACCGCGAGGGAGTTCTCCTTGAGTTCGCCCGATGCGGTGACGAAGGCGCCGACGGACTCGGCATGGTCGTGCCAGCCGGTGCCCGTGCCGGGCGGCCAGCCGATCAGCCAGGCCTCGCTGCCGCCGGGGCCCTCCAGCCGTACCCAGGTACGGCCCTCGGGGTCCAGCGGGAGTGAGGCGATCAGCTCCGCGTCGGCGGCCGTACGGCGCGCGAAGTCGAGGAGTTCGGCCTGGGTGGGAGCCTCGGTCCGGGCGGAGTCCGCGGACAGGGGCACAGAAGGGGAGACAGACAAGGGGTACCGTCCTGAGGGTTCGCCGGGGCGCGCGGCGGCAGGGGCACTGCGCGCGGTGAAGGAAGCGAGATCAACAGGACGGGCGACACACGCAGCCCGCATAGCGGACGAGGTCCATATGGACCCTCCGCCACAGGCGCGCATACGTGTCGGTCATGCTCCGGAGTACACCATGGCGGTGCCGACCGGTCAACTCACGGTCACCATGTGGACCTCATGGTGACCGTGCGTTGAGGCAACGGCCTTGCTTCACACGGCGGCACGGCGCCTCAGCGCGCGCTCGCCGTCGCCTGCGTCTTCGCCGGGCCGCCCAGTGCCGCCTCGGCCGCAGCGTACAGATCCGCGGGGCGCACCCCGGCGAGCGCCGTCACGAGATGGCCGTCCGGTCGGATCAGCAGGACGGTGTGGGCGGCGGCGCCCGGGTAGCTCTCGGCGACGAGCAGTTCCGCGGGGTGCGGCAGGGCCGTCACCGCCGCCGCGAGCCGGGGCATGATCCCGGCCGACACCCAGTGCTTGCGCTCCCATACGCCGGTGCCCGGCGCGACCAGCACCACCAGCAGCGATCCGCGGCCGAGCCGGTCCCGCAGCCGTACGAACGCCCCGTCCTCCGCGGTCACCCGCACGTCCACCACCTGCGCTCCGGGCTCCGTGCCCACGACCGCCGTCGACTCGCCGTCCGCTGCCGCCAGCGGGGAGGCGGCGTACGTCCCCGGCGTGCCCAGCGCGCCCCGCCCCAGGTGGCCGTCCGTCAGGAGCGCGTCATGGCCGCGGGCGGACCCGGGTACGTAGGACCGCAGGCCCCCGCCGCCGCGCAGCAGCGGCAGCGACTGGTCGGCGGCGCGCAGCCGGGCCGCGACCGCGGCGCGGCGCTCCGCCTGGTAGCTGTCGAGCAGCGCTTCGTGCGGCCCGTGGTGCCAGACCAGTGCCAGCTTCCAGGCGAGGTTGTCGACGTCCCGCAGGCTCTCGTCGAGGCCCTGTGTGCCGAGCGCTCCGAGCAGGTGCGCGGCATCCCCGGCGAGGAAGACCCGGCCGGCGCGCCAGCGGCGGGCGAGCCGGTGGTGGGCGGTGTGGACGCCGGTGTCCAGCAGGTCGTAGGCGGGGGCGGTGCCCCCGTTCCATCCGGCGAGGGTCTCCCGGATGCGGGCCACCAGCAGTTCGGGCGTGACCAGGTCCTTGCCCGGCGGCAGCAGCCAGTCCAGCCGCCACACCCCGTCGGGCAGGGGCCGTGCCGTGATCTCGCCGCCCGAGGGGCCCGACGTCCGCCACGGCGGCATGCGGTGCAGCAACGCCTCGCCGGCCCACGGCAGTTCGGCGCGCAGGGCGGCGACGGCGTGCCGTTCCACCGCCGTACGGCCGGGGAAGCGGATGTCGAGGAGCTTGCGCACCGTCGAGCGGGGGCCGTCGCAGCCGACCAGGTGGCTGCCGCGCCACCAGGTGCTCCGGGGGCCGCGCGTGTGCGCGGTGACGCCGGAGGGCTCCTGTTCGAGGGCGTCGAGGCGGCTCTCGACGGCGACCTTGACCAGTGGCTGTCCGGCGATGGCGGTGCGCAGGGCTCCGGTCAGCACATGCTGGGCGATGTGCAGCGGTGCCGGCCCTCCGGGGTCCTCCGCCGTGCCCTTGCGGCCCTCGGAGGCCCGCTCGGCCGTGGGGCCGTATCCGCTGCCACGCTCGTGCGCCGTGCCGTCCGGCTCGAAGGCGACCTTCCGGGTCAGTTGCTTGCGCCGCATCGACCGCCACCCGGTGAAGCGCAGCCCCGGCCCGGTGAGCGGCACTCCGGCCAGGCGCTCCATCAGGGCGGCCGTGTCCTCGCGCAGCACGACCGTGCGTGCGGCCCGCTGTTCGTCCTTGCCCGGGCCCTCGTCGAGGACCACGGACGGCACCTCCTGCCGTGCCAGAGCCAACGCGAGCGAGAGCCCGACGGGCCCCGCTCCCACGATGATCACCGGGTCCACGGTGTGGCGCCCCCCGCCCTGCGTGGTGTGTGGGGGAACGTTCGGGAACAGGCAGGTGGAGCGGGGTGCACGATCACACACCGTATGCAACCCATTGCCGCAGCGCCCGTCAAGCCACGAGGGCAGTGGCGTGACGCCACTGCCCTCCGGGTCCCGAGGGATTGAGGAGCCGTCAGGCGGCCGCGCCCGTCGACTCGGCCGCCCCGACCGCCGCCGGCGGCAGCACCGCGCCGGTCGACTTCTTGCCCCGCCGCAGCCGCTTCTCCAGCCAACTCGCGAACGTCGTCAGCGAGAAGTTGATGAGGATGTAGATGACGGCCACGATCGTGAAGCTGGCGATGGTGTTGGCACCGTAGTACGAGCTCATCGGTGACACCGAGGCCAGCAGTTCCGGGAAGGTGAGGACCGCGCCGCCCAGCGCCGTGTCCTTCACGATCACCACCAGTTGGCTGACGATCGCCGGCAGCATCGCGGTGACCGCCTGCGGCAGCAGGATGAAGCGCATCACCTGGTTCTTGCGCAGACCGATCGCCAGGGCGGCCTCGGACTGGCCCTTCGGCAGGGCCAGGATGCCCGCGCGGACGATCTCCGCGAGGACGGAGGCGTTGTAGAGGACGAGGCCGGTGATCACCGCGTACAGCGGACGATCGTCCGAACTGACGTTTGTGTACTGGGCGAACAGGGCGAGGCCGAAGATCATCAGGACGAGTACCGGGATGGCGCGGAAGAACTCCACCACGATCGTGACCGGGATCCGCACCCAGGCGTGGTCCGAGAGCCGTGCGATGCCCAGGACCGCGCCCAGCGGCAGGGAGATGAGCATCGCGAGGGCGGCCGCCTCGAGCGTGTTCTGCAGGCCTGGCCAGATGTACGTCGACCAGGCCTCCGTACCACCGAAGAAGGGCTTCCACTTCTCCCAGTCGAGCTGGCCCTTGTCGTCGAGACTGGTGAACACCCACCACCCCAGCCCGGCCACGGCGAGCAGGAACACCACCGTGTAGACGACGTTGCGCCGTTTGGCCCGGGGGCCCTGGGCGTCGTAGAGGACGGAAGTCATCGCTTCACCGCCACCTTCTTGCCCACCCAGCCGAGGATCAGGCCGGTCGGCAGCGTCAGACACACGAACCCGAAGGCGATCACCGCGGAGATCAGCAGGAGCTGGGCCTCGTTCTCGATCATCTCCTTCATCAGCAGGGCCGCCTCGGTGACGCCGATCGCGGCCGCCACCGTGGTGTTCTTCGTCAGCGCGATCAGGACGTTCGTCAGCGGGCCGACGACCGAGCGGAACGCCTGCGGCAGCACGACGAGCGTGAGCACCTGAGTGAAGTTCAGCCCGAGCGCACGGGCCGCCTCCGCCTGCCCGACGGGCACGGTGTTGATGCCGGACCGCAGCGCCTCGCACACGAACGCCGCCGTGTAGAAGATCAGACCCAGCACGGCGAGCCGGAAGTTGACGACCTTGAAGTCGGTCGCGCCGAGCTGGACCTGCAGGGTCTGGTTGAGACCGAGCGAGGTGAACAGGATGATCACGGTCAGCGGGATGTTCCGCACGGTGTTCACGTAGGCGGCCCCGAAACCGCGCATCAGCGGCACCGGGCCGACCCGCATGGCGGCCAGCACGGTGCCCCAGATCAGGGAGCCGATCGCGGACAGGACGGCGAGCTGCACCGTCGTCCAGAACGCTCCCAGCACGTCGTAGTGATCAAGAAAGTCGAACATGAGGTCCCGCGCTTCCGCGTGTCGGACAGGCCCGGGTGCGCCGTTCCCCCGAGGACGGCGCACCCGCGGAGCCCTGCTTACTGGACGATGTTGCCGATCTTCGGCGCGGGCTCGTACCTGTAGTTCGCGGGACCGAAGTTCTTCTCCACGGCCGTCTTCCACGAGCCGTCCGAGACCATCTTCTCCAGGGCGCTGTTGATCTTCGCCTTGAGGTCGCTGCCCTTCTTGACGCCGATGCCGTAGTTCTCGTTGGTCATCTTGAAGCCGCCGAGCTTGAACTTGCCCTTGAAGGCGGCCTGCGAAGCGTAACCGGCGAGGATCGAGTCATCGGTGGTCAGCGCGTCGACGGCACCGTTCTGCAGGCCCGTCAGACAGGCCGAGTACGTCGGGTACTGCAGCAGGTTGGCCTTCGGGGCGAGCTTGTCGTGGACGTTCTGGGCAGAGGTGGAGCCCGTCACCGAGCACAGCTTCTTGGAGTTCAGGTCCGAGGGCGACTTGATCGAGTTGTCGTCGGCGCGGATCAGCACGTCCTGGTGGGCGAGCAGGTACGGGCCCGCGAAGTCGACCTTCGCCTGACGCTTCGGGGTGATCGAGTACGTGGCGGCGATGAAGTCGACGTCGCCGCGCTGCAGCATGGTCTCGCGGTCCGCGCTCTTCGACTCCTTCCACTCGATCTGGTCGGCGTTGTAGCCGAGCTGCTTGGCGACGTACGTGGCGACGTCCACGTCGAAGCCGGAGTAGCCCTGCGGCGTCTTCTGGCCGAGGCCGGGCTGGTCGTACTTGATACCGATCTTGATCGTCTTGCCGCCGCCGGAGGACGAGCCGCTGTCGCTCTTCTTGTCCGACCCGCAGGCGGTGGCGGCGGTGGCGAGGGCGAGGACGACGGCCGTGGCCGCGGTGACCTTGCGGAGCTTCATGGTGAACATCCTTTGCGTGGTGAAGAGATGCGGACCGGGGACCGGCGCCCGGGAGGCGGGCCGTGCGCGGTGTCGGCGGTGGGACGCTCGGGGTGAGGTGAGCGGACAGAGGACGCGGACGGATGGCGCCCGGCGCGGGGCCTCAGTGGTGCAGGATCTTCGAGAGGAAGTCCTTCGCGCGGTCGCTGCGCGGGGCGCTGAAGAACTGCTCCGGCGTGGCCTCTTCCACGATGCGCCCGTCCGCCATGAAGACCACCCGATTGGCGGCCGAACGGGCGAAGCCCATCTCATGGGTGACCACGACCATGGTCATGCCGTCCCGGGCGAGCTGCTGCATGACCTCCAGGACCTCGTTGATCATCTCGGGGTCCAGGGCCGAGGTCGGCTCGTCGAAGAGGATGACCTTGGGGTCCATCGCCAGCGCGCGGGCGATCGCGACACGCTGCTGCTGGCCGCCGGAGAGCTGCGCGGGGTACTTGTCCGCCTGGGTGGCGACGCCCACCCGGTCGAGCAGCGCGCGCGCCTTCTCCTCGGCCTTCTGCTTGCCGGTTCTGCGGACCTTGATCTGGCCCAGCATCACGTTCTCGAGCACCGTCTTGTGCGCGAAGAGGTTGAAGGACTGGAAGACCATGCCGACGTCGGCGCGCAGCCGGGCCAGCTCCTTGCCCTCCTGGGGCAGCGGCCTGCCGTCGATCAGGATCTCGCCCGCGTCGATGGTCTCCAGACGGTTGATGGTGCGGCACAAGGTGGACTTGCCGGACCCGGAGGGGCCGATGACCACGACGACTTCACCACGCGCGATGGTCAGGTCGATGTCCTGGAGCACGTGCAACGCGCCGAAGTGCTTGTTGACGCTCCTCAGGACGACCAGTTCGTCGGTCGCGGCCACCGAGTCCTTGGCCACCGATACTTCGGTCATGTGCTCACTGGCTCCGTCCTCGCTCGGTTTCGGAGGACAGTAGTGAGGCCGCACGACCTGCGTCATTACATCTGAGGGAGATCTGAGCATCACGATCCGGTAGCGGCCGGACACGGGTCGTAGCGAATCCGGCGGACCGCGTACCGGCTGGGTAACGGAAGCCGCCCGCGACCCGAAGCCTCTTGACGGCGTCCTCGTTCATCGGCGTGACTTCCTTGGTGCACGCGCGCGTGCCCACGCGTTCGGGTGGGTGACGTCATTCCGGTGCGGCGCGGGGGCACCGCCCTCGCGCACGTAGGGAGCGCACAGAGACCGTAGGGCCGATATAACCGGAGGGGGCCGGCATGAGACTGCTTCTCGTCGAGGACGACAACCACGTCGCGGCGGCCCTGTCCGCGGTCCTGGCCCGGCACGGCTACGAGGTCACACACGCCCGCAGCGGCGAGGAGGCACTCCAGGCGCTGGTCCCCGAGAGCGCCGGCTTCGGCGTCGTCCTCCTCGACCTGGGCCTGCCCGACCAGGACGGCTACGAGGTCTGCGCCAAGATCCGCAAGCGCACCGGCACCCCGGTGATCATGGTCACCGCGCGCTCGGACGTACGGTCCCGGATCCATGGCCTGAACCTCGGCGCCGACGACTACGTGGTCAAGCCGTACGACACCGGGGAACTGCTCGCGCGCATCCACGCTGTCAGCCGCCGCACCCCGCACCTGGACGACACCGGCGTCACCGAGACCGCGCTGCGCCTCGGCCCCGTGCACATCGAGTTCCCCACCCGCCGCGTCAGCGTGGACGGCTCCGTCATCCAGCTGACCCGCAAGGAGTTCGACCTGCTCGCCCTGCTGGCCCAGCGCCCCGGTGTGGTGTTCCGCCGTGAGCAGATCATCAGCGAGGTGTGGCAGACCAGTTGGGAGGGGACCGGGCGCACGCTGGAGGTGCACGTCGCCTCCCTGCGCTCCAAGCTGCGCATGCCCTCGCTGATCGAGACCGTGCGCGGCGTCGGGTACCGGCTCGTCGCCCCGGCCGCGTAGCGGGTACGGGTGCGCACACGTCTCCTTCCGCTACTCATCGTCCTGATGGCGGCCGTGCTGCTCGCGCTCGGTGTGCCGCTCGCGGTGAGCCTCGCGGCCGCACAGCAGCAGCGGGTCGTCGTCGACCGCATCGACGACACGGCGCGCTTCGCCGCCCTCGCACAGTTCGTCACCGACCGGCCCACCGGCTCCCGGGCCGACGTCACGGACGAGCGCGGCGAGACCCTGGCCGGTGAACTCCGCATGTACTACAGCGTGTACGGCATTCGGGCCGGCGTCTTCTACCGCGACGACACGCCCATGGCCAACGCGCCGGGGGACTGGTTCCTGCCCGAGAAGGGCGAGGGCCGCGACGCCTTCAACGAGGCCTTGCTCGGGCGGCGCAGCCACGATCCCGAGCAGGTCTGGCCCTGGCAGCGCAGCCGGCTCGTGGTCGCCTCGCCGGTCATCCGCGACGGTGACGTCGTCGCGGTCGTCGTCACCGACTCGCCCACCGGGCAGATGCGGTCGGGGATCCTGCACGGCTGGCTGTTCATCGGCGCCGGGGAGGTCGCCGCGATGCTGCTCGCCGTCGGCGCGGCGCTGCGGCTGACCGGATGGGTGCTCAGGCCCGTGCGGGTCCTGGATGCGACGACCCACGACATAGCGACCGGACGCCTGAAGTCCCGGGTCGCGGCGGCGGGCGGGCCGCCGGAACTGAGGCGGCTCGCCCGGTCGTTCAACGAGATGGCGGACAACGTCGAGCAGGTCCTCGAGCAGCAGCGCGCCTTCGTCGCCGACGCCTCCCACCAGTTGCGCAATCCGCTGGCCGCGCTGCTGCTGCGCATCGAACTGCTCGCGCTGGAACTGCCGGAGGGCAACGGGGAGATCGCCTCGGTGCGGACCGAGGGCAAGCGCCTCGCCCAGGTCCTGGACGACCTGCTCGACCTGGCGCTGGCCGAGCACGCGGAGGCGGACCTGCGGCTCACCGACATCGGCGCGCTGACCGCCGAGCGGGTCGCGGCCTGGGGGCCGGCCGCCGAGGCCAAGGGCGTACGGCTGACCGGAACCTGCCCGGCCACCACGGCCTGGGCGGACCCCGTGACCCTGTCCAGCGCGCTGGACGCGGTCATCGACAACGCGGTGAAGTTCACTCCCGCGGGACAGGACGTGGAAGTGGAGGTCGCGGCCGCCGGCGACACCGCCACGGTGGTGGTCACCGACGGCGGCCCGGGCCTCAGCGACGAGGAACTCTCCCGTGTCGGCGACCGCTTCTGGCGCAGCGCCGCCCACCAGAACATCAAGGGCTCGGGCCTCGGTCTGTCGATCACCCATACGCTGCTGGCGGCGGGCGGGGGTTCGATCTCGTACGCGCATCGCGAGCCGCACGGCCTCAGGGTGACGGTGTCGCTCCCGCGGACGGCGACGGGGGCGGGGCGCGCCGGGGTCTGAGGGACGCGCGGCCGGGGCAGGGCGCCATCAGCCTGTCCGGCGTTCGAGGACGAGACCGTTCAGGCCGATCGGGGGTCTGGAGCCAAGCCTCCAGGGGAGCACGCGACCACGTGGCGGGAACTACGGCTTCACCGACCGGTAGTACCGCCGCGCGCCGTCGTGCAGTTCCAGCGGGTCCGTGTAGATCGCCGTGCGCAGATCGACCAGCTGTGCCGCGTGCACCTGCGCGCCGATCCGGTCGCGGCTGTCGATGACCACGCGGGTCAGCTCGTCGGTCAGGTCGGCGTTCATGTCCTGACGCGTGACCAGGAGGTTGGCGACGGCCACGGTCTGCACGGAGACGCCCTGCTGTGCCTGCGGATAGGCGTCGGCGGGCATCACCGCGGCACGGTAGTAGCGGGACGCGCCGCCCTGCGCGTGCAGCTTCGCCACCAGGTCGCCGCCGATCGGCACCAGGCGGACCGGGAAGTGCTGCGACAGATCCGTGATCGCGCCGGTGGGCAGCCCGCCCGACCAGAAGAACGCGTCGATCCGGTGCTGCCTCAGCAGCCCGGGCATCGTCCCGATGCCGTCGGACAGCGGCGTGATGTCCTTCTCGGGGTCCAGCCCGGCCGCCTTCAGCACATGCTCCGCGATCAGCCGCACCCCGGAGCCGCCCGGCCCGACGGCGACCGTGCGGCCCTTCAGGTCCGCCACCGACCGCACGGCGGACGACCGCGGCACCACCAGGTGCACATAGTCGTCGTACAGCCGGGCGCAGCCGCGCAGCCGGCCGGCGCCGGGCCCGTTCTGAAGCCGGTACGTCTCCACCGCGTCGGCCGCCGCGATCGTGAAGTCCACCTTCCCGGTGGCCACCCGGCGCACGTTCTCCTGCGACCCGTCGCTGTTCTGCAGCCGTACGTCCAGCTGCGGCATGTCCCGGGCGATCGTCTGCCGCAGCAGGGTGCCGTACTTCTCGTAGACGCCGCTCGGGGTGCCCGTACTGAAGGTGACCGTGCCGCTCGGGGACTCCCCGCCGATCGGCAGCAGCCACCACAGCAGCAGCCCGAGGACCGCGCACGCGGCCGCCGAGCCCAGCAGCGCGCGGCGTCTGCCGATACGGGGGAGTGCCTGAAGCATGCGCGCGATCCTGCCAGGCCGCGGCCCCTCTGACCAGGCCGGGACCGACAAGGGGAGGGCGAAGGACGGGTGGAGGCGAACGGTAGGGTCGGCGGATGCGTCCTTCCCCCGCCTCCCTCGTCCGTGAGTTCCACCTCGCCTTCGGTCTCGACGTGCGTACCGAGCCGACGGAGGTCTCCCCGGAGCTGGCCGCGCACCGTGGTGAGCTGCTCGCCGAGGAGGCGGCGGAGGTCGCCGAGGTGTCCGTCACCGGCCCGCTCGACCGGCTGGCGCACGAGCTGGCCGACCTCGTGTACGTGGCGTACGGGACGGCCCTGGTGCACGGCATCGACCTCGACGCCGTCATCGCCGAGATCCACCGCGCCAACATGACGAAGATCGGCCCGGACGGCACCGTGTCGCGCCGGGTCGACGGCAAGGTCCTCAAGGGCGACCACTACCGCGCCCCTGACGTCTCGGCGGTCCTGCGCCGCCAGGGCTGGTCGCCAGCGGAGCGGTAGGGACAGCACCGCCCCGGCGTCCGGCTCTGCGGCCGTGGCCCGACGAGCCCGCCTAGACTGACCCCTTGCAAGGACGAGATGACCCCGGTGTGAACAGGAGGCCCACGGTGACGGCAGTCGGCGGTGGTTTCGAGGATCCGTCCGCCGAGGTGCTGTCCCAGGCGGCCGCCGCCTTCGGGCTGTTGGCCTCGTCCGCGCGGCTGCACATCGTGTGGGCGCTCGCGCAGGGCGAGAGCGATGTCACCGGGCTCGCCGAGCGGGTCGGCGGCGCGCTGCCCGCCGTGAGCCAGCACCTGACGAAGCTCAAGCTCGCCGGACTCGTCGGCTCCCGCCGTGAGGGCCGCCGCCAGGTGTACTTCGTCGACGACGCGGACGTCGTGACCGTGGTGCGCCTCCTGGTCGGCCGGCTGACCGACCGTGCCGCCCGGGCCGACGTCCCGGCACCCCGGCTCCGTGGTCTCTGAGACCGCCGCGGCGCCGGCACCCCCGCCCGGCCCGGACCCCGGCGCCGGCGGCCCCACGTCCCTTCAGGAGCTGCGCCGCCTGGAGAGCAGTCTGCGCGGGCTCACCGAGGCGGAGGCGGAGGCCCGGCTCGGTGAGGCCGGGGAGAACGTGCTCCCCGAGGCCCGTACGGCCTCCTGGGCCCGGCGCTTCGTCCGCGGGCTGCGCGACCCGTTCACAAGTGTGCTGCTCTGCCTCGGCCTGGTCTCGGCGACCGTCACCGCCTGGGGCACCGCCTGTGTGATCCTCTCCCTCGTCGTGGTCAGCTGCGTCCTGCGCGCCACCGGCGAGCACCGGGCCGACCGCTCCATGGCCGCGCTGCGCGACCTGGTCGCCACCACCGCGACCGTGGTGCGCCGACCGGAGGCGGATCGTCCGCCGTGCGAGCGCGAGATACCGGCCGCCGAACTGGTGCCGGGCGACGTGATCCGGCTCGGGCCCGGCGACCTCGTCCCCGCCGACGTACGCCTGCTGCGCGTCGGCGGCCTGGCCGTGCACCAGGGGGCGCTCACCGGCGAGTCGGCGCCGGTCGCCAAGAGCGCGCCCGACGTCCCCGGCGCCTTCGGCGGCGGACCCTTCGCCCAGCCCCACCTCTGCTTCCAGGGGAGCAGCGTGGCCTCCGGCAGCGGCACCGCGCTCGTCCTCCACACGGGCGCCCGGACCCGGTTCGCGCGGGCCCACGGCACGCCCGCCGCACGCGGGGCGAGCGCCTTCGACCGGTCCGTGCACGGCATCTCCTGGGTGCTGATCCGGTTCATGCTGCTCACCCCGCCGCTGGTCCTCATGGCGGGCGCGGCGCTGCGCGGCCGGGGCCTGCAGACGCTGCCCTTCGCCGTCGCTGTCGCCGTCGGTCTCACCCCCGAGATGCTGCCGGTCATCGTCACCACCTGCCTGGCCCGCGGCGCCTCCCTGCTCGCCCGCAGCCACGGAGTGATCGTCAAACGTCTGCCGGCACTGCACGACCTCGGCGCCGTCGACGTGCTGTGCCTGGACAAGACCGGCACCCTCACCCAGGGCCGGCCGGTCGTCGAACGCGCCCTGGACGGCGACGGCAAGGACGCGCCCGAGGCGCTGCGCTGGGCGGCCGTCAGCGCCTGGTGGACCCTCCAGCTCGCCGACCTGCCCGCCCCGGACGCCCTGGACGAGGCGATCCTTGACGCGGCCGACGGTGCCTGGGAGGACTGCCAGGGCGTGGCCGCGCTGCCGTTCGACCCGGTCCGCCGGCGCGCCACCGCCGTGGTCCGCGGCGGCCTCGGCCGGCACGTCCTCGTCGTCAAGGGCGCCGCCGAGGACGTACTGGAGCGCTGCGCGCTGGAGCCCGCCGAGCGTGAGCGCCTGCTGGCACGGGCCGCGCGCGAGGCCGGCGACGGCCTCAGGGTGCTCGTGGTCGCCACCGCCGACCGTCCCGCTCGCACCCGCCCCTACACCCCCGCCGACGAACGCGGCCTGACCTTCCGCGGCTTCGTCACCTTCCGGGACGCCCTCGCCCCGACCGCCGCCCGCGCCCTGCGGGACCTCGCCGCCCGCGGCGTCACCGTGCGGATCCTCACCGGCGACCACCCCGGCACCGCGGTCCGCGTCTGCCGTGACCTCGGCCTCGACCCCGGCCGGGTGCGGGCCGCGGGCGCCCCGGACGACGCCGCCGCGACCGTCGTCGCCCGCTGCACCCCCGAGGACAAGGCCCGGATCGTCACCGACCTGCGCTCGGCCGGGCACACGGTGGGCTTCCTCGGCGACGGCGTCAACGACGTGCCCGCGCTGCACGCAGCCGACGTGGGCGTCGCCCCGCGCGACGCCGTCGACGTGGCCCGCGAGAGCGCGGACGTCGTCCTCGTCTACAAGGACCTCACCGCGATCGACCACGCCGTCGCCGCCGGCCGTCACGCCAGCGGCAACATCGCCTCGTATCTGCGTGTCACGCTCTCCTCGAACCTCGGCAACGTCGTCGCGATGCTCGCCGCGGGCCTGCTGCTGCCCTTCCTGCCGATGCTCCCGGCCCAGGTCCTCGCCCAGAACCTGTGCTTCGACGCGGCCCAGCTCGCCTTCGCCTACGACCGCCCCGCGGCTCGGGCCCTCGCCCGGCCCACCGTGCTGCGACCGCGTGACTTCCTGCGCTTCATCACCGGCTTCGGACTGCTCAACGCGGTCGCCGACCTCGCCACCTTCGGCGTCCTGGCGCTCGCGCTGCACGGGCCGGACGCGCTCGACGACCACGCGGTGTTCCACTCGGCGTGGTTCACGGAGAACCTGCTCACCCAGGCCCTGGTGATGCTGCTGCTGAGGTCCGGCCGGCGTGTCGCGGAGGGGCGCACGCCGGGCCCGCTCGGACGGGCCGCGGCCGTTCTGGCCGCCGTGGGGCTGCTGCTGCCGCTGTCCCCGCTGGGCTCCGTGCTCGGCCTGACCGCGCTGCCGGTGGCGTACTACCTGCTGCTCGCCGCCGTCCTCGCCCTGTACGCGCTCGCCCTGTGGGCGGTCAAAGCGCGCTACGAACGACGGTCCGGCGCGCAGCGCTGACCGGCCGGTCGGGTTCTGTCGTTTCCGCTCGATTCGTCTTCGGCTCGGCTTCGCCGCCGACCACGGGTTGTACAGTTGCGCAACGTAGCAACCAACATGGCACGGGCGAGCGGCGAGAGGCGTCCTCGGCCGACGCGAGGAAGGGCGGGCGCGACATGCTCCGTAACGGACTGGAACCCTGGCACCTGCTGATCGTGGCGATCGTCGTCATCGTGCTGTTCGGGTCGAAGAAGCTCCCGGACACCGCCCGGGCGCTGGGCAAGTCGATGCGCATCCTCAAGAGCGAGGCGAAGGCGATGAAGGACGAGAACGCGTCCGCGCCCGCCGCCTCCGCGCCCACTCCGGTGGAGCCGACGGCCGTCCGGACCTCCGCGGAGACGGCCACGGAGCGGCCGCCGGCCGCCGCCGGCTGAGGCCGCGCCCGTCAGGGGCTGGCGCTGTCGTAGCCGTAGGCCAGTGGCTCGCAGTTCACGCCCAGCTGGCGCCGGTAGACGTACAGCGCCTCCACGCGTACGCCGTCCGCCGGGGACTCCACCCGGCACGGGTACGTCACCTGCAGCACCGAGGGCCGGCCCGCGACCTGCATGCGCAGGCCGTCGGCCGGCCCTCCGGCGAGCACCGCCGTCTCCCACTTCGTCGCGACATGAAGATCCATGTCTGAACTTTAGAGTTGCGCAACCGCTGAAGTGTTGTGAGGTGCGCCACTGGTCCGGCGTCGGACGCTCCGGCGGCTCGCCTGCGGTCAGCTGTTGGCGTTGAGGACCGGGTAGTAGCCGTTCGCGTGCCCGGTGGCGGTGGGGTGGTACGACTCCCAGCTCGGCGATGCCACCAGAGAGTGCAGCCAGCCGTCGCCGGAGCACAGCTCATGGCCCTTGAAGGTGGTGCGCACATCGCCGAAGACGAAGCCGTGGGCGGCGGCCCGGCCGGCGATGACGCTGTCCAGGACGTCCGCTGCCTCGTCGATCTTGCGGTGCTTGGTGTCGCTGAGGCCGACGCAGAAGACGTCGAGGGTGTACACGTGCGGGTAACCCAGTACGACCACCTTGGCGTTGGGCGCCTTGGCGCGGATCGCGTCGTAGGTGGCGTCCAGGCGGGCGGGCAGTGTGTTCCGGGCGTAGCTCTCGGCCTGGTCGACGCGGTTGACGCAGTCGGAGTCCGAGCCGGTCACACAGGTGGTCATGACGTCCGAGAAGCCCGCGTCGTTGCCGCCCACGGTGAGCGAGACGAGCCCGGTGCCGGAGTTCAGCGGGCCGAGCTGGCTGCCCGTGACATCCGTGGTGGCCGCGCCCGAGCAGGAGGTGTCGGCGAACGAGGATGGCGCGTGGGCGTTCTTCCACAGGTAGGGGTAGGCGCTGAAGCTGCGGTGGCAGTCGGCGCTCGAACTGTCGTAGTTTCCCGCGCCGTTGCCCGCCGAGTACGAGTCTCCCAGCGCGACGTACGCGGGTCCGGCGGCATGTGCCGGACCGGTGAGTACCAGGCTGAACATGATCGCGAGGCTCAGCGTGGCAAGGGCTGACAGCGACTTGATGCGTCTCACGAAACCTCCCAGAGCGGGAAAGCCGGCTCTCATGTCGTACAGCGGGCAACCACTCATGGGAAGTGTTCATGCCAAGAATTCTCCCTGCATAGGCGTCGCGTTCAGGGTTTGCCGGGGCGTGGAGTGCGGGTGCCTGCGTTCTTCCTCTCACTCCTCCTCCACCGGAACTCCCCGCTCCCGTTGCATACCGGGATCCGCCCGTCACCCGGTGTTCATGTGACGCCGTGTGGAATGTTGGATTCCGGGAGAACGCTCCTCGCGTGAGACGTATCGCAGGAATCGTCCTGGCGGTGCTGCTGATCGGCGGCGTGGTGGCAGCCGTCGTGGCGGGCCGTGAGGGACGGGACACGGGCACGGCAACGAAGACCGTGCGAGGCGTGATCGGATCGGAGAAGGCGGACTTCTTCGCCGATCCCGCCGTGGTGAAGGCCCTTGCCGCCAAGGGCTACACCGTCAGGACCGAGACGTCCGGCTCCTGGGCCATGGAGGAACTGAACCTCAAGGGCTACGACTTCGCCTTGCCCTCCAGCCAGGCGCCGGCCGACGCGCTGGCCGCCAAGTACCACGCGCGGCAGCCCCTGCCGCGGCCCTTCTACTCGCCGCTGGTCGTCGTCGCGCACCGCAGCGCGGCCCAGGTGCTCGCCGAGAACGGGCTCGCCACCCTCGACCACGACCGCGGCACCCTCCACATGACCGCCTACCTCGACGCCGCGCGGCACGACCGCACCTGGCAGCAGCTCAAGGGTGCCCAGGCGCACGCTGAGCTGACCGGGACCCTCTACATCGCGACCACCGATCCGGAGACCTCCAACTCCGGCGCTCTCTACCTCGCCGCCGCCGGCTACGTGGCGAACGGCGGCCGGGTCGCGGCCGGAGACGCCGACGTCGACCGCACCGCGCCCCTCCTGCGCAAACTCATCAGCGTCCAGGGCGCCCAACAACCCAGCACGGACGCCGCGTTCCGCGACTTCGTCAGCGGCGTCGGCAACCCGCTCGTCCTGGTGTACGAGTCCCAGGTGGCGTCCCTGCTGCGCGAGGGCCACGGCGCGGACGACCTCACCGTCCTGTACCCGGACACCACGGCCAACAGCGACCACACGGTCGTGCCGCTCACTCAGACGGGCCGCGCCCTCGGGGAACTCCTAGGCGCCGACCCCACGCTGCGCGAGCTCGCCGTCCGGCACGGGTTCCGGCCGCAGGGCGACGCCGCCGAGTTCACGGCGGCCACCGCCCCGTACACCTCGTACCTCAACCAGAAGCTGACCGGTATCCGGCAGGCGCCCGTGCCCACCTCCGCGGTGCTGCACGAGATGGCGCGCCGGGCCCGGAACCAGGGGGACCAGACATGACCGGCATCGACAACGACAGTTTCACCCTCACGCCGCCCGAGCCCGTCGCGCCCGTGCCGCGCGAGAAGGCCGGCGGGCTCGTACCGCTCGACGCCTCCGTCCGTGCGGAGATGGCCCAGAAGGCCGCCGCCTACGTGGACGGGCTCGCGGCCCTCGACGCCCGTTCCCCCGAGTTCGCCGGCAAGGTCGGGGAGATCACCGCTCTCGGCGCGAGCGACATGCGCACCGCCGCCGCCCAGTCCAACCGCATGCTGGAACGCACCCTGCGCAGCCTGCCCGGCAAGGGCGAGGACGCCCAGTCCAGGGTCGGCGGCTCGCTCGTCGAACTGCGGCGTGTGGTCGAGGACCTGGACCCGCGCGACCTGCCGGCGAGCAAGGGGCGGAAGTTCCTCTCCCGGCTGCCCGGGGGCAACAAGCTGCGCGACCACGTCGCCAAGTACGCCTCCGCACAGGGCACCCTGAACAAGATCGTGGGATCCCTGCGCGGCGGTCAGGACGAACTGCGCCGTGACAACGCCGCCCTGCAGACCGAACGCGTCCGCCTGTGGGAGACCATGGGCAAGCTCCAGGAGTACGTCGTGCTCACCGAGGCCCTGGACACGGCCGTCGAGCAGCACGTCTCCGGCGTCGAGGCGACCGACCCCGCACAGGCCGACACCCTCCGCGCCGACGTGCTCTTCCCCGTCCGCCAGAAGCACCAGGACCTGCTGACCCAGCTCGCGGTGTGCGCGCAGGGCTACCTCGCCATGGACGTCGTACGGCGCAACAACGACGAACTGATCAAGGGCGTCGACCGCGCCGCCATGACCACCGTCTCCGCCCTGCGCATCTCGGTGATGCTGGCCTCCGCCCTCGACGACCAGCGCAAGGTCGTCGACCAGGTGAACGCCCTGCGCGGCACGACGGAGGACCTGGTCCGCGGCAACTCCGAGATGCTCGCCACCCAGAGCGGCGAGATCCAGCGCATCGCCGCCGATCCGGCGGTCGGCGCGGAGACCCTCCGCTCGGCCTTCCAGCAGATCTACCGCACCCTCGACGCCATCGACACCTACAAGGTCCAGGCCACCGAGACCATGGCGGCCACCGTGGAGTCGCTGACGGCGGAACTGCAGCAGGCGAGCGCGTATCTGGAGCGGAGCCGGTCGCAGGGGGCGCTGGAGGGAGGGCTCGCATGAGACGGAGACGGCATACGGCAGTGCTCGCCGGGCTCGTCGCCCTGCTGACGGCGTGCACGGCACAGAAGCACAGCGCCGAGGGCAACGTCGACAACGGCGCCCCGCAACCCGGCACCCTCCGCATCCTCGCATCGAGCGAACTCAGCGACATGACCCCGGTCCTCGACCAGGTTCGCACGTCCACCGGCATCACTGTTCGCCCCACCTACATGGGCACCCTCGACGCCGTGGACCTGCTTGCCAAGGGGAAGGTGGACGGGCGCTACGACGCGCTGTGGCTCTCCTCCGACGACTACCTCCGGCTGCGCCCCGACGCCGCGAAGAAGATCGTCTCCGAGACGCCGGTCATGTCCAGTCCGGTCGCCATCGGGGTCAAGCCGCAGACGGTGAACGCCCTGCGCTGGAAGCCCGACCACGTGACGTGGTCGCAGATCGAGCAGGCAGTGCGGGACGGCAGGCTGACCTACGGCATGACGGACCCGGCCCGCTCCAACTCGGGCTTCTCCACGCTGATCTCCGTGGCCTCCGGGCTGTCCGGCGCCCAGTCCGCCCTCACCGACGCGGACGTCGCCAGGGCCACCCCGCAGCTCAAGGAGTTCTTCAAGGGACAGAAGCTCACGTCGGGCTCGTCCGGATGGCTCGCCTCCGCCTACGCCCGCCGAGACGACGTCGACGCCCTGCTCAACTACGAGTCCGTCCTCAAGGGCATTCCGGGCCTGACCGTGATCCGCCCCCGCGACGGCGTCGTCACCGCCGACTACCCGCTCTCCTCCCTGGCGTCGACGAGCCCGGGCATCCGCGAGGACGTCCGCCGCCTCGCCGACGCCCTGCGCACCCCGGCCGTGCAGCGGCTGATCACCGACCGTACGCACCGCCGCCCGGTGGTCGCGTCCGTGACGCCGGCCGCCGGTCTGGACACCGGTCGACGGCGCGAACTGCCCTTTCCCGGCACCCGTTCCGTCGCCGACCACCTCCTCGACTCCTACGAGAACACGCTGCGCCGGCCCTCCCGGACGGTCTACGTCCTGGACACCTCCGGATCGATGGAGGGCGACCGCCTCGCACGGCTGAAGAAGGCCCTTCTCGGTCTCACGGGCGACTTCCGTGACCGCGAGGAGGTCACGCTGATGCCGTTCGGGTCGGACGTGAAGAACGTGACGACGCATGTCGTCGAGCCGGCCGATCCGCAGCAGGGCCTGGGCGCCATCCGCGAGGACACCCGCGCTCTCGACGCCGGCGGCGACACCGCGATCTACACCTCCCTGGAGAAGGCGTACCGGCAGCTCGGCGACGACCGCGACACCTTCACGTCGATCGTGCTGATGACGGACGGCGAGAACACCACCGGATCCGAGGCCGGCGACTTCGACACCTTCCACCGCCGACTGGACGGCCACCAGCGCGACATCCCCGTCTTCCCCATCCTCTTCGGCGACTCCGACCGGGCGGAGCTGGAGCACATCGCCGAACTCACCGGCGGCCGCCTTTTCGACTCCCGGAAGGAGTCGCTCGACGGAGCCTTCGAGGAGATCCGTGGCTACCAATAGGCTCATGCGCTACGTCGAGTCCCGGAAGAACCTCAGCGGGAGCGCCCTGGGACTCGTCGGCCTCGTCCTCACCTTCACGGGCGTCGCGGGCGCGTACTGGCCCCTCGTGGTCGCCGGTCTCTACGGAGTGGGCGCACTGATCGCGCCCCCCGAGCGCCCGGCGCCGCCCGACTTCCCCGACCCCTCCGCACAACTGGGCGAACTGCGCGCCGACTTCGAGAAGCTGCGCGGCTATCTGGCGGACGTCGAGCTGCCGCCCGCCGCCTCCGGGCGGCTGACCGAGCTGACCGAGCTGCTGGCCGCGCTGCTGGACCCCGGCTGGGCCGCCGAGGTGCTCGCCCAGGACCCCGAGGGCGTGCACATGCTGTCACGGGCCGTGCGGCAGGACGTACCGGAAGCCGTCGACACGTTCGTGCGAACCCGCTGGTGGAGTCGGCTGGCGCCGGGGCAGGAGCCCCCGGAGCGCCACCTGGAACGACAGCTGGGCCTCCTCCACGACGAGGCGGCCCGACTGGCCGCGGCCGTACGGGAGACCGAGGCACGGCGGCAGGAGACCCACACCCGGTATCTGGAGGACCGCTCGCAGTGAGCTCACGGCTGCCTCCCGGCCGGAAGGGCCGGATCAGGCGCGTCCGTGCGTCATGTGCCCCACGTACGCCACCTGCCTCAGGCGCGGCTCAAGTCTGTCCGTGACGAAGGCGGCCCGGCTCCCGCATGTCTCCGGCCGCTGTCCGACGCCGCACACTCGGGGTCGAACGGAGCGCGGCCCACCACGCCGGGTCAGGGAGAGGGCGCTGACGGGCAAGCCCCTCTGCACGCACAGGCACGACGACCGTCCGGCCGGTGCCTACATTTCCGGAACCCAGACAGTTGCCGGAACGAAGAGGCGCCCATGCAGTTCGGAATTTTCTCGGTGGGGGACCTCACCCCCGATCCGACCAACGGCCGTACCCCGTCGGAGCACGAACGCATCAAGGCGATCGTCGCCATCGCGTTGAAGGCGGAGGAGGTCGGTCTGGACGTCTTCGCGACGGGCGAGCACCACAACCCGCCGTTCGTGCCGTCTTCCCCGACCACGATGCTCGGCTAC
>NZ_JBFBBS010000041.1:56028-57229 GCF_040682835.1 Streptomyces sp. NPDC051104 | reverse complement strand
GGTTGATAGGCCAGGTCTGGAAGCCCGGTAACGGGTGGAGGTGACTGGTACTAATAGGCCGAGGGCTTGTCCTCAGGTGCTCGCGTCCACTGTGTCAGTTCTGAGGCAACGAACAGTTGCCGGCTTTGAGCAGAACAGACAACTGAAGAGTGTGCTTGTTCGCTCGAAACCATTAGGGTTTCGGTGGCCATAGCGTGAGGGAAACGCCCGGTTACATTCCGAACCCGGAAGCTAAGCCTTACAGCGCCGATGGTACTGCAGGGGGGACCCTGTGGGAGAGTAGGACGCCGCCGAACAATCTTTGGAGGACCCTTGGTCCCAGCGACATGCTGGGATCGAGGGTCCTTTTTCGTTTTCCCGGGGCGCGCCGGGTACCCGGCTGCGCGACAATGATTTTGCGGTACCGAAGACAGGAGTCACCCATGTCCACCAACTCTCCCGACGAGCGTCCTGAGCGCGACCAGCGCCGCCGGGACAGTGGTGACCGTGGCGGCTACCGCGGTGGCCCGCGCCGCGGCGACGACCGTGGAGGCTACGGCCGGCGCGAGGACCGCCGTGGAGACGACCGCCGGGTCGGCGACCGGGGCGACCGAGGCGGATTCCGTGGCCGTGACGACCGCGACCGTGGTGGCCGTGACGACCGCGACCGTGGTGGCCGTGACGACCGCGACCGTGGTGGCCGTGACGACCGCGACCGTGGTGGCCGTCCTTCCTTCCGCCGTGACGACCGCTCGTCCGGTCCGCGCCGCGATGACCGCGACCGGGGCTTCCGCCGCGACGGTGACCGCCCCTCCTTCCGTCGTGATGACGACCGGGGCGGGTCCGGCCGCCGGGACGACGACCGTGGTGGCTACGCCCGTCGTGATGACGACCGGGGCGGGTCCGGCCGCCGGGACGACGACCGTGGTGGCTACGCCCGTCGTGATGACGACCGGGGCGCATACGGCCGTCGGGACGACGACCGTGGTGGCTACGCCCGTCGTGATGACGACCGTGGCGGACACCCCCGCCGCGATGACGACCGGGGCGGGTACGGCCGCCGCGATGACCGTGGCTTCCGCCGTGACGACCAGCGCGGTGGCCACGGCCGTCGTGACGACCGAGGCGGTTACGGCCGTCGTGACGACCGGCGGGATGACCGTCACGACGATCGTCGCGACGGCGACCGCGGCGGCTTCCGCCGTGACGACCGGCCGTCCGG
>NZ_JBFBBS010000041.1:0-55931 GCF_040682835.1 Streptomyces sp. NPDC051104 | reverse complement strand
CGGTCCGCGCCGTGACGACCGCCGTGACGACCGGCCGTCCGGTCCGCGCCGTGACGACCGCCGTGACGACCGGCCGTCCGGTCCGCGCCGTGACGACCGCCGTGACGACCGGCCGTCCGGTCCGCGCCGTGACGACAGCCGCGACGATCGTGGCTACCGCCGTGATGACAGCCGCTCCGACCGCGGTGGTTTCCGTGGGCGGGACGATCGCGGTGGGCGTCCCGGTGGCTTCCGCGGGCGCGACGACCGCGGCGGTCGCCCCGGAGGGTTCCGTGGCCGTGACGACCGGCGTGGCGACGACCGACGCGGTGGTGGCCGTTTCCGCGAGGAGCGGGACCGGGACCGCGAGCCGATCAAGCGGCTGCCGATCCCCGAGGACGTCACCGGTGAGGAGATCGACAAGGACGTACGGCAGGAGCTGCAGAGCCTGCCCAAGACGCTCGCCGAGGACGTCGCCAAGAACCTGGTAATGGTCGCCCGGCTCATCGACGAGGACCCGGAGGGCGCGTACGCGTACTCGAAGGTGGCGCTGCGCCTCGCCTCTCGCGTCGCCGCCGTGCGTGAAGCGGCCGGCTTCGCCGCTTACGCCAACCAGAAGTACAGTGAGGCGCTCGCCGAGTTCCGGGCCGCCCGGCGTATGACGGGCACCGTCGACCTGTGGCCCGTCATGGCGGACTGCGAGCGTGGTCTCGGCCGGCCCGAGAAGGCGCTGGACATGGCCGGTGCGCCCGAGGTGCACAAGCTCGACAAGGCCGGTCAGGTCGAGATGCGGCTGGTGGCGGCCGGTGCGCGCCGCGACATGGGGCAGCTCGACGCGGCGATCGTGACGCTGCAGAGCCCCGAGCTGGCGTCCAACTCCGTCCAGCCGTGGACCGCGCGGCTGCGGTACGCGTACGCCGACGCGCTGCTGGCCGCCGGTCGGGAGGGCGAGGCACGCGAGTGGTTCGCCAAGGCCGTCGAGGCAGACAGGGACGGGAGCACGGACGCCTCCGACCGGCTCGCCGAGCTGGACGGGGTGGAGTTCGTCGACGCCCTGGACGAGGGCGAGAGCGAGCCCGACGCAGCCGAGGACGACGGCGACAACGACTGACGCCGGTCGGCGGTACCGGGACGAGACAGGGCGGGACCCCAGCGGGTCCCGCCCTGCTCCATGTCAGAGCTCCAACGCCCGCAGCACCAGCCCCGACGCCGGCTTCGGGCCGAACGACGTCGACTTGCGCGGCATCGTCACGCCCTGGCGGGCCAGTTCGCGGACGACCTCCTCGCGGACCGGGTGCATCAGGACCGCCGTGCCGCCGTCGCGCTCGGCCTTCTCGACCGTGGCGGCCGTGTCGTGGATGTAGGCGATGTGTTGCGGCGAGTCCTCGGGGATGCGCCAGACGTGTTCCAGGAGTGCGGCGTGCAGGACCGTCGCGTCCAGCGTGCGCCAGGCCTGGGGGCGGTCCGCCGGGACAGTACGGGCCAGGAGGTCCGGGGACGGCTGGTCGACCAGGTGGAAGGCGCCGTCGCCGGCGAGGAGGTAGGCGTTGCCGGCGCAGACGGCGTCGGCCAGTACCTCCAGGGCCTCGGGCAACGGCAGGTGCAGGTCGCGTACGCGGAACAGGCCCTCCAGGGCGGACAGCGCCTCGGCGACCGGGAGCCGGTGCAGGAGGCGGTGGATCGCCCGGACTTTCAGCGGGTAGCGGGCGGTGTCCACCAGCAGGACCAGGCCGTAGTCCCACGGGCTCGGGGAGGCGTGCTCCGCGCGTAGACGCACATAGGTCGCCCAGCGGTGGTGGCCGTCGGCGATCAGGGCCTGGTGCTGGGCCAGGTCCGCCCGGATCTCCGCCAGAGCGTCAGGATCCGTCACCGACCACAGGCGGTGGCTGAAACCGTCCTCCGTGGTGGTGGCGAGCAGCGGCAGGCGTTCGACGGTGCGTTCGACGACGGCCGTCGCGCCGGTCTCGGAGCCGTTGCCGCGGTAGGTGAGCAGCAGGGGTTCGAGGTTGGCGCAGGTGGCGCGCATCAGGGCCATCCGGTCCGCGATGACGTGCGGCATGACGTCCTCGTGGGGCAGCACCACGCCCTCCGAGGGCTCCGAGACGCGCAGCGCCCCTATGAGGCCGCGCTGGAGCACCCCGCCGCCCCGCTGCTCGTAGACGTACAGGCCGGGCTCGGTGTCGGTCCTCAGGACGCCCTCGGCGAGCCAGCGGCGCAGGGTCTCCGCCGCTTGCTTGGTGCGTGCCGCCGGAGTGGCCGCCTGGGGCAGTATGAGGCGCACGATGTTGTGCGGGTCCGCCGACTCCAGATGGAGGAGTCCGTCCGGGCGCACGACGACGTCGTACGGCGGTGAGGTGACCGCGGCGAGGCTGCCGACGCGGTCAGGGTCGTAGCGCAGGCCCCGGAAGGGGGCCAGGTCAAGGCCCGTGTGCGCCGGTACGTCCCCGCGACCTGCAGTGTTCATTGATGCATCGTAAGTGTGTCAGTGCCGTGGGGGATGATCGGGGAAGGCGAACGAATGAGGAGCGATGCGTAATGAGCCAGACCGTCAGGACGCGGCCCGAGGGCAGTGATGCGCCCCTGAGCGAGGCGTACGACACGGCGCTGCTCGACCTGGACGGCGTGGTGTACGCGGGCGGGAGCGCGATCGCGCACGCCGTGGAGTCGCTGGGCGCGGCGAGCCGGGGCGGGATGCATCTGGCCTACGTGACGAACAACGCGCTGCGTACGCCGGACGTGGTGGCCGAGCATCTGACGGAGCTGGGGATACCGACGGGTGCCTCGGACGTCATCACGTCGGCGCAGGCGGTGGCCCGGCTGATCAGTGAGCAGGTGCCCGCCGGGGCGCGGGTGCTGGTGATCGGTGGCGAGGGGCTGCGGGTCGCGCTGCGGGAGCGGGGGCTCGTGCCGGTCGAGTCGGCCGACGACGACCCGGTGGCCGTGGTGCAGGGCTATGGCGGGCCCGAGCTGCCGTGGGGGCGGTTCGCGGAGGCGTGTTACGCCATCGCGCGCGGGGTTCCCTGGTTCGCGTCGAACACGGATCTGACGATCCCGAGCGCCCGCGGCATCGCGCCGGGGAACGGGGCGGCCGTCGAGGTCATACGGATCGCGACCGGTGCGGAGCCGCAGGTGGCGGGCAAGCCGCTGCCGCCGATGCATCGCGAGACGATCCTGCGCACGGGCGCGGAGCGGCCGCTGGTGGTGGGGGACCGGCTGGACACGGACATCGAGGGCGCGTTCAACGGCGGGGTCGACTCGCTGCTGGTCCTGACGGGCGTGACGGACGGGGCGCAGCTGCTGGCGGCGCCCCCGCAGCACCGGCCGACGTACGTGGACGCGGATCTGCGCGGGCTGCTGACGGGACAGCCGGAGGTGGTCGCGGCGGGCGACGGGTTCCGCTGCGGCGGCTGGACGGCGACGGCGGGGAGGGGGGTCCCCCCTGCTCGAGCGAAGTCGAGAGATTGGGGGAGGTTGGAGCTGGAGGGTGACGGGGAGGCTCTGGACGGGCTGCGGGCGCTGTGTGCGGCGGCCTGGGCGGCAGCCGGGGAGGGCTCGTGCGGGCTGGACGGGGGGAAGGCGCTGGCGCGGCTGGGGCTGTGAGCGGAAGGGACGACCGGTCGAGACGCGAAGCGAGGGTAGGCTAACCTAACCGGGTGTTGGTCGACAGCCCTCCCGAACCGCGCGCGGACACCGCCCCCGCGCCCCCGACCCGCCGGGCGATACGGTCCCTCGGGCTCCTCGTCTCCGTCGTGATCCTGGCGTTCGTCGCGCTGGCGAGCATCGCGATCGGGGCGAAAGGCCTCTCGCCGGCGCAGGTCTGGCACGGTCTGTTCCACGACTCGGGGACGTACGCCGACGTCGTGGTCGGCGACCGGCTGTCGCGCACGGTGCTCGGCCTGCTCGCCGGGGCCGCGCTCGGTCTCGCCGGGGCCGTCCTGCAGGCGCTCACCCGCAACCCGCTGGCCGACCCCGGCCTGCTCGGCATCAACGCGGGCGCGTCCGCGGCGGTCGTCACCGCCATCACGTACTTCGGTGTCACCAGCTTGAGCGGCTATGTGTGGTTCGCCTTCCTCGGCGCGGCCGCTGTCGGGGCCCTGGTGTGGTTCCTCGGCGGCAGCCGGGGCGCCACACCGGTGCGGCTGGCGCTCGCCGGCACCGCGATCAGCGCCGCGCTCTACGGCTACCTCCAGGCCGTGATGATCATGGACGACGCGGCGCTCGGCAAGATGCGCTTCTGGACCGTCGGTTCCCTGGCCTCGGCGACGGACGCGACCATCCGGCAGGTCCTGCCGTTCCTGCTGGCCGGTACGGTGCTCGCGCTCGCTCTCGCCCGCCCGCTGAACGCCGTGGCGATGGGCGACGACACCGCCCGTGCACTCGGCGCGCACCTGGGCCGCACCCGCGCCCTGTCCATGGCCGCCGCCACCGTGCTGTGCGGGGCCGCGACCGCCGCCTGCGGGCCGATCGTGTTCGTCGGGCTGATGGTCCCGCACGCCGTACGGTCCTTCACCGGCCCCGACCTGCGCTGGATCCTGCCGTACGCGACCGTCCTGTCGCCGGTGCTGCTGCTCGGCGCCGACGTCGTCGGCCGAGTCGTCGCCCGGCCCGCCGAACTCCAGGTCGGCATCGTGACCGCGCTGCTCGGCGGCCCGGTCTTCATCCTTCTCGTACGGCGGCGGAGGACGGCCCGACTGTGAAGTCCCAGCGTGTCCTCACGGCACCCGGCGGGCTGTCCTTCCGACTGGACGTCCGGGCGCTCGCCGTCGTCGTCCTGCTCCTGCTCGTCGCGCTCACCGGGAGCGTGCTGCTGATCGGCACCGGCGACTTCCCGATCCCGGCCGGGGACGTCCTCAGAACACTGGCCGGCGACGGCAAACCGGGTCAGGAGTTCATCGTCACCGAGCTGCGGCTGCCGCGTGTGCTCGTCGGCCTGCTGGTCGGCGCCTCGCTCGGACTCGGCGGCGCGCTGTTCCAGTCCCTCTCGCGCAATCCGCTGGGCAGCCCGGACGTGCTCGGCCTCAATCAGGGTGCGACGGCAGGGGCGCTGGTGATGATCGTGGTGTTCTCCGGCAGCGCCACCCAGGTCGCCCTGGGCGCGCTCGCCGGCGGCCTGGTGACCGGAGCCGCCATCCATCTGCTCGCCTGGAGGCAGGGCGTGCACGGTTACCGGCTCGTCCTGGTCGGCATCGGCGTGTCCGCGATCATGACGGCGGTCAACGGGTTTCTGCTCACCAAGGCCGACATGGTCGACGCGGCCCGCGCGGTCGTATGGATGACGGGCTCGCTCAACGGCCGCGACCGGGACCAGGTCCGGCCGCTGTTCGCCCTCTGCGTCGTCCTCGTACCGCTCGTCCTCGGCAACGCCCGTGGGCTGCGGATGATGGAGATGGGCGACGACGTCTCGTGCGCCCTCGGGGTACGGGTGGAGCGCGTACGGCTGGTGCTGATGGTGTCCGCGGTGCTGCTCACCGCCGGTGCCACGGCCGCCGCGGGCCCGGTCGGGTTCGTGGCGCTCACCGCGCCGCAGCTCGCCCGCCGGCTCAGCCGCTTCCCCGGCCCGAACCTGGTGCCCTCCATGGTCATGGGCGCCACCCTGCTGATCGTCGCCGACTGGGCCTCGCAGCGTCTCTTCGGGGCGGACCAGCTACCCGTGGGCGTGGTGACCGGAGTCCTCGGCGGCGCCTATCTGCTGTGGCTGCTGGTCACCGAGCGCAGGGCGGGCCGGATATGACTCCGGGGAAGGGCCGGACATGGCGGAAGGGCCGGACATGAAGGCCGCGGGCGGACCGGACACGAACGACACCAGGACCACGAGGAGCACTGTGAACCGCCTCTGCGCCGACGACGTCACCCTCGCCTACGACCAGCGCGTGATCGCCGAGCGGTTGTCCGTGGAGATCCCCGACAACTCCTTCACCGTCATCGTCGGCCCGAACGCCTGCGGCAAGTCCACGCTGCTGCGCGCCCTGTCCCGGATGCTCAAGCCCGCACAGGGGCGGGTACTGCTGGACGGGCAGGTCATCCAGTCGATGCCCGCCAAGAAGGTCGCGCGCACCCTGGGCCTGCTCCCGCAGTCCTCCATCGCACCCGACGGGATCACCGTCGCGGATCTGGTCGGGCGCGGCCGGTACCCGCACCAGGGACTCCTGCGCCAGTGGTCCGGCGAGGACGAGCGGGTCGTGAAGGAGTCCATGGCACGGACCGGCGTCGCGGAACTGGCCGACCGCTACGTCGACGAGCTCTCCGGCGGCCAGCGGCAGCGCGTGTGGATCGCCATGGCGCTCGCCCAGCAGACCCCGCTGCTGCTGCTCGACGAGCCGACCACCTACCTCGACATCCAGCACCAGATCGACGTGCTCGACCTGTGCGCCGAACTGCACGAGGAGCAGGGGCGCACCCTGGTCGCGGTCCTGCACGACCTCAACCACGCCGCCCGGTACGCCACCCACCTCATCGCCCTGCGCGGCGGCAGGGTCGTCGCCGAGGGCGCCCCGAACGACATCGTCACGGCCGAGCTGGTGGAGGAGGTCTTCGGCCTGCGCTGCCTGGTCATCCCCGACCCGGAGACGGGAACGCCGCTGGTGGTCCCGGCGGCCCGCAGGGCACGGGCACAGGCGGCCGACGCGGTCGCTAAAGAAGCTTCCTGAGGCGGAACAGGTCCCTCAGTCCCGCCTCCAGCTTGACCCGACCCGAGCCCCACGCCTTGGCGAAGTGCAGTTCCCCGTCGACCATCGCCACCAGGTCGTCCCCGTTCATGGCGAGTCTGATCTGGGCCTTCTCGCGCGGTGGCCCCTGGAGCGTGTCCAGCACCTCGATCCGGCCGTCCTCGATGCGGCCGACGAAGGTGACGTCCAGGTCGGTGATATGACAGCTCAGCGAGCGGTCCAGGGCCGCGGCTTCCCGCGCGTCCCCTTCGGCGCCCGCCAGGTTGTCCGAGAACTTCTCGAGTGCGCTGCGGCACTCCTCAATCGTCGCCATCGTGAGCGACGGTACCTCAGAGCCTGTCAGCGCTTCGCGGTAGCGTCGTGGCATGAGTGACTCTGTGACCGAGGCCGGGGCCCCGGCGGAAACAGCGGTACCGGGGCCGGACGCTCCGGCGGACTCCACGTCCGAGCCGGAGGACGACCCCTCCGCGCCCGCCCCGCTGAACGTGCCCCGGACGCCCACCGGCAACGCCGATGTGGACGCGGCCCTGGAGCGTCTCGCCGACGCCGACCACCTCGCCACGGACGGGCACATCGAGGTGTACGAGGATGTGCATCGGGGGCTGCGCGACGCGCTCACCGCGCTCGACGCCCGCCCGGGGCCTCCGGCTCCCACCCGGCACCCGACCACCACCCCTCAATGAGACCCTTCGGGTCGTACCTTTTGAATGACGTACGGGAACAGGAGCTGAACCGAACGTGGCAGGAGTCGCACGCCGCCGTCTCGACGCGGAGCTGGTCCGCCGGAAGCTCGCGCGCTCGCGCGAGCACGCCAGCCAGCTGATCGCCGCCGGTCGGGTCACCGTCGGCAAGGCCGTCGCGACGAAGCCCGCCACGCAGGTCGAGACCGCCGCCGCCATCGTGGTGGCGCAGGACGACGGCGACCCCGACTACGTCTCGCGCGGCGGCCACAAGCTCGCCGGCGCCCTGAAGGTCTTCGTCCCCCAGGGCCTGGTCGTCGAGGGACGGCGGGCGCTGGACGCCGGCGCGTCCACCGGCGGCTTCACCGACGTCCTGCTGCGCGCGGGCGCCGCCCATGTCGTCGCCGTCGACGTCGGATACGGACAACTGGCCTGGTCTCTCCAGAGTGATGAACGCGTCACCGTCAAGGACCGTACGAACGTGCGCGAGTTGACGCTCGAAGCGATCGATGGGGAGCCAGTGGATCTTGTCGTGGGCGATCTGTCCTTCATCCCGCTCGGACTGGTGCTGCCCGCCCTGGTGCGGTGCGTGAAGCCGGACGACGCCGACCTGGTGATGATGGTCAAGCCGCAGTTCGAGGTGGGGAAGGAACGGCTCGGCAGCGGCGGCGTGGTGCGCAGCCCGCAGCTGCGCGCCGAGGCCGTGCGCGGGGTGGCCGAGCGGGCCGCGGAACTGGGCCTCGGGGTGAAGGGCGTGACAGCCAGCCCGCTGCCCGGGCCGTCGGGCAATGTCGAGTACTTTCTGTGGCTGCGAGCCGGAGCACCCGCGCTGGACCCGGCCGACGTTGACCGTGCTGTGGCGGAGGGGCCGCGTTGACAACGAACCGAGCTCGTACTGTTTTCCTGCTGGCCCACACCGGTCGGTCCGCCGCCATCCGCAGTGCCGAGCTGGTGGTCAAGGGTCTGCTGCGCTCCGGGATCGGCGTGCGTGCTCTGGAGGACGAGGCGGCCGACCTTCCGCTGCCGGACGATGTGCAGCTGGTCAAGGAGGCCACCCCGCAGTGCCTCGACGGGTGCGAGCTGCTCATCGTGCTCGGCGGTGACGGCACCCTGCTGCGCGGCGCCGAGTTCGCCCGCGCCTCCGGGGTGCCGATGCTGGGCGTCAACCTCGGCCGGGTCGGCTTCCTCGCCGAGGCCGAGCGCGACGACCTCGACCGGGTCGTCGACCGGGTGGTGATGAAGGCGTACGAGGTCGAGGAGCGCATGACGGTCGACGTCGTCGTGCACAAGAACGGCGACATCGTGCACACCGACTGGGCGCTCAACGAGGCGGCCGTGCAGAAGGTCTCCGCCGAGAAGCTGCTCGAGGTCGTCCTGGAGATCGACGGGCGGCCGGTGACGGGGTTCGGCTGCGACGGCATCGTGTGCGCCACCCCCACCGGGTCCACCGCGTACGCCTTCTCCGCGGGTGGGCCCGTGGTGTGGCCGGAGGTGGAGGCGCTGTTGATGGTGCCCATCAGCGCGCACGCCCTGTTCGCCAAGCCGCTGGTGACCTCACCGGACTCCGTGCTCGCCGTGGAGGTGCAGCCGGACACGTCGCACGGGGTGCTGTGGTGCGACGGGCGGCGGATGGTGGAGCTGCCACAGGGGGCTCGGGTGGAGGTGCGGCGGGGGGCTGTGCCGGTGCGGCTGGCCCGGCTGCACCACGCGTCGTTCACCGACCGGCTTGTGGCCAAGTTCGCGCTTCCGGTCTCGGGGTGGAGAGGTCGACCTCACTGACCGGTACGGGTTGGCTGTCGGGTGCCGGTCCCTCGTGGCTGCTCGCTCCCCCAAGTCCTCGGCTTCGCTCGAACAGGGGGACCCCCATCGCGGCGGAGCCGCATATCGACACAGCCCCGAGCCCCTTTCGGGGCGCGTGTACCTCCCGGGAGTGACACGGGCCGCTCGCACTTCCCCAGCCGGACCTCGTAAGGTCTTCTCCGTGTTGGAGGAGATGCGGATACGGTCCCTCGGGGTCATCGACGACGCGGTCGTCGAGCTGTCGCCCGGCTTCACCGCCGTGACCGGTGAGACGGGTGCGGGCAAGACCATGGTCGTCACCAGTCTGGGGCTGCTGCTCGGCGGGCGCGCCGACCCCGCCCTCGTGCGGATCGGGGCGAAGAACGCGGTCGTCGAGGGCCGGATCGCCCTGCCCGAGGACGCGTCCGTCGCCGTACGCGCCGAGGAGGCCGGGGCCGAGCTCGACGACGGGGCGCTGATCGTCAGTCGTACCGTTTCCGCCGAGGGACGCTCGCGGGCGCACCTGGGCGGGCGTTCCGTGCCCGTCGGCGTGCTCGCGGAGCTCGCCGACGAACTGGTCGCCGTGCACGGGCAGACGGACCAGCAGGGCCTGCTCAAGCAGTCCCGGCAGCGGCAGGCGCTGGACCGGTACGCCGGGGACGCCGTCGCCGTACCGCTCGCCAAGTACCAGGAGGCCTACCGGCGGCTGCGCGCGGTCTCCGCCGAGCTGGACGAGATCACCACGCGCGCCCGTGAGCGGGCCCAGGAAGCCGACATGCTGCGCTTCGGGCTCGAGGAGATCGCGGCCGTGGAGCCGCGCCCGGGCGAGGACGCGGAGCTGGCCGAGGAGGCCGAGCGGCTCGGGCACGCCGAGGCGCTGGCATCGGCGGCGACGGCCGCGCACACGGCGCTCGCGGGCAACCCCGAGGATCCCGAGGGCGTCGACGCGTCCACCCTGGTCGCGGGCGCCCACCGGGCGCTGGAGGCGGTGCGGTCGCACGACCCGGCGCTTGCGGGGCTCGCCGAGCGGATCGGGGAGATCGGCATCCTGCTGGGCGATGTGGCCGGTGAGCTGGCCGGGTACGCCGACGACCTGGACGCCGACCCGCTGCGGCTCGCGGCCGTGGAGGAGCGGCGGGCCGCACTCACCGCACTGACCCGGAAGTACGGCGAGGACATCAATGCCGTTCTCGCCTGGGCCGAGCAGAGCGCCACCCGGCTGACCGAACTCGACGGCGACGACGAGCGGAGCGAGGAGCTGACCGCCGAGCGGGACGCGCTGCGGTCCGAACTGGGCGGCTTGGCCCAGGAGTTGACCGATGCGCGGGCGGAGGCCGCCGAGCGGTTCGCCGCCGCCGTCACCGCCGAGCTGGCCTCGCTCGCCATGCCCCACGCGCGCGTGTCGTTCGAGATCCGGCAGACCGAGGACCCGAACGGGGTCGAGGTCGGCGGGCGCACGGTCGCCTACGGACCGTCGGGCGTCGACGAGGTCGAACTGCTGCTCGCCCCACACCCCGGCGCGCCGCCGCGGCCCATCGCCAAGGGCGCCTCGGGCGGTGAGCTGTCGCGCGTGATGCTCGCCGTGGAGGTCGTCTTCGCGGGCACCGACCCCGTGCCGACGTACCTCTTCGACGAGGTCGACGCGGGTGTCGGCGGCAAGGCGGCGGTCGAGATCGGGCGCCGGCTCGCGAAGCTCGCGAAAACCGCCCAGGTCGTGGTCGTCACCCATCTGCCGCAGGTGGCGGCGTTCGCCGACCGGCAGCTGCTGGTGGAGAAGACCAACGACGGCTCGGTCACGCGCTCCGGGGTGAAGGTCCTGGAGGGCGAGGACCGGATCCGTGAGCTGTCCAGGATGCTGGCGGGCCAGGAGGACTCGGAGACCGCCCGCGCCCACGCGGAGGAACTGCTGGCCACGGCACGCGCGGACGGGTAGGCCACGGTTCCGGACCTGTGGGACACGGTTCGGGACCTGTGGGGCACGGTTCCGGCGGGCGGCTTAGGGTGACGGGATGATCACGCGTACCCGCAGGACCGTTTCGTTCGCGCTCGCCGCCGCCGTCACCGGCGCCGCCACCGCCGCCCTGCGCGCGGCGGCACCGGGCGGGCGGGGGCGTTGGCAGCGGACGAACCACGCCGGGCGGACCGTCGTGCTGTACCCGGGGCCCGCGGTGGCCCTGGCGGCCACGGTCGGGGCCGGGCGGGTCCATCCGGCGGCCGGGTTCGCCGTGCTGGCCGCCGGTGCCTGCGGGGTCTACGACGACATCGCCGGCGCGGGCGATCCGCGACGGGGGTTCCGGGCGCATCTGTCGGCCCTGCGGGACGGCGACGTGACCAGTGGTGCCGTCAAGCTGTTCGGGATCTCGGCCGCCGCCCTCGCCGCCGGGGCCGTGCTCAAGGAGCGGCCCCTGGACAAAGTCCTCGCGGGTGTCGTGATCGCCGGTGCCGCGCACTTCGTGAACCTCGTGGACGTACGGCCCGGGCGCGCCGCCGGGGCCGTCCTCGCGCTGGGCGCTCCCGGGCTGCTGCGGAAGGGCGCCGGCGGTGAGTTGAGCGCCACCGTGATGGGGGCCGCGGCCGCCGCCCTCCCGGACGACCTCGGCGAGCGCGCGATGCTCGGCGACGCCGGGGCGCACGCGCTCGGTGCCGCGCTCGGCGCCGCCGCCGTCGCGGGATGGGGGTCCCCCCGCTCGAGCGGAGCCGAGAGTGGGGGAGGGCGGGCCGGACTCCTGGCCCACGCGGTCGCGTTCGTCGCCGCCGCGGTGTACGGGGACAAGGTGAGCGAAGCGGCGAGGTCGTGGCGGATCGGGCCGTTCCCGGTGGCCCTCCCGCCGGCCGCCGCCTCACCCGTGTGAGTGACACGGTGCGCGCCGGGGCGCCCGCTCCGCGGTCCCAGGGTATGTCTGACAATTCCCGCCGGGCGCGCGATGCTCGGACACCCCTGAGCCGCGCCCGCCGGTGCCGCAACACCCGTGCGCCCTGGCATCCTTGGGTCAACCGCGGTCCACCTCGCGCGGTCCACGCCCACCGCGCGATCCTTCTGTACGTTTCTTCGTGACCGTCCGACGCCGAACCAGGAGCCCCGGCCACGTGAGCCTCGCGAGCAGCCCCTCACCGCACGGCCGGTCGCCGCTGCGCACCGTGCAGGTGCTCGGCGGGGGCAGCGCGGGCAGCAGCGCGCACGTGCGCACACTGGCGGCGGGCCTGGTCGCCAGGGGCGTGCGCGTGACCGTCTGCGCCCCCTCCGAGGCCGAGCGCACCTACGATTTCACCGGCGCCGGCGCGCAGCACGTCCCCGTGCCCCGCAGCACGGACCCCGCCTCCCTGGCCGCGCTCCGCATCGCCTGCGGCGACGCCGACCTGGTGCACGCGCACGGGCTGCACGCGGGCCTGCGCGCCGCGCTCGCCCTCGGCGGACGCCGCACCCCGCTCGTCGTCACCTGGCACACCCGGGCGCACGCCGAGGGCGCCCGCGCCCATCTGCTGCGCCTGCTGGAGCGGCGCGTGGCCCGGGCCGCGTCCGTCGTGCTCGGCACATCGTCCGACCTGGTCGAACGGGCCCGCCGACGGGGCGCCCGCGACGCCCGGCTCGCCGCCGTCGCGCTCCCCGCCCCCCGCAAGCCCACCGAGTACGAGGACCCCGACCGGCTGCGCCCCAAGCTCCGCGCGGAACTCGGCGCCACCGGCCGCCCGTTGCTCATGGCCGTCGGCGCCCTCGACCGGCACCGCGGCCACGACGTGCTGCTGGACGCCTCCCGTGCCTGGCGCGGCATCGACCCGGCGCCGCTGGTCGTGATCGCGGGGGAGGGGCCGCTGCGCACGGTGCTGCAGCGGCGCATCGAGGACGAGGGGCTCCCGGTACGGCTGCTGGGGCGGCGCGAGGACGCGGCGGAGCTGCTCGCCGCCGCCGACGTCGCGCTGCTGCCCAGCAGTTGGGAGTCGCGGTCCGTCCTCGCCCAGGAGGCCCTGCACGCGCGCGTGCCGCTCGTCGCCACCGACGTCGGCGGCATCCGCGAACTCGTCGGCGACGCCGCCGAACTCGTCCCGTACGGGGACGCGGAGGCGCTCGCCACCGCCGTCGTACGCCTCCTCGACGACCCGGCACGCCGCGAGGCGCTGAAGGAGAAGGGCACGGGGCAGGCCGCGACCTGGCCCACCGAGGACGAGACGGTCGCCCAGGTCCTCAGCGTCTACGACGAGTTGACCCAGGTGCGGCCCTACCCCTAGAAGCCGTCAGGGCACGTGCCGACGTGCCCGCAGCGCCAGGCTCAGGGTCAGCACCGTCTGCGGATCGTCGAGGTCCGCGCCCAGCAACTCCCCGATCCGGGCCAGCCGGTTGTAGAGCGTCTGCCGGTTCAGGTGCAGCTCGCGGGCCGTCTCCGCCTTGCGGCCCGCATGCGCGAGATACGTCTCCAGCGTCGGCAGCAGCGGCGGCTTCGAACGGTCGTCGTGCTCCCGCAGCGGGCCGATCGCGCGGTCCACGAACGCCGCCAGGTCCGGATGGTCCCGCAGCCGCCACAGCAGCAGGTCGATGTCCAGGCGGCGGGCGTCGTACCAGGGCAGCTCCGGCAGCCCCTGCGCCGCCGTCGCGGTCTCCGCCGCGTGCCGCAGCCCCGCCGACGCCGAGGCCCAGCCACCCGCCGCCCCGACCACCACCACCGGCGGCCTGGCGCCCCGTCGCTGCAGGCCCGCCCGCTCCACGCCCGCCCGCAGCGCCGCGGCCACCCGGTCGGCGACCGCCGCCCGCTCCGACTCCGAGCGAAGCGCCAGCAGCAGCGGCACCCGCCCCTCCACCGGCCGCACACCCAGCAGCACCGGCACGCCCAGTGACGTCAGCTCCTCCGCGACCGCCCGCGCCAGCACCGCCCAGCCCCCACCGCCCGGCGTCGGCCCGTCCGCGAGGCGCGTCACCACCGGCAGCAGCGGGCCGCGGCCGGGCTTGAAGCCCAGCACCCGGGCCTGGGCGGGCGCGTCCTCGGCGGCGATCCGGCTCTCGGCGAGGTCGGTGAGGAAGTCGCCGCGCCCGCGCGCCGCCAGTTCCTCCTCCTGCCGGGCCTGCATCAGCACCACGGCGAGGCTGCTTGCCGCCCGCTCGGCGGCGATCCGGTGCACCGGCGCGACCGGCCCGCTCACCGGGAGCAGCACCAGCCGGGCCCGTACGGACCCCGCGCCGGGCCCGCCGCCGGGCACGTCCACGATCGCCGTCCCGGCCGGCGGCTCGTCCTTGTGGTGGCCGCGCAGCCCCTCCCACACCTGCAAGGGGTCCGTGTCCGCAGGGCCGGTCCCGGCGGCGTAGAGCAGCTGACCGTCGGCGGTCTCCAGGAACACCGGATTGCCGCCGAAGTCGGCCAGGATGCCCAGGACCTGCGGCACCCCGCCCCCGCCGAGCAGCGCCTCGGTGCAACGGCGGTGCACCTCCTCGGCCCGCTGGAGCAGCGCGTAGTGGCCGTTGACGATCTCCGTGTGGATCTCCTCGGTGACCGTCACGAACGGCACCTCGCGGTGCAGCTGCACCAGCGGCAGCCCGGCGGCCTTCGCCGACTCGACGAGGGCGGCGGGCAGCCGGGTGAAACGGGTGCCCAGCTCCACCACCAGGGCCGCGATACCGCGCTCGGCCAGCGTCCGCACGAACGCCCGCTGGTCGGCGGGGCGGGTGCCGAGCCCGTACCCGGTGGTCAGCAGCAGCTCACCGCCCTTGAGCAGCGAGGCGATGTTCGGGACCTCGCCCGCGTGCACCCAGCGCACCGTGCGGCCCAGCCGGTCGGCGCCCGCCAGCACCTCCGGCAGCCCGCTGCGCAGCCCGGGCAGCTCCAGCGCCCGCCGCACCGTGATCCCGGCGCCCTCGGTGCCCGGGAGGTCGAAACGGCTGTCCATGCGGCGACGCTACCTGCGCCGACGCCCCGGGCACAGGGCCGGGCCGGTCAGGCGGGCGGGATGTTGTGGTTGTAGCGGAACACGTTGTCCGGGTCGTACTGCCGCTTGACCCGCGCCAGCCGGTTGAGGTTCTCGGTGCCGAGACCGGCCACCACCCGGTCCCTGCCCTCGTCCCCGATGAAGTTCAGATAGACCGCGCCCGTGCGCCAGGGCCGGACGTCGGCGCGCACGTCCCGGACCCACCGCAGGGCCTTCTCGTCGTCGGCCGGGTCCTCCCAGACGCCGAAGGGGTGCACGGTCCAGGCGGCGTCCCGGTAGGGAACCGGGTACTCGGCAGGCCCGGCGGCGATCGCGCCGCCCTGGGGGAACAGCACGTGCTGACAGGAGCTGGGGACGGGCATCGAGGGGGCGCGGGCGCAGAAGATGTCGACCAGTTCGTCGGGCAGGCCGGTCAGATACTCGGCCGACCAGTAGTTCCGCAGTCCGGGCGGGGCGTCGAGCATGCACTGGAAGTCGGCGTAGGGCATCGCGGACACGACCTCGGCCGCGTGCGGCAGTGTCAGCAGCGGCTGGGCGAGCTTGCGCAGGTCGTCCTCGCCGCCGACGTACGTGACCAGCACGGCGCACAGCAGCGTCCCGACCAGGTGCTCGGGGACGAACGGCTCGGGCGGACCGGTGATGTACAGCACGGCGCCGCCCACCTCCGGCGGACCGGTGGCGATGACGTCGCGGTAGGTGCGGACCGCCTCCGGGCCGGTCTCGGGCACGAACATGAGCAGGGCGAGGGAGAACTCGGGCAACTCGTGCAGTTTCAGCGTGAGCGCGGTGGCGACACCGAAGTTGCCGCCGCCGCCGTGCAACGCCCAGAACAGCTCCGGGTTCTCCCGGGCCGTCGCGAGCACCGTGGAGCCGTCCGCGGTCACCAGTTCGACGCCGAGCAGGTTGTCGAGGGCGAGGCCGAAGGCCCGGTCCAGCCAGCCGTTGCCGCCGCCGAGCACGAAGCCGCCGACACCGGTGGTGGAGACCCGGCCGCCTGTGGTCGCGAGCCCGTGGGGCTGGGTGGCACGGTCCAGGTGGCTCATCACGGCCCCGCCCTCCACGCGCACCGACGCCGATCCGGGACGGACCGTCACGTCGTGCATCCGGCGCAGGTCGACCACCAGACCGTTGTCGTTGAGCGCCATGCCCGCGACGCTGTGCCCGCCGCCCCGAACGGCGATCTTCAGATCCAGCTCCCGGGCGAAGCACACCGCCCGCACGACGTCGGACTTCCCCTCGCACTGCGCGATCACGGCCGGGTGGCGGTCGATCATCGCGTTGAAGACCGTCCGGGCCTCGTCGTAGCCCGGATCACCGGGGGCGAAGACCTCGCCGGCCAGGTCCGCGCGGAGCGCGGAAAGCGCCGTGCGCGCCTTCGAAAGGGGAGCCAACGCAGCCGCCCCCTCCCAGCCAGGGGACATCTGCCTTCAGCGTAGGCGGGCACGGCGCATCGGTCCTGCTCGGCGGAGAGCTCAGCCCCCGTACGCCCCGGAAGCCGTCAGCCGCAGTGCCGTGTCGATCAGCGGCACGTGGCTGAACGCCTGCGGGAAGTTGCCGACCTGACGCTTCAGGCGCGGGTCCCACTCCTCCGCGAGCAGCCCCACGTCGTTGCGCAGTGCCAGCAGCTTCTCGAACAGTTTGCGGGCCTCGTCCACGCGGCCGATCATCGCCAGGTCGTCGGCCATCCAGAACGAGCAGGCGAGGAACGCGCCCTCGTCGCCCGGCAGGCCGTCCACGCCCTCCTCCTCGCCCGAGGTCGGGTAGCGCAGGATGAAGCCGTCCGACGTGGACAGCTCCCGCTGGATCGCCTCGATCGTGCCGATCACCCGCTTGTCGTCCGGCGGCAGGAAACCCATCTGCGGGATCAGCAGCAGCGAGGCGTCCAGTTCCTTGGAGCCGTAGGACTGCGTGAAGGTGTTGCGTTCCTTGTCGTAGCCCTTCTCGCACACGTCCCGGTGGATGTCGTCGCGCAGCTCGCGCCACTTCTCCAGCGGGCCGTCCGCGTCACCGGACTCGATCAGCTTGATCGTGCGGTCCACGGCCACCCAGGCCATCACCTTCGAGTGCACGAAGTGCCGGCGGGGGCCGCGCACCTCCCAGATGCCCTCGTCCGGCTCGTCCCAGTGCTGCTCGAGGTAGCGGATCAGCTTCAGCTGGAGCAGGGAGGCGTAGTCGTTGCGGGCGAGCCCGGTCATGTGGGCCAGGTGCAGCGCCTCGGTGACCTCCCCGTACACATCCAGCTGCAGCTGGTGCGCGGCGCCGTTGCCGACGCGCACCGGGGCCGAGTTCTCGTAGCCGGGCAGCCAGTCCAGCTCCGCCTCGCCCAGCTCCCGCTCGCCCGCGATGCCGTACATGATCTGCAGGTTCTCGGGGTCGCCGGCCACGGCCCGCAGCAGCCACTCGCGCCAGGCGCGCGCCTCCTCGCGGTAGCCGGTGCGCAGCAGCGACGACAGGGTGATCGCCGCGTCGCGCAGCCAGGTGTAGCGGTAGTCCCAGTTGCGCACGCCGCCGATCTCCTCCGGCAGGGACGTCGTGGGCGCGGCCACGATGCCGCCGGTCGGCGCGTACGTCAGGGCCTTCAGGGTGATCAGCGAGCGGATGACGGCCTCGCGGTAGGGGCCGTGGTACGTACAGTGCTCCACCCAGTCGCGCCAGAAGTCCTCGGTCGCCTCCAGCGACTGCTCGGGCTCCGGCATCGGCGGCGGCTCCTTGTGCGAGGGCTGCCAGGAGATCGTGAACCCGATCCGGTCACCCGGCGCGACCGTGAAGTCCGCGTACGTGGTCAGACCCTTGCCGTAGGTCTCGGCCTCTGTGTCGAACCACACGGAGTCCGGTCCGGCGACGGCCACCGTGCGGCCCTCGTGCTTGTGCACCCAGGGCACGATGCGCCCGTAGGAGAAGCGCATGCGCAGCGCCGACCGCATCGGCACCCGGCCCGTGACGCCCTCGACGATCCGGATCAGCTGGGGGGCGCCGTCACGCGGCGGCATGAGGTCGATGACCCGGACCGTGCCGCGCGGGGTGTCCCACTCGGACTCCAGGACCAGCGACTCGCCGCGGTACGTGCGCCGGGTCGCCCTCGGCGGCTCTGCGTCCGACGCGTGCGCCGGACCCAGCCGCCAGAAGCCGTGCTCCTCCGTGCCGAGCAGTCCCGCGAAGACGGCATGGGAATCGAAGCGGGGCAGGCACAGCCAGTCCACGGTGCCGTCCCGGCAGACCAGCGCCGCGGTCTGCATGTCTCCGATGAGTGCGTAGTCTTCGATGCGCCCGGCCAATGCAACTCCAGTCGAACGGCCACGTCGCCCCGAGGGGCGGTCGCTCTGTGCGGTCATGGGGGTCATGAGGAACGCGTTGTTCACCGACCCATTCGAAAATGATGCAGTCGATGTTCAACGAACTGACGAGCTCTTGTTGTTCCGGTGACCGGCGGGGGTGGTGCCGTTTTCCGGGAGTGCTCGGCAGAGAGTGTCCGAGCAGGATACGACGCACGTGCATGATCCGCGTGCCCCGCCGGGCAACCGGGCTGCCCCGAACGAGTGAGCCGCGGGTGAAACACCGGTGAAAACCTCTTAAGGTTCGCGCGTCCGTGGTGACACATGCGCGGAGCGTGGCCGGAAGCAGTCCCCTCGCGGCGCTGATACGCTGGTAGCCCGTGGACCGGTGGGCTCGAAACCCCCGAACCGCAGCGACGGCACCCCCGAAAAAAATACTTCGAGGACCAGCCGTACCGCACCCCAGACCGCGACCACGGGAGCCCCCTCTTGGCCATGCCGCCCGCTGCTTTTCGAAACAGCACAGCCACGACGACCAAGCACATCTTCGTCACCGGGGGTGTCGCCTCCTCGCTCGGCAAGGGTCTGACCGCCTCCAGCCTCGGCATGCTGCTCAAGGCCCGGGGCCTGCGCGTCGTGATGCAGAAGCTCGACCCGTACCTGAACGTCGACCCGGGCACGATGAACCCGTTCCAGCACGGTGAGGTGTTCGTCACCAACGACGGCGCCGAGACCGACCTGGACATCGGGCACTACGAGCGCTTCCTCGACCGCGACCTGGACGGCTCGGCGAACGTCACCACCGGACAGGTCTACTCGACGGTGATCGCCAAGGAGCGGCGCGGCGAGTACCTGGGCGACACCGTGCAGGTCATCCCGCACATCACCAACGAGATCAAGCACCGCATCCGGCGTATGGCCACCGACGAGGTGGACGTCGTGATCACCGAGGTGGGCGGCACGGTCGGCGACATCGAGTCGCTGCCGTTCCTGGAGACCGTCCGCCAGGTCCGCCACGAGGTCGGCCGCGACAACGTCTTCGTGGTGCACATCTCGCTGCTGCCCTACATCGGCCCCTCCGGCGAGCTGAAGACCAAGCCCACCCAGCACTCCGTGGCCGCGCTGCGCAACATCGGTATCCAGCCGGACGCGATCGTCCTGCGCTGCGACCGCGAGGTCCCCACCGCGATCAAGCGCAAGATCTCGCTGATGTGCGACGTCGACGAGGCCGCCGTCGTCGCCTGTCCGGACGCCCGCTCGATCTACGACATCCCGAAGGTCGTGCACTCCGAGGGCCTCGACGCCTACGTGGTCCGCAAGCTCGACCTGCCGTTCCGCGACGTGGACTGGACGACCTGGGACGACCTGCTCGACCGGGTCCACAACCCGGAGAACGAGGTCACCCTCGCCCTGGTCGGCAAGTACATCGACCTGCCCGACGCCTACCTGTCGGTGACCGAGGCGCTGCGCGCGGGCGGCTTCGCCAACAAGGCCCGGGTGAAGATCAAGTGGGTCACGTCCGACGACTGCAAGACCCCGGCGGGCGCCAAGAAGCAGCTGTCCGATGTGGACGCGATCTGCATCCCGGGCGGCTTCGGCGACCGGGGCGTGTCCGGCAAGGTCGGCGCCATCCAGTACGCCCGTGAGAACAGGATCCCGCTGCTGGGCCTCTGCCTCGGCCTGCAGTGCATCGTGATCGAGGCCGCGCGCAACCTGGCCGGCATCGCCGACGCGAACTCCACCGAGTTCGACGCCGCCACCGCCCACCCGGTCATCTCCACCATGGCCGAACAGCTCGACATCGTCGCGGGCGAGGGCGACATGGGCGGAACGATGCGGCTCGGCATGTACCCGGCCAAGCTCGCCGAGGGCTCGATCGTGCGCGAGGTCCACGACGGCAAGGAGTACGTCGAGGAGCGCCACCGCCACCGCTACGAGGTGAACAACGCCTACCGCGCCGAGCTGGAGAAGAAGGCGGGCATCGTGTTCTCCGGGACGTCGCCCGACGGCAAGCTCGTGGAGTACGTGGAGTACCCGCGCGAAGTGCACCCTTACCTGGTGGCCACGCAGGCGCACCCCGAGCTGCGCTCCCGCCCGACCCGCCCGCACCCGCTGTTCGCGGGCCTGGTGAAGGCGGCCGTGGAACGCAAGAACGGGAAGAACGGCAAGTAACACAGGGCCTGTACGGTGGCCGGGGTACGCGTCCCTTTACGGAGGCGTACCCCGGTTTCGTGCAAGGCGTGGGAGGAACAGGGCGACATGGCGACGATCAAGGACACCGCCGAGACGTGGGAGATCCGGGCGAGCGAGACCCCGTTCGTCGGCAACAAGACCTCCGTCCGCACCGACGACGTGGTCATGCCGGACGGCTCGGTGGCGCGCCGCGACTACCAGGTCCACCCCGGCTCGGTGGCCGTCCTCGCCCTGGACGACCAGGACCGGGTGCTGGTCATCCGGCAGTACCGCCACCCGGTGCGCCAGAAGCTGTGGGAGATCCCGGCCGGCCTGCTCGACGTCCCCGGCGAGAACCCGCTGCACGCCGCCCAGCGTGAGCTGTACGAGGAGGCGCACGTCAAGGCCGAGGACTGGCGCGTGCTGGCCGACGTCTACACCACGCCCGGCGGCTGCGACGAGGCCGTGCGCATCTTCCTCGCCCGCGACCTGTCCGAGGCCGACGGGAAGCGCTTCGAGGTGGAGGACGAGGAGGCCGACATGGAGCTGGCCCGGGTGCCGGTGGCGGACCTCGTGCGGGGCGTCCTGGCGGGCGACCTCCACAACAACTGCCTCGTCGTAGGCGTGCTGTCGCTGGTCGCCGCGCGGACCGGCGAGGGCCTGGACGCCCTGCGCCCGGCCGAGGCCCCGTGGCCGGCCCGGCCGTTCCAGGCGTGACGCCTCCGGTTCGGACGCCGTCCTCAGGGGCTCCGCCCCTTCGTCCCCGGACGGGGTGCCGAGGGGCTGCGGGTCGGGTTGGGTTGGCCCGCGTTGTCCCTCCTCTTCCCGTCCCTGAGGTTCCCGCCCTTGAGGGCTCTGCCTCCGGACCCCCGCTCAGGCACTGACGGCCTAGTCCTCGAACTCCCCGAGCTCTTCGAGCCGGTTCGAGCCGGGGAGCCGGTTCGAACCGTGGACGCTCGGGCGGGCTGAAAAATCACCACCGGTCGTACGATCGCCTGATCCGATCGAGGGACGTGTCCGCCGTGCTCCGCCGGGATGGTCGCAGAGCGTCAACTAGGCTCTGACAGCGACCCGCCCGAGGCTTCGGCGGGCCCGTGTGCGCAGTGGACGGGAGCGTGGCCCGTGACGGATCAGGCGGTGGACACAGACGGTGGCGTGCGGGCGGACAGCGATCCGCGTCCCGTCGTCGGCCACGGTCGGTTCCTCGGCCGCACACGGGAGTTGAAGGAACTCCGTGCCGACATCGAGCGCGCGGGCCTGGACACCCTCTCCGGACGCAAGGCACCCCGCGCCCGCGTGCTGCTCGTCGCAGGCCGCCCCGGTTACGGCCGCACCGCGCTCGCCGAGGAGATGGTGCGCCAGGTCGCGGACGGTTACCCGGGCGGCGTGCTGCGCGCTCGCCTCAGCGAGCCCGACGGCACCCCCGTCCCCACCGAGCGCACCGCACGCGAGCTGCTGACCGCCCTCGGTGTGCCCACCCCACCCGGGGCCGACGAGGACGAGCTGGGCCAGGCGGTGCGGGATGCCCTCACGGGGCGCCGTGCGCTGCTGCTGCTCGACGACGCCGTGTCCGCCGAGCAGGTGGACGCGGTGCTGCCGGACGCGCCCGACTGCCTCGTCGTCGCCGTCGCCCAGGGCCCGCTGACCGGCATCGCGGACGTGCGCCCCTGCACCCTCGGCGGCCTCGACACCAAGGCCGCCCTGGAGCTGCTCACCCGGTACGCCGGCTCCGTGCGCGTCACCGTCGACCCGCGTGCCGCCGAGGGGCTCGTCGAGGAGTGCGCGGGCCAGCCCGCCGCGCTCGTCCTCGCCGGGGGCTGGCTGGCGGCCCAGCCCAAGGCCACCGTCGCCGACCTCGCCCGGCACCTGCGCACCGGCGGCGAGGACGGGCCGCCCCTCGCCCGCGCCTTCCGGCTCTCCTACCAGGCGCTGCCGGGCCCCGCCCAGCGGATGCTGCGGCTGCTGTGCCTGGCCCCCGCCGGCCTGCCCGACCCGCACACCGCCTCCGCGCTGGCCGGCTGCCCCGTGGACACCGCCCGCACCGCCCTCGACGATTTCGCGGACCGCGGCTTCCTGCGGCGCCTTGAGACACCCCTGCCGCAGTACGAGGTCCCGGGCTGCCTGCTGCCCCTGCTGCGCGCGCTCGCCGAGCGTCACGACCGTCCGGCCGAGCTGCAGCTTGCCCGCGCCCGGATGCTGGAGCGGACGGTACGGCTGCTGCAGTCCTGCCGGGCGATCACCGAGACCGACAGCCCCCAGGCCCGCGAGAAGCTCGCCGGGCTGCCCCGCGAACTGCGCTTCGCGAGCCCCCGAGCGGCCGAGGACTGGCTGCGCCTGCGGCAGCCCGCGCTGCTGGCGTCGGCCCGGCTCGCGGTCGCCGACGGCGAGCTGGACACCCTCGCCCGGCGCCTGATGGCCGCGCTGGTGCGGGCCTTGGTCGCCCACTTCGGCACCCGGGCGGCCGCGCCCGAGCTGTACGGCATCCACCGGCTCGTCCTCGATGTGGCCGAGCGCCGCGGCCTGCACCGCGAGAAGGCGGCGGCCCTGCTGAACCTCGCCGACGTGGACGCGCGGACCGGCCGTACGAGGGAGGCGCTGGCCCGCTACCGGGCCGCGCTGGACGCCGGACGGGCCGGCAACGACCCGTATGCGACCGGCCGCGCGATGGAATCCGTAGGCGGGGCCCACCAGGAGCTCGGTGACTTCGACCGGGCGGCCGACTGGTACGGCAGGGCCCTGTCCCATCGCCTCGCCCGCGACGAGCGCGCGGAGGCCGCCCGCCTGTACGGCCGCCTCGCCACCGTCCAGACGTACGCCGGCCGCTACGGCGAGGCGCAGCGCAACTGGCGTGCGGCGATCGCTCTGCACCGAAGGAGCGGCGATGTGGCCGCGCACGCCCGGGCGTTGAGCGAACTGGCCCGTGTCCAGGAGTACGCCGGACGCCCCGAGGAGTCGCTGCGCACCTGTGAGGAGGCCGTCGAGTGGGCGCGGCAGGCCGACGACACCCGGCTGCGGGCGGCGCTCCGGCTCCGGGTCGCCGACACCCTGGAACGACTCGGCGACCCGGCGGCCGCCGCCCTGCACCGGGCGGAGGCCGAGCGCATGCTGGGAGACGGTGCGCACGAGGGCCCACCGGACCTGGAACACACCGCTAACGCCTGCGAAATCCGTAGTACACCCGCTGAAGATTGATGCAATGAAAGGCTAGACAGCGGGAACACCTTCATTAAACTGGCTTCGCCGCACGTTCTCCTGCGGTGTCTCCCGGTGTGCGCCTGTGCGTCCGGGTATGTCTTGCAATGCCCCCACATTCCCTGAGCCAAGGACCGTGATCGACGTGAAGGTCGGCATCCCCCGCGAGGTCAAGAACAACGAGTTCCGGGTGGCCATCACCCCCGCCGGCGTGCACGAGCTGGTGCGCCACGGCCACCAGGTCGTCGTCGAGCGGAACGCCGGTGTCGGCTCCTCGATCCCGGACGAGGAGTACATCGCCGCAGGCGCACAGATCCTGGACACCGCCGACGAGGTGTGGGCCACCGCCGACCTGCTGCTGAAGGTCAAGGAGCCCATCGCCGAGGAGTACCACCGCCTCCGCAAGGACCAGACGCTCTTCACCTACCTGCACCTGGCCGCCTCCAAGGAGTGCACCGACGCGCTGCTCGAGTCCGGCACCACGGCGATCGCCTACGAGACGGTCGAGCTGTCGAACCGGGCGCTCCCGCTGCTCGCCCCCATGTCCGAGGTCGCGGGCCGGCTCGCCCCGCAGGTCGGCGCCTACCACCTCATGGCCGCCAACGGCGGCCGCGGTGTGCTGCCCGGCGGCGTCCCGGGTGTGCCCGCCGCCAAGGCCGTCGTCATCGGCGGCGGCGTGTCGGGCTGGAACGCCGCGCAGATCGCCATCGGCATGGGCTTCCACGTCACCCTGCTCGACAAGGACATCAACAAGCTCAAGGAAGCCGACAAGATCTTCGGCACGAAGATCCAGACCGTCGTCTCCAACGCCTTCGAGCTGGAGAAGGCCTGCCTGGACGCCGACCTCGTCATCGGCGCCGTCCTCATCCCGGGCGCCAAGGCCCCGAAGCTGGTCACCAACGAGCTGGTCTCCCGGATGAAGCCCGGAAGTGTCCTTGTCGACATCGCGATCGACCAGGGCGGCTGCTTCGAGGACTCGCGCCCGACCACGCACGCGGAGCCGACCTTCAGGGTCCACGAGTCGGTCTTCTACTGCGTCGCCAACATGCCCGGCGCCGTCCCCAACACCTCCACCTACGCGCTGACCAACGCCACGCTGCCCTACATCGTGGAACTCGCCGACCGCGGCTGGGTCGAGGCCCTGCGCCGCGACGCCGCGCTGGCCAAGGGCCTCAACACCCATGACGGCAAGGTGGTTTACAAGGAGGTCGCCGAGGCACACGGCCTGGAGCACGTCGAGCTCGAGTCCCTGCTCGGCTAGTTCCTCACCAAGCCGGCCACCGGTGCGGGTTCGATTTCCCGTGCCCACAAGGCGATAGGTCAACACGCCTCGTCAACACCGCTCATCCGGCCGGACCTTGCCCGACAAGGTCCGGCCGGATGTGTGTATGGTCACTTTGGCGACACTCGCTCAAGTCGCCTCGAACGCAACCCTTCCACCGTTTCGCACACCGGTGAAACCGGGCGAACGACGCCCGGACGCCCTTGACAGCGGGATGTTTCATTGCCGACACATCGATCCGGGTCCGGCGGATTGTGTTGCTGCGGACCGCCGACACGCCATAGAGTCGCCAACCGTCGGCATGGTGCCACGCTGACCTATCTAGAAGTTTCCTGGTCACCAAGGAGGTAAGACGACTTGTGAATGAGTCGACATTTACTCCCGGGGGTGGTCAACCAGGAATGCCTGCGCGGGGCACGGGCCCCACGGGGCTCGAGGCTGTCGGCTCCGTCGCTGTCCGTACCTTCGCAGCCCACCAGAGCCAGAGCCCCCACATGGCTCAGACAGCACACCAGAGCATGGATGGCCAACACGTGAACGCCATGTCCGGCGACGGAAGTGGCGGAGTCCACAACCACTTCGCCGACTACGAAGAGCTGCCCGAGGGGCACTTCTACGACCCCGACGCCGAATACGAGCCCGATCCCGAGTACGCGGCCACGCTCGCGCCCGACGCGGCCCGGCAGCGCCGTGAGCGCATCGGCCCCACCGGCCGCCCGCTGCCGTACTTCCCGATCCCCGGACCGCTGACCGACCACGGCCCGGCCACGATCATCGCGATGTGCAACCAGAAGGGCGGCGTCGGCAAGACCACGTCGACCATCAACCTGGGTGCCGCGCTCGCGGAGTACGGGCGCCGGGTGCTGCTCGTCGACTTCGACCCGCAGGGCGCGCTGTCCGTGGGACTCGGCGTGAACCCCATGGAGCTGGACCTCACCGTCTACAACCTGCTCATGGAGCGGGGCATGTCGGCGGACGAGGTCCTGCTGAAGACCGCGGTCCCCAACATGGACCTGCTGCCGAGCAACATCGACCTCTCGGCAGCCGAGGTCCAGCTGGTGTCGGAGGTCGCGCGCGAGTCCACGCTCCAGCGGGCGCTCAAGCCGCTGCTGCCGGACTACGACTACATCGTGATCGACTGCCAGCCCTCGCTCGGCCTGCTCACCGTGAACGCGCTCACCGCGGCGCACAAGGTGATCGTTCCGCTGGAGTGCGAGTTCTTCGCGCTGCGCGGTGTCGCGCTGCTCACCGAGACCATCGAGAAGGTCCAGGAGCGGCTCAACCCCGACCTCGAGCTCGACGGCATCCTCGCCACGATGTACGACTCCCGGACCGTGCACAGCCGTGAGGTCCTCGCGCGGGTCGTCGAGGCGTTCGACGACCACGTCTACCACACGGTGATCGGCCGGACCGTGCGCTTCCCGGAGACCACGGTCGCCGGTGAACCGATCACCACGTACGCCTCCAACTCCGTCGGTGCCGCCGCCTACCGCCAGCTCGCCAGGGAGGTGCTCGCCCGGTGTCACGCCGAGTGAGTCTGCCGGGGGCCGACGAACTGTTCCGTACCACCGGGGGAACGGCGCTCCAGGCGTCCACTCCCAGGCGCCAGGCCAACGGCGAGGCCCGGGTGCCGGCTCCCGCGGGCGAGAGCGACCCGGCGGGCCCGGCGGAGGACGCACCGCCGTCGGTGCCCGTGCAGGGCGGCGACGGGGAGGGTGACGAGCACGTCGCGGCGGACGCCGCGGAGGCGGAGGCCGGGGAGTCCCGTGCACGGTCCGCCGCCGCCGAGCGGACCGCGCGGCGTGGCGCGGCGGCGGCGCAGGAAGGTTCTGCCGGTTCCTCAGCGGCCTCGTCCGCGGCCCAGCAGCGCAAGCGGGGGCGTGCGGCCGGGCGGCGGCCCAGCGGGCGCGAGCGGCACGACGAGAAGATCACCGTGTACGTGTCCGCGGAGGAGCTGATGGACCTCGAGCACGCACGGCTGGTGCTCCGGGGCGAGCACGGGCTCGCGGTGGACCGCGGGCGGATCGTGCGGGAGGCCGTCGCCGTGGTGCTGGCGGATCTGGAGTCCCGGGGGGACGCGAGCATTCTCGTACGTCGGCTCCGGGGGCGGTAAGAGGTAGCCTGCGACGGCTATGACCTCGAACGACGGCTCCGCTTCCGCAACCGGTGCCTCCGGCTCCGGCGGGCGTCGGCGTGCGCTGGGGCGGGGCCCCGGAGCCGCACCGGCGGTGCCTGTCCAGCAGCCGGAGCCGTTCGAAGAGGTACCGCCGGCCGCCGAGCCTGAACCTCGGTCCGAGCCCGAATCTCGGCCTGAGCCCGAACCTCGGCCGGAGCCCGAGCCGCAGCCTGAGCCCGAACCGCGGCCTGAGCCTGAGCCCGAACCTCGGCCTGAGCCTCAACCCGAATCTCGGCCCGAACCCGAATCTCGGCCCGAGCCCGCTTCCCGGCCTCGGCTCGAACCGGGAGCCGCGGACGAGGAGTCCCGGGCCCCCGCACCTCCCGTCGACGAGACCGAGCCCGGTGACGGTGTCTTCAAGGTCCGGCTCGACAATTTCGAGGGGCCCTTCGATCTGCTCCTGCAGTTGATCTCCAAGCACAAGCTCGACGTGACCGAGGTCGCCCTGTCCAAGGTGACCGACGAGTTCATGGCGCACATCCGGGCCATGGGGCCGGACTGGGACCTGGACCAGACGACCGAGTTCCTCGTCGTCGCCGCCACGCTGCTCGACCTCAAGGCCGCGAGGCTGCTGCCCGCCGCCGAGGTGGAGGACGAGGCCGACCTCGCTCTGCTCGAAGCCAGGGACCTGCTGTTCGCGCGGCTGCTGCAGTACCGCGCGTACAAACAGATCGCCGAGATCTTCAACCGGCGCACCGACGACGAGGCCCGGCGGTATCCCCGTACCGTCGGCCTCGAGCCGCACCACGCCGAGCTGCTGCCCGAGGTCGTCATCAGCATCGGCCTCGAAGGGTTCGCCAAGCTCGCCGTCAAGGCGATGCAGCCCAAGCCCAAGCCGCAGGTGTATGTCGACCACATCCACGCCCCGCTCGTGAGCGTGCAGGAGCAGGCCGGGATCGTCGTGGCCCGGCTGAGGGAACTCGGGGAGGCCAGCTTCCGGGCGCTGATCGAGGACACCGACGACACCCTCACCGTCGTGGCCCGCTTCCTCGCACTGCTGGAGCTGTACCGCGAGAAGGCCGTGGCGCTGGAGCAGGAGGCCGCCCTCGGCGAGCTGGTCGTGCGCTGGACCGGTGGGGACGGGGACGCCGACGTCAGGGTCACCGACGAGTTCGACCGGCCGCCCGAGGAGCCCGAGCCGGCCAAGGAGGAGGAGAAGGCGTGATCGAGAACACCATCGACGCACCGGCAGGGCTGAACACCGTCGCCGACCTCGACCTCAAGCCCGCCCTCGAAGCCGTCCTCATGGTCGTGGACGAGCCCGCCACCGAGGAGCACCTGGCGAAGATCCTGGAGCGGCCCCGCCGGCGGATCGCGGACGCGCTGCGCGAGCTGGCGGACGAGTACACCGTGCAGGGCCGCGGCTTCGAGCTGCGGTTCGTCGCGGGCGGCTGGCGCTTCTACACCCGCGCCGAGTACGCCCCCGCCGTGGAGCGGTTCGTGCTCGACGGGCAGCAGGCCCGCCTCACCCAGGCCGCCCTGGAGACCCTCGCCGTGGTCGCGTACCGTCAGCCGGTCAGCCGCAGCCGCGTCTCGGCGGTGCGCGGAGTGAACTGCGACGGGGTCATGCGCACCCTTCTCCAGCGCGGTCTGGTTGAAGAGGCGGGCACGGAACCCGAAACAGGTGCGATCCTGTACAGGACGACGAACTACTTCCTGGAGCGGATGGGCCTGCGCGGCCTGGACGAGCTTCCGGAGCTCGCGCCCTTCCTCCCGGAGGCGGAGGCGATCGAGGCCGAGACCCAGGAGGGCGTACCGTCGTTCGACCCGGACGCTCCCGATGCTCCGGACGCAGACGACGATCACACGACGAAGACGACGACGGAACTTTGATGCGAAGCAGCGGCAGCGGCAAGAGCGGTGGGCGCGGTAACTACCGCGGTGCCGGCAACGACAGGGACCAGAAGCAGGGGCAGGGCCGCCCCCGCAAGCCCCGCCCCGAGGAGCGCCGCTACGACGTCGGCCCGGGCGCCACGCAGGACGGCCCGAAGTCCGGGCGTGGCGGCGCGGCCCGCGGCGGCGCCAAGGGCGGCCCGAAGCAGTCCCAGCAGCGCGGCGGGCGCGGTCGTACGGCCCCGGCGCGCCCGCGCGAGTACGAGGCGCAGATCGAGGAGCGCAACCGCGAGCGGTACGCGGGCAAGAAGGACCTCAAGCTGCCCAAGACCTTCCCGGGCGCCGAGCAGGAGGGCGAGCGGCTGCAGAAGGTGCTCGCGCGCGCGGGCTACGGTTCGCGGCGCGCCTGCGAGGAGCTGATCGAGCAGGCCAGGGTCGAGGTCAACGGCGAGATCGTCACCGAGCAGGGCCTGCGGGTCGACCCCGAGAAGGACGAGATCAAGGTCGACGGGCTGACCGTGGCCACGCAGTCGTACCAGTTCTTCTCGCTCAACAAGCCCGCCGGTGTCGTCTCCACCATGGAGGACCCGGAGGGGCGCCAGTGCCTCGGCGACTACGTCACCAACCGGGAGACCCGGCTCTTCCACGTCGGCCGGCTCGACACCGAGACCGAGGGCGTCATCCTGCTCACCAACCACGGCGAACTCGCGCACCGGCTGACCCACCCCAAGTACGGCGTGAAGAAGACCTACCTCGCGCACATCGTGGGCCCGATTCCGCGCGATCTCGGCAAGCGCCTGAAGGACGGCATCCAGCTCGAGGACGGGTACGCGCGCGCGGACCACTTCCGGGTGGTCGAGCAGACCGGCAAGAACTACCTCGTCGAGGTGACCCTGCACGAGGGGCGCAAGCACATCGTGCGGCGCATGCTGGCCGAGGCCGGCTTCCCTGTGGACAAGTTGGTCCGCACCGCGTTCGGGCCGATCACACTGGGGGACCAGAAGTCCGGTTGGCTGCGGCGGTTGTCCAACACCGAGGTCGGCATGCTGATGAAGGAAGTCGATCTGTAAGCCTGAGAGCTCGGGTCCTGCTGCCGGTCGGCGACTGCGGCTTCGTCGTGGTTGATCGCGCAGTTCCCCGCGTCCCTTGGGGCGCGGGGCTTGCCCTACGCTGGTGACCTGACGTTTTCCGTGGATCAGCAAGGAGCACCACCGTGGCGGTACGAGCGGTCCGTGGCGCCGTTCAGCTCGAGCGGGACGAGGCCGGGCACATGGACGAGCAGGTCGGTGCCCTGCTCACCGCCATCCTGGAGCGCAACGGGCTGACCACCGACGACCTGATCAGCATCTGGTTCACGGCCACGCCCGATCTGCACAGCGACTTCCCGGCGGCCGCCGCCCGCAAGCTCGGCATCGTCGACGTGCCGCTGATCTGCGCCCAGGAGCTGGACATCGAGGGCGCGATGCCCCGGGTCGTCCGCATCCTCGCCCACATCGAGTCCGACAAGCCGCGCGCGGAGATCGCGCATGTCTACCTCGGTGCCGCCGCCGCTCTGCGCAAGGACATCGCCCAGTGAGGACCGCACTCGTCATCGGTACGGGGCTGATCGGCACGTCCGCGGCCCTGGCGCTCGCCGCCCGCGGGGTCACCGTGCACCTCGCCGACCACGACCCGGAGCAGGCCCGTACGGCCGCCGCGCTCGGAGCCGGGACCGACGAGGCGCCCGAGGGCCCGGTCGACCTGGTGATCGCCGCCGCCCCGCCCGCCCACGTGGCCGCCGTGCTCGCCGACGCCATGCGGCGCGGCCTCGGGCGCGGTTACCTCGACGTGGCCAGCGTCAAGGGCGGACCGCGTCGCGAACTGGAGGCGCTCGGCCTCGACCTGACCTCGTACATCGGCACACACCCCATGTCGGGCCGCGAGAAGTCGGGCCCGCTGGCGGCCAGCGGCGACCTCTTCGAGGGGCGGCCCTGGGTGCTGACCCCGACCCGGGACACCGACACCGAGGTGCTCAACCTCGCCCTGGAGCTGGTCTCCCACTGCCGTGCCGTGCCGGTCGTCATGGACGCCGACGCCCACGACCGGGCCGTCGCGCTCGTCTCGCACATGCCCCACCTGGTCTCCAGCATGGTCGCCGCGCGCCTGGAGCACGCCGAGGAGGCGGCCGTACGGCTGTGCGGGCAGGGCATCCGGGACGTGACCCGGATCGCGGCCTCCGACCCCCGGATGTGGATCGACATCCTGTCCGCCAACCCGGGCCCGGTCGCCGACCTGCTCTCCGAGGTCGCCGCCGACCTCGACGAGACCGTCCAGGCCCTGCGGGCCCTGCAGTCCTCCGACGAGGCCAAGCGGCAGGAGGGCACCGAGGGCATCGAGGACGTGCTGCGCCGCGGCAACGCCGGACAGGTGCGGGTGCCCGGCAAGCACGGCAGCGCCCCGCGGGCGTACGAGACCGTGGCCGTCCTCATCGACGACCAGCCCGGCCAGCTGGCCCGTATCTTCGCGGACGCGGGCAGGGCCGGGATCAACATCGAGGACGTCCGCATCGAGCACGCGACGGGGCAGCAGGCGGGCCTGGTCCAGCTGATGGTGGAGCAGGCGGCCGCCCCGGTGCTGAGCGCCGCGCTGCGGGAGCGGGGCTGGGTGATCCGGCGGTAGGGCGGGCGTACGACCGGTCAGGGGTCCGCGGCGGCGCTGCGGCAACCGGGTGACGGGCAGGCCCGGCATGCCGGGCCCGGCGAGCCAGTAACCTTGTGCGGGGCGCCCTCGCGTCCCGCCCGTCCACCCACCCGCCACACCCCACCAGGAAGGTGTTCCCACCGTGGAAAACGGCGCCGCCCGGACCGCCCCGGCAGTGATTGTCGCCATCGACGGCCCCGCCGGCACGGGCAAGTCGAGCACGTCGAAGGCTGTGGCCGCACAGCTCGGGCTCAGCTACCTGGACACCGGCGCCCAGTACCGGGCGATCACCTGGTGGATGGTGAACAACGGCATCGACATAGCGGACCCCACTGCCATCGCGGCGGTGGCGGGCAAGCCGGAGATCGTCTCCGGCACCGACCCCAAGGCCCCCACCATCACCGTGGACGGCACGGACGTCTCCGGGCCGATCCGCTCCCCGGAGGTCTCCTCCAAGGTCAGCGCGGTCAGCGCGGTGCCCGAGGTGCGAGCCCGGATCACCGAACTGCAGCGCTCCATCGCGGCCGCCGCCGAGAACGGCATCGTCGTCGAGGGCCGCGACATCGGCACGACCGTGCTGCCCGACGCCGACCTGAAGATCTTCCTCACCGCCTCCCCGGAGGTGCGCGCCGCCCGCCGCAACGGCGAACTGAAGGGCGCGGACCTGCACGCCACCCGTGAGGCGCTGATCAAGCGGGACGCGGCCGACTCCAGCCGCAAGACCTCCCCGCTCGCGAAGGCGGACGACGCGGTCGAGGTGGACACCACCGACCTCACCCTCCAGCAGGTCATCGAGTGCGTCGTCACCCTCGTCGAGGAGAAGCGGGCCGGGGAGTGACCGAGGCTCCTTCCGCGCGGAGTGCCGAAGTCGGGCGGCGCATCGGCGTCCCGCTGATGTACGGGCTGTGGAAGCCGCGCGTGCTCGGCGCGTGGAGGATGCCCGCGAGCGGCCCGGTGATCCTCGCCGTGAACCACTCCCACAACATCGACGGGCCCATGGTCATGGGCGTGGCGCCCAGGCCGACACACTTCCTGATCAAGAAGGAGGCGTTCGTCGGCCTCCTGGACCCTTTCCTGCGCGGCATCGGCCAGGTGAAGGTGGACCGCACGTCCACCGACCGCACGGCCATCACCCAGGCGCTCGGCGTGCTCCGGAACGGGGGAGTCCTCGGCATCTTCCCCGAGGGCACCCGCGGCGAGGGCGACTTCACCTCGCTGCGCGCCGGGCTCGCCTACTTCGCGGTCCGCAGCGGGGCGCCGATCGTCCCGGTCGCGGTGCTGGGAAGTTCCGAGCGGCGGGGACGGTTGATAAAGGGGCTGCCCCCACTGCGCAGCCGTATCGACGTCGTCTTCGGCGACCCGTTCCAGGCGGGCGACGGCAGCGGGCGGGGTACGCGCAAGGCGCTGGACGAGGCGACCGTGCGCATCCAGAAGCAGCTCACCGGGCACCTGGAAAACGCCAGGCGTTCGACCGGGCGCTAGGCGACACTTGAGTAGTGGATCACCGTAGGTGCGGTGCTCCACCGATCACCACGATGAACGAGGTACGGACTTCATGAACGACCAGATCCAGCCCGACGGCTCGGCTGAGCACGAGTACGAGCACGGGGCGCTCGGCGACGCCGAGTACGCGGAGTTCATGGAGCTCGCCGCGGAAGAGGGCTTCGATCTCCAGGACGTCGAGGGCGCCATCGAGGAGGCCGGACACGGCCCGCTCCCGGTGCTCGCCGTCGTCGGCCGCCCCAATGTCGGCAAGTCGACCCTGGTGAACCGCATCATCGGCCGCCGCGAGGCCGTCGTCGAGGACAAGCCCGGCGTCACCCGCGACCGCGTCACCTACGAGGCCGAGTGGGCGGGCCGCCGCTTCAAGGTCGTCGACACCGGCGGCTGGGAGCAGGACGTCCTCGGTATCGACGCCTCCGTGGCCGCGCAGGCCGAGTACGCGATCGAGGCCGCCGACGCGGTCGTGTTCGTCGTCGACGCCAAGGTCGGCGCCACCGACACCGACGAGGCGGTCGTCCGCCTGCTGCGCAAGGCGGGCAAGCCCGTGGTCCTCGCCGCCAACAAGGTCGACGGCCCGAGCGGCGAGGCCGACGCGGCCTACCTGTGGAACCTGGGCCTCGGTGAGCCCCACCCGGTCTCGGCGCTGCACGGCCGCGGCACCGGCGACATGCTGGACGCCGTCCTCGAGGCCCTGCCCGAGGCACCCGCCCAGACCTTCGGCGGCGCCGGGGTCGGCGGCCCGCGCCGGATCGCCCTCATCGGGCGCCCGAACGTCGGCAAGTCCTCGCTGCTGAACAAGGTCGCGGGCGAGGAGCGCGTCGTCGTCAACGAACTCGCGGGCACCACCCGTGACCCGGTCGACGAGCTGATCGAACTCGGCGGGAGGACCTGGAAGTTCGTCGACACGGCCGGCATCCGCAAGCGGGTCCACCTCCAGCAGGGCGCCGACTACTACGCCTCGCTGCGCACTGCCGCCGCCGTCGAGAAGGCGGAGGTCGCGGTCGTCCTCATCGACGCATCCGAGTCCATCTCCGTACAGGACCAGCGCATCGTCACCATGGCGGTGGAGGCGGGCCGTGCGCTCGTCCTCGCCTTCAACAAGTGGGACACCCTCGACGAGGAGCGCCGCTACTACCTGGAGCGGGAGATCGAGACCGAGCTGGGCCAGGTGGCGTGGGCGCCGCGCGTGAACGTCTCGGCGCGTACCGGCCGCCACATGGAGAAGCTGGTCCCGGCGATCGAGACCGCCCTCGCGGGCTGGGAGACCCGGGTGCCGACGGGCCGCCTCAACGCGTTCCTCGGCGAACTCGTGTCCGCGCACCCGCACCCGGTCCGGGGCGGCAAGCAGCCGCGCATCCTCTTCGGCACGCAGGCGGGCACCAAGCCCCCGCGGTTCGTGCTCTTCGCCTCCGGCTTCATCGAGGCGGGCTACCGCCGGTTCATCGAGCGGCGGCTGCGGGAGGAGTTCGGCTTCGAGGGTGCGCCGGTCCACATCTCGGTCCGCGTGCGCGAGAAGCGCGGCAAGAAGAAGTGACGTGAAGTGACACAAGGGCCGGCCTCCGTGCGGGGGCCGGCCCTTTGCGTGTTCTGCGTCCTCTGCCGCCCCGCTCACAGTCCCCTGCGTGGTGCGGGCGGCAGCGCCAGGACGTGGTGCGTGCGGCGGGCGTGCCGCGCCACCTGCTGCCAGACGCTGGCCGCCGAGGCCGTATGGCCGTGCTGGGCGGCCAGGTGCCCGGTCCCGTGCTGGGGGGAGGCGGAGAAGGCGGTGAAGCCCAGCTCCTCCTCGCCGCTGCGGTCGCCCGGGCACGCCCGGAAGGCCCTGACGTACTCGGCGTAGAGCGCGTCGTAGATCGGCGTTGCGGACGGAGCCTGGGTCGCTGCCCCGGAGTGGATCGGCTGGTAGGACTGGCGGCGGGGGACGTCATATGCGTGCACATAGGTGCCAACGACCCTGCCGCTCAAGGGATGCGCACGATTAGTCCGCTTCGTCGGCAGTGGCGGCGCCCTGGAGAGAGCCCAGGCCTCAGATGCCCGCCAGAGGCAACGCCGCCGCCACGAGCTTGCCGTACGCTGCCGCCCTGTCCAGCGCCTCACGCAGCAGGTCCTCGCGCGGCTGACGCCCGATCGATCCCACCGGCGCGGCGAACATCAGCACCTGCTGGTGCTTGTTGGCGGCCGCCCGCCACCCGTCCGTCACCTGCAGCGGCTGGTGGGCCTGCCACCACGCCACCGGCTGCCCGCCGTTCGCCCCGGGCTGCAGCACCGCGTGCAGCTGGCCCACGGCGAGCAGCACCGACCAGCCGTGCAGCACCGGCGGCACCGACTCGATCGCCGTCAGCGGCATGAAGCCCTGTTCGATGAGCAGCGGCAGGAAGTCGTCGCCGATCCCGGTCGTGCCCGGGCGCGCGATCGGCGCGGTCGGCTCCACGACGAGCGCCGGGTGCAGCTCCCCGGCGATCAGGAGGAGTCCGCTGGTGACACCGAGCACCGCCTGCTCGGGTACGGCCGTGCCGGGCCCCTGGTCGGCGGTGATGGAGCGGACGGCGCCCTGCAGCTGTTCCTCGGTGACGTGGACGACCTGGGAGGGCAGGCAGGTGGCGTGGGCGAAGGCGAGGACGGCCGTCTCCTCGCCGACGAACAGGACGGTGCTGGTGCGCTCCTGTGCGGAGTCGCCCGGGGTGCGGCAGGAGGTGCAGTCGTAACTGCCCGGGGTGTTGTCTCCGGCGAGCAGCCGGTCGGCTTCTTCGTCGCCGATCTCGGCGCGTACGGCGTCGCTGACGTCGAGCATGCGCGGCACGGGTGGCTCCCTCGGGATGCGGTACGTGACGGTGCCGGGTGGCTCCCGGCCCATGAGCCCGGGGGTCCCCGGCTCATGAAGATGACAACGGGCGATCTGTGGCCGGGGTCACGCCCGAAGGCGAACGGAATCGAACCGACCAGCGCGCAGGGTGAAGCTTTCCGCGGAATCGGTTACTCCATGTCAACTTCTGTGGTGCCACCGTGAGTTGGTTCCGTGACCTGACTCACAGACCGTCGCGTTCGCTGGTCGACAAATCCGGAAATCAGCGAATGAAGTGGGTGGCCTGAAATCGACGATACCCGCGGTAACAGCCAACTGGCCTGGAATGACATCGAGTTGGTTGATTCCGGGCTGCCGACCTCCCTACATTCCTCCGCCGTGTGCAACGAGCACCGCCCGGGTACGTCCACCGACCGCGCCGCACAACCGGCGCGCAGCACCACCTCCGGCGGACGGGGCGGAGTGCGACGACCGCGTTCCATGCGCGGGACGGCGCGCCTCGCCTTGGGGGATCCGGGTCTGTGGAGAGGGAATTACATGTCCGAATGTGCCGATAACGCCCGTAAGACTCGTACGACCCGTAACTCGGCGGTCCTCGCCGGCGCGGCCCTGCTCGCCCCGCTCGGACTGCTCGCCGCGACCGGCAACGCCGCCGCGGCCGACGGCGGAGTGTGGGACCGCATCGCCCAGTGCGAAAGCGGCGGGAACTGGCACATCAACACCGGCAACGGCTACTACGGAGGACTGCAGTTCTCCGCCGGCACCTGGCGCGCGTACGGCGGCACGGCCTACGCCCCGACCGCCGACCAGGCTTCCCGCCAGGCGCAGATCGCCGTCGCCACCAAGGTCCAGCAGGCCCAGGGCTGGGGCGCCTGGCCGGTCTGCTCGCAGCGAGCCGGAGCCTACGGCAGCGCGCCCGCCGCGTCGAGCGCCGAGGTGAGCACCCGCTCCTCCTCGAAGGCGGCCACCACCGAGTCCGCCCCGGCGAAGCAGGCGTGGAAGGCGCCGCAGCGCGCGACGGGCCACGTCAACCGCAGCGCGTCCCGCGGTGACTACACCGTGCGCCAGGGCGACACGCTCAGCGGCATCGCCGAGCGGCACGGCATCAGCTGGCAGCGGCTGTACGAGCGCAACAAGGCGGTCATCGGCGGCGACCCCGACCTGATCGTTCCCGGGCAGCGGCTCGAACTCTGACCGCGCCCGCCCCTCGGGCCCCGACGTCACAGCGGGACGTCGGGGCCCGAACGCGTTCGTGCACGGCCGACGGGCTGCCGGTCCCCGTGGCCGTGAGCAGCCGGCCCCGCCTGCGACGTCGCGCACGAGCTGCGCGTCCGTGGGAGGCTGGGAGGACGCGGAGGGCCGGCTCGGCCGGGGTGGGTGTGTACGCCACCTGTCGCGGTGTACCGCATTCACCGGCCTCGCCCCGCCCCGTTCGGCTGCGCGGCTCGGTCCACCGCACCCGGGCGGCGCCGCTCGGTGGCGCCCACACAGTTCGGGAGGCCGGGCGCAGCGCACTGAGAAGGGGGCGCCCCGCATGATGACCGAGGCCCCACGCGCCGCCCCGCCCGTGTCCGCCGACTGCGTCGCCGACACCGCGGGCGGACTGACCTTCGACATCGGCATCGCCGAGCCGGGTCCAGCCCACCTGGTGCTGCGCCGCCGCGACGGCGAGGAGTGCGCGCTGCCACTGGCTCCCGCCGAGGGCGGCCGGCTGCGCGCCGCCCTGCCCAGCAGCGTCGACCTGCCCGAGGGCCGCTGGGACGCCTACGCACGGTTCGCCGAGGACGAGCCGCACCCCCTCGTCCCGGGCGTCAACGACCTGCGGTCCCTCGTCGACCGCGTGCCCGGGGAGACGGCCGCCCGGATCGCCGTCCGCATCCCGTACACCACCAGGCGGGGCACCCTGGCCGTCCGCAGCTGGCTGCGCGCCGCGCACGCCGAGGCCGGTGAACTGCACATCACACAGGGCGGGTTCACGGTGAGCGGCCGGGTGTACGGCACCGGGCTCGCACCCGACGCCTATGCCGAGGTCCGTGAGCGGAACTGTGCGGAGAAGGTGCTGCGCGCGGACGTCACCGCCCGGGAGACGGAGTTCGGCTTCACCGTTCCCTACGCGCCGCTCGACCCCGGCATCTGGGACCTGTGGCTGCGCCCGGTGGGGGAGGAGGGGCCGCGGGTGCGGATCGCACGGCTGCTCGGCGACGTCGTGGACAAGAGGCCGGTCTTCCGCTACCCGAAGGCCGCGGTGCGGGCGGCGCACGGCGAGGTCCGGGCCCGGCCCTACTACACCGTCGACAACGACCTGTCGGTGACCGTCAGCGCCGTGAGCTGACCGCCTTGCGGACAGGCCCGGCCGCCGTCGGACAGGCCCGGCGGCCGGGCCTGGCAGACTCGGCCCATGCTGGACACCTCGGCCCGACTGCTGCGCCTGCTGTCCCTGCTCCAGGCCCACCGCGAATGGTCCGGAGCCGACCTCGCGGAGCGGCTGGGCGTCAGCCCCCGCACCGTCCGCCGCGACGTGGAACGGCTGCGCGACCTCGGCTACCCCGTCAACGCCAGCCCCGGGACCGGCGGCGGCTACCAGCTCGGCGCGGGGGGAGCCGAACTGCCGCCGCTGTTGCTGGACGACGACGAGGCGGTCGCCGTGGCCGTGGGGCTGCGCACGGCCGCCGGACAGGGCATCGAGGGCATCGGCGAGAGCTCCGTCCGCGCCCTCGCCAAGCTGGAGCAGGTGCTGCCCGACCGACTGCGCCGCCGCGTCGGAGCCCTGAACGCCTTCACCGTGCCGATGCTGCGCGGGCCCGCGCCCTCCCCCGTGGACCCGGGCGTCCTCACGGAGCTGGCCCACCTGTGCCGGGACGCGGAGCGGCTGCGCTTCGAGTACCGCGATCACGAGGGCGCCGCCACCCGCCGCACGGTCGAGCCGCACCGCCTGGTGTGCACCGAGCGCCGCTGGTACCTGGTCGCCTGGGACCTCGACCGCGACGGCTGGCGCACCTTCCGCGTCGACCGCATCACCCCCAAGCCGCCGCACGGCCCTCGCTTCACCCCGCGCACACCGCCGGCCGACGACCTGGCCGCCTATGTGTCGCGGGGCGTCTCCACGCGCGCGTACGCCGCGCAGGCCGTCCTACGGCTGGTGGTGCCGCTGCACGAGGCGGCCGAGCGCATCTCCCCGTCGGCCGGGACCCTGGAGGCGGAGAGCGACGGCAGTTGTCTGCTGCGCACCGGGGCCCCGAGCCTCGAGGCGATGGTGGTTCATGTGATGATGACCGGCTTCCCCTTCGAGGTCCTGGAGCCCGCCGAACTCACCGAGACCGTCAGGACGGCTCGTGACCGGCTTGATGCCGCTCTGGCTCGGGCTGAGGGGCCTGACCGGCGTACAGCGGATGGTGCAGGTCGAACGCCGGGGACTCCGAGCGGATCCGGGGCAGCGTGACGAAGTTGTGCCGCGGCGGCGGGCACGAGGTCGCCCACTCCAGGGAGCGGCCGAAGCCCCACGGGTCGTCGGACTCCACCTTCGGCGCGTACTGGGCGGTGCGCCACACGTTGTAGAGAAACGGCAGCGTCGACAGGCCGAGCAGGAGCGCGCCGATCGTCGAGACGGTGTTGAGCGCGGTGAACCCGTCGGCGGCCAGGTAGTCGGCGTACCGGCGCGGCATGCCCTCCGCGCCCAGCCAGTGCTGCACCAGGAACGTGGTGTGGAAGCCGGTGAACAGCGTCCAGAAGTGCATCTTGCCGAGCCGCTCGTCGAGCATCCTGCCGGTGAACTTGGGCCACCAGAAGTAGAAGCCGCCGAAGGTCGCGAAGACGACCGTGCCGAAGACCACGTAGTGGAAGTGGGCGACCACGAAATACGAGTCGGTGACGTGGAAGTCCAGCGGCGGCGACGCGAGGATCACCCCGGTCAGCCCGCCGAACAGGAACGACACCAGAAAGCCGGTCGCCCACAGCATCGGCGTCTCGAACGACAGCGAGCCCCGGAGCATCGTGCCGCTCCAGTTGAAGAACTTCACCCCCGTCGGCACCGCGATCATGAAGGACATGAACGAGAAGTACGGCAGCAGCACCGCCTGCGTGGCGAACATGTGGTGCGCCCAGACGACGATCGACAGGCCGGTGATCGCCATCGTGGCGCCGACCAGCGTCAGATAGCCGAAGATCGGCTTGCGGCTGAATACCGGGATGATCTCCGTGATGATCCCGAAGAACGGCAGCGCGATGATGTAGACCTCGGGATGGCCGAAGAACCAGAAAAGGTGCTGCCACAGGATGGCGCCGCCGTTGGCGGACTCGAACACCTGCGAGCCGAACCGCCGGTCCGCCTCCAGGACCAGCAGCGCCGCGGCCAGTACCGGGAACGCCATCAGGACGAGGATCGACGTGAACAGCGTGTTCCAGGTGAAGATCGGCATCCGGAACATCGTCATCCCCGGCGCGCGCATCCCGACGATCGTCGTCAGGAAGTTCACCGCGCCGAGGATCGTGCCGAAGCCGGCCAGCGCGAGCCCCAGGATCCACAGGTCGGCGCCGATGCCCGGCGTGTGCTCGTGGCTGTTGAGCGGGGCGTAGGCGAACCAGCCGAAGTCGGCGGCGCCGTCCGGCGTCAGCAGCGACCCCAGCACGATCAGCCCGCCGAACAGGAACAGCCAGTACGACAGCATGTTCAGCCGCGGGAACGCCACATCGGGGGCGCCGATCTGCAGCGGCATGATCTCGTTCGCGAAGCCCGCGAAGCTCGGGGTCGCGAACAGCAGCAGCATGATCGTGCCGTGCAGGGTGAACAACTGGTTGTACTGGGTGCTGCTCATGATCTGCAGGCCGGGCCGGGCCAGTTCCGCGCGCATCAGCAGCGCCATGACGCCGCCGATCAGGAAGAAGCCGAACGACGTGATCAGATAGAGGTGGCCGATCTTCTTGTGGTCGGTGGTCGTCAGCCAGTCGACGACCAGCCGCCCGGTCCGCCTCCTCGGTACGGGCCCCGCGATCGCCCGCGCCGTGTCCGTGCCCATGCTTGCCTCTCGCTCGTCGCGCCCTGGGCCTGCCGGCGCCCGCGGCTCGGCACTCCCGCGGGCTCACGTCATGCTGCGCGCGCCGCCGACGGCTCCGACCGCAGACATACGGGGATTCTGTGCTGAAGCCGTGTGTTTCTCATGCGGAGTCAGGCGGCGCGGACCATCCCGGAATCGGAATGGAAAGAGCCGTGGTGAACTGCGTGCCTGGCTTTCCGCAGGGTTATTCCGAACCCCTTCCGACCGTGGTCAAGCTAGTCCCGAATTACGTTCGGCGGCGTGCGCGGCGCGACCGGAACCGCCCGTACGTGTGACGCCGTTGGGGCGAAACGGGTGTCGTGATCCTGTGACAGAAGCGTGATCGGAGGGGTATCAGAGCCCCCTGTGGCGCTCCGGGCTTCCGCCTCGGGAGCCGGCGGCCTACGGTGGCGGCATGGCACCCCATCCCGCACCTGCCGCCGAACCCGAGGACTCCCCGGAGCGTTACGTCGGCCTGGAGGCCGGGCAGGCCGAGCGGCTCGCCCGCGAGCGCGGCTGGCGCACGGTCCGCTCGCTGCCGCCGGGCTCGATCATCACCATGGAGTACCTCTTCGGACGGATCAATTTCGAGGTCGAGGACGGCAGGGTCAAGCGCTCCTGGAAGGGCTGACCGAACGCACCCATGACGAAGGCCCCGGCTCCTGCGAGCCGGGGCCTTCGTCATGGGTGCAGGTGGGTGTGCGTACCGGTCCCGCGATGTGCGCCGCTCAGCCGCCCGCCAGGGGCCGGGCCGAGGCGGTGCCGCGCGAGGCGCGGTCCGAGTGCGGCGGGCGGCGGCTGCCCACCGGGGTGACCGGGGTGCGTTCCGCCCGGGTCATGTGCGGTCCGGGGGCCAGGTACGCCGGTGAGCGGGAGGCGCGGGAGGCGGTCACCGGTTCCCACGCGGGAGCCGGCTCCTCGGCGGCGCGCGGGGTGACGACCAGCGACGGGGCGCCGACCGGGGCCGGAGCGCGCACCGGGGCGGCACGGCGGCTGCGCAGGCGGTCCCTCAGCGCCAGGATGCGGACCTCGGCGGTGGCGATCGGCGACTCGAACCAGGGCAGCGCCAGCAGGATGAGCAGGCCCGCTGCCCAGCCGAGGAGCACGTCGCTCAGCCAGTGCGTACCGAGGTAGACGGTGGTCATGCCGACGCCCAGGGAGGTCACCGCGGACAGCGCGGACAGCCAGCGTCTGGCTCGCGGCGTGGAGGCCAGATAGGCGAGGATGCCCCAGGTCACCACGGCGTTCGCGGTGTGACCGGAGGGGAATATATCGCCGCCGCGCCACATCTCGTTCGACCCGATCACGGTCGCGTAGTGCGGTCCGAGACGCCCCATGCCGTACTTGGCGGCACCGACCGTGATGTTGAGCAGCAGCAGCGCCGCGGCCAGGGTGAGCAGCGGGCGCAGGGTGTGCTGCCGCCAGGAGCGCCAGCCGAGCCAGGCCGCGACCATCACCGCGGTGGGACCGCGCTGGCCGAGCACCACGTAGTAGTCGAGGAACGCGTGGATCTGCGGCCACTGCTGGTACGGCCGGAAGAACATGACCTGCCAGTCGAGCCGGACCAGCCAGGAGGAGACGACGACGGCCCACACGATCGCCAAGTAGAAGGCCAGAGTTGCCGAGAAGAGAACAACTCGGTGCCGGCTCATCCTGGGCACGTCGATGTGGGCCGGTCGGCTCGGCTCACGGTCCAACCGGGCGAAGACCCGCTCCCAACGGCTCAGCTTTCGTTCGGTACGCACTCAATCGACGTTACAGCGGGTGAGCTGTGAACCCGCCCGAATCACTGGGGTCGTGATGACGATGTGATGTGGGATTCCTCTCAACAGGTCGTTTATTTCGACGGATTCCACAATGAGCTGCGAGGAGTGACCTTCAATTCCATTGATCTTCGGGGTCCACGTTTTATGGCCCTTATCTATTCGTTCACCGAATGCTCGGGCTCAATTCCCCGGCCGATCACCGCCCGTCGCGGAGTGGATCACAGCGGACCGGAGCCGTTCAGCCACAACGCTCCGTAGACGGCCGATGCCACGGCGACACCGCCGAGCACCGACGCCGATGTCGATGTTCGTCCCCGGGCGAGAGCGCGGGCGAGGGGCAGCAGCAGGGGGAAGGCGGGCATCAGGAGGCGCGGTTTCGAGCCGAAGAAGCTTGCCGCGCCGAGCGCGAGCGCCGTGACCACGCCCGTGTACACGAGCAACGGCAGCGGCTGGCCCTGCCGTACGCACACCACGTACAACCAGACGATCAACGCGACCCCGGCAACCAGACCCACGCCGGCCGGCACCGAGGCCAGGGACGTGAACTTGGCGGCGGCGAAGCGCGCGAAGGCGTAGCCGCCGTCGAAGCCGTTGCGCCAGCCCGCCTGGACGTCGAGGTAGCCGAGAGGGCCCCGGCCGGTGCGGTGACCGACCCACAGGACGTACCCGGCGGCGCCGAGCGGGGCGAGGAGCATCCCCAGCGCCCGGCGGACCGGGCTGCCGGGTCGCCCGTCCACAGCCGACGCGCCCCGGTCGCGTGCGTACGCACGGATCGCCGCCATCCACACGGCCGCGACCACGGCCGCACCGACCGGACGGGTCAGGCCCGCCAGCGACGCGAGCAAGCCCGCACTCACCCAGCGGTCCGTCAGTACCGCGTACAGCGCCCAGGCGGCGAGCGCCGTGAACAAGGACTCGCTGTACGCCATCGACTGCACGATCCCGACCGGCAGCGCCGCCCACACCAGCACCGCGCACACTCCGACACGGCGCCCGTACACATGGTCCGCGACGGCGAAGATCCCCCAGGCCGCGGCGAGCGAGGCGAGCGTCGAGACGGCCAGGCCCGCGTCGGCGTACGACAACGGGGTGAGTGCCGCGCCGAGCCGCTCCAGCCAGGGCAGCAGCGGGAAGAACGCGAGGTTGGAGTGCACGTCGCCGTTCGGCAGGCGGACCTGGTAGCCGTAACCGAGCGCGGCGACCCGGGTGTACCACAGCGAGTCCCAACGGGCGCTCAGCAGCGTGTGCGGGCTCGTGCCGCGCGCCGCGCTCCACACGGCGAGCACGACGAGCCCCAGGGCGCGCACGGCGACGTACCCCGCGAGGGCGGGGGCGGCCCGGCGCACGGTGCCGCTGGGGGGCGGCACCGGGCGCGTTGCAAGATCGGTCACGCGCTCGATTATCGGCGCCGTACGGAACCGCAGCGGTCATCCGCACGTGGTGACCGGGGGAGGCGTGGCACATGCCACATCCTCTCCCAGGGGAACGTGAGAGGTCTGCCACGCGACGGCCGGGGGAACTCGCGTACGCTGACGACTCACTCACTTCGTTGCGTGGGCCCGGAGTACCGCTCCTCCCGGCCGCTACCGCGGGGACGTCCCCACCTCGTGGATCCGCCGAAGCGAGGGACCATCTGGGAGGTACGCACATGTCCGGGACGACCACGGCCGCCGCTCGGCTGCGCCGTAGGACGGCCGGGGCGGGTGCCAACCGCTGGGTCGTGCTCGTCGTCCTCTGTGTGAGCCTGCTGCTCGTCGCCCTCGACGCGACCGTGCTGCACGTGGCGATGCCCGCCGTCACCGAGGACCTCAAGCCCGGCGCCATGGAACTGCTCTGGATCGTCGACACCTATCCGCTCGTCTGTGCCTCGCTGCTGATCCTGTTCGGCACGCTGGGCGACCGGATCGGCCGTAGACGCGTCCTGCTGCTCGGCTACGGACTCTTCGGAGTCGCCTCCGGTGTCGCCGCCCTGGCCCAGGACGCCCAGGTGCTGATCACGGCGCGGGCGCTGCTCGGCGTGGGCGGCGCGATGATCATGCCGGCGACGCTGTCCATCCTGCGCCAGGTGTTCCCCGACCGGCGCGAGCGGGCGCTGGCGATCGGCATCTGGAGCGCGGTGGCCGCCGTGGGCGCGGCGGTCGGTCCCCTGCTCGGCGGCTTCCTGCTGGAGCACTTCTGGTGGGGTTCGGTCTTCCTGATCAACATCCCGCTGATGCTGGTCAGTCTGCCGGTCGGACGGCTGCTGCTGCCCGAGTCGAGGGGTGACAGGGACGGCCCGTGGGACGTGGTCGGTGCTCTCATGGCGGCGGGCGGTCTCTTCGGGCTGGTGCTCGGAGTGAAGAGGCTCGGCGGCGGTGAGCCGCCGATCACCCCGGCCACACTGCTGCCGCTGCTGGTGGGCGCGGCCCTGCTGGCGGGTTTCGTACGACGGCAGCGACGCCGCGCACACCCCCTGGTGGACCTGAGGATGTTCGCGCGTCCGGCGTTCAGCACATCGGTGGGGTGCATCGTGCTGGCGATGCTCGCGCTGGTCGGTCTGGAGCTGATCGCGGCGCAGTACCTGCAACTGGTGCTGCGTCTCTCGCCGCTGCAGACGGGCCTCAGGCTGCTGCCGCTGACGTTCGCGGCGATGGCGGCGGGCCTGGTCGGCTCCCACCTGCTGCACCGGTTCGGTCCGCGCCGGATGGTCGCCGTCGGCTTCTGCCTCACGGCCGCGGCGGTGCTCCTGCTGACGGCGATGGGCGGGGAGGACGATCCGGCACTGCTGCTGTCCGGTTTCGTCCTGCTGGGCTTCGGGCTGGAGACCACGCTGTTCGCGGCGTACGAGTCGATGCTGAGCGAGGCGCCGCAGGAGCAGTCCGGTGGCGCGGCGGCGATCGGCGAGACGTCGTACCAGCTGGGCGCGGGCATCGGCATCGCACTGTTGGGCAGCGTGATGAACGCGGCGTACGCGCCCGGGCTGTCCTCGGTGCCCGGAGTCCCGGCGGGGGCGTCACGGGCGGCGGGGCACTCGCTGGGGGAGGCGTACGAGGTGGCGGACCGGCTGGGCGGTGCGCGGGGCGCCGCACTGCGCCACGCCGCGCGGGACTCCTTCGTGCACGGCCTGCATGTGACGCTGCTGGTGAGTGCGGGGCTGTTGCTGCTGGGGGCGCTGATGGCGGCGAGGCTGCCGCGGGTGATGCACTGTGAGGCACCTCCGGCGGGGGTGCCGACATCGCGCGAGGCCGCCGACACGCGCGTCTCGGCGTAGCCGGGGCCCCGCCCCCCTTCGGGCAGCGAGCTGCCCGGTCGAGGCCGGCCCGGTACTGGACGTGGAGCGCACCGGGCCGTAGCGTCGGCCCCGTCCAACCCTGGCTAGCGCTGTTAGTTTTCAGTGTCACGGAGGCTGCCCCCATGACCGCGTCCTCGACGTTGCCGCCCTTCGACCCGGCCGACCCGCTGGGGATCGACGACCTGCTGGACGCCGAGGACCGCGCCATCCGCGACACCGTACGGACCTGGGCGGCGGACCGCGTGCTGCCGTACGTCGCCGAGTGGTACGAGAAGGGCGAGCTGCCCGCCATCCGCGAGCTCGCCCGTGAGCTGGGCGGCATCGGCGCCCTCGGCATGTCCCTCAGCGGCTACGGCTGCGCGGGAGCCAGCGCCGTGCAGTACGGGCTCGCCTGCCTGGAACTCGAGGCCGCGGACTCCGGCATCCGGTCGCTGGTGTCCGTGCAGGGCTCCCTCGCCATGTACGCCATCCACCGCTACGGCAGCGAGGAGCAGAAGCAGCAGTGGCTGCCGCGCATGGCCGCCGGGGAGGTCATCGGCTGCTTCGGGCTCACCGAACCCGACCACGGCTCCGACCCGGCCTCGATGCGGACGTACGCCAAGCGCGACGGCTCCGACTGGGTCCTGAGCGGCCGCAAGATGTGGATCACCAACGGCTCCGTCGCCGGTGTCGCCGTCGTCTGGGCGCACACCGACGACGGCATCCGCGGGTTCGTCGTCCCCACCGACAGCCCGGGCTTCTCCGCCCCGGAGATCAAGCACAAGTGGTCCCTGCGCGCCTCCGTCACCAGCGAGCTGGTCCTGGACGACGTACGGCTGCCCGCCGACGCCGTACTCCCCGGCGTCGCAGGACTCAAGGGACCGCTCAGCTGTCTCTCCCACGCCCGCTACGGGATCGTGTGGGGTGCCATGGGGGCCGCCCGGTCGTGCTTCGAGGCCGCCGTGGAGTACGCGAAGAGCAGGGAACAGTTCGGCAGGCCCATCGGGGGGTTCCAGCTCACCCAGGCCAAGCTCGCCGACATGGCGGTCGAACTGCACAAGGGGATTCTGCTCGCCCACCATCTGGGGCGGCGCATGGACGCGGGACGGCTGCGTCCCGAACAGGTCAGCTTCGGCAAGCTCAACAACGTCCGCGAGGCCATCGAGATCTGCCGCACCGCGCGCACGATCCTCGGCGCCAACGGGATCTCCCTCGAGTACCCCGTGATGCGGCACGCCACCAACCTGGAGTCGGTGCTCACGTACGAGGGCACCGTCGAGATGCACCAGCTCGTGCTGGGCAAGGCGCTCACCGGACTCGACGCCTTCCGATGACCCGGAACCCGGGAGCGGGCAGGGCCGGTGAGCGGCCCTGCCTCAGCTCTGGTTGAAGAAGCCGTCGCCCTGCCGGCTCGCGGTGTCGCCGCTGACGATCTCCGTGTTCGCCGGGGTCAGCAGGAACACCCGGCTGGAGACACGGTCGATCGAGCCGCGCAGGCCGAAGATCAGCCCGGCCGCGAAGTCGACCACGCGCTTGGCGTCGCCGGGCTCCATGTTGGTGAGGTTCATGATGACCGGGACCCCGTCCCGGAACAGCTCGCCGATGGCCCGGGCGTCCCGGAAGCTGTCCGGGGTGACCGTGCCGATCCGGCGGCCCTTCTCCTCCGCCGTGTCGGAGGCGACCTTGACGCGCGGGTCGGTCACCCAGGCGTCGCCGTGCTCCTGGTCCTCGGCGTAGTCGTCGTCGTAGTAACGCTCGTCATCGTTGTCGTCGACGAGGCCGAGCCAGGCACTCGCCTTGCGCACCGATCCCATGGACGCCTCCTCTCACAGCGGTCTTTTTCATGCCTTCCGCAACCCCATGGTCGTCCATGATGCGGATGTGGCGCCAAGGGGATAGACGCCGCGCGGGGGTTTCGTGACGGTACTGGTGCACAGCGGATCCGTCGAGAGGCCGTGTGCCCCAAGAGTTCGGGCTCAGACGCCTGCTGACTATGAGTGAAATACGATTTGTCACGGCGTCCGGGTGACGGTGAGTGCGTATGGGTGAACGAGTCGGCGGATAATCTGCCGCAACTCAACATCGTACGAGCCGCGGGGGAACGGGGGGTGTCGTGTTCGGAATGGTCCGGCCCTGTCGTCACCGGATGAGCGAGAGCCTGAGGCGCAGTGGATGGCGCACTTGTGCGGGCTGTGTCTCGCACTGCGCCGGGACCACGGGCAGCTCGCGCGCGTCGTCACCAACTATGACGGCGTGCTGATCTCCGTTCTGACGGAGGCTCAGGCCGAACGGCAAAAACGCCGGGTGGCGGCGCACCGCCCCTCCCTGCCCTTCCCCAAGCTCTTGACGAGTCCTCGCCGGGCGCCCCGGCAACGCCGCACCGCTCGCCGAGGCCGGCCGGCTCTTCGGCCGCCTCGCGCACCTGCTGGACGCCGTGGAGGACCGGGAGGCGGACGCCGCGTCGGGCGCCTGGAACCCTCCCCCAAGCTCTCGCTTCGCTCGAGCAGGGGGGACCCCCATCGGCCACGGACACCTCACTGGAGGAGGCCCGTCGCCTCGCCGACGACTCGCGCTGCGGGACGTCGCCCGGGGGTCCGGGGTCTCCCCGGAAGGACACGGCACCGAGGGACGGCTCGCACACGTCCTGCTCGTCCACGAGCTGCGGTGCTCGGTGGACCGGGCCTTCGGCACCGAGTCCTGCGGGCACGGCCCTCAGGGCGCCTTCGGCCCACTCCGGCAGGACGGTCCGCACACCACGGAGGATCTCTCGAAGCCGGCAAGCGGGGCTTCGTGGCCGGCTGCGCGGTGGCCGTGGGGCTGTGCTGCACCTGCCATGTTTGCTGCGCCGACGAGTTCGAAGGACCGTGATCACGGAAGAGGCGCGAGGGATGGTGCAACAACTGCGACTGCGACTGTGACTGCGGCGATTCGGCGATTGCGGCGACTGCTGTGAGTGCTGCGGCAACTGCTGTTCCTGCGGCGACGGTTGTGACTGCGGCTGCGACTGCTGACGTCCGCTGTGCAAAAGATGTCCCACACGTAAAACAAGCACATGATCTGGTGACCGGTGCGCCGTGGTGATCGTTGGCCGGGGGCAGAACGATTTTCTGCCCCTCCGACCATTCGTCCTCCATATAAGGCACTTCATCAGTGGACGTCACACCCCCCACCACCCGCGCCAGGCTGCTGAGGTTCCTCGTCCTCGCCCTCGCCGTCCTGCTCGCCCTGCTCGGCGCGGCCGCCGCCCAGCAGATCTCCGAACACCGCGACGCGGCCGCCACCGCCGACCACGCCCGGCTCGAGATCGCCCTCCAGGGGCTCGTCCACGGGCTGCAGAAGGAACGCGGGCTGACCACCGGATATGTCGGCGGCGTACGGCAGTTCGGAGCGAAGCTGCCCGCGCAGCGCAGAGCCACCGACACCGCACGCGCCCGGCTGGAACGAGAGCTGCGGGGCCGTGACGATGCTGCCGCCGCCTCCGTGCGCGCGTCCCTGGGACGGCTCGACGGGCTCACCGCGATCCGCCGGCACGCCGACGACGGCACCGGCGCCTTCCAGGAGACCTTCGCCTCCTTCAGCACCGGCATCACCGTCCTCGACCGGCTCGATCTCGGGCTCGACGACGTGCACGACGTCCGGCTCCGCGCCGCCTGCCGGGCGCTCGACATCCTCGGCGACGCCAAGGAGTCCGCCGACGAGGAGCGCGCCATCGTCCTGGGCTCGGTACGCGCCGGACGGTTCCGCGGCGACGACTACAACCGCTTCCTGCAGCTCCGCGCGGCCAGGCTCGCCGCCCTGGAGAGCTTTCCGCGCTCGGCCACCGCGGCCCAGCGACGGCGCCTCGACGCCGCGCTCGGCACGGCCGAGGCCGAACGCGCCCTCGCCTACGAGAGTGTCGCCGTGCACGCGGACGGCCGCCTCGCCGCGGCCGCCATTCCCCCGATGGCCTGGTGGGAGTCCATGACCTCCGCCGACGACGGACTGCGCGCGGTGCAGATCTCGCTCGGCAAGGACGTGGAGGAGCGCGCCGCCGCACTCCGGAGCGCCGCCCAGCGTGATCTGCTGCTGTTCGTGCTGTTCGCGTTCGGCACCGTCACCGCGCTCGGCCACCTCGCCCTCGACTGCGTCCGATCCGTCTCGACTCCGCTCGCCGTCCTGGCCCAGCAGGCACTGGAGGTGGCCGCCACTCGGCTGCCGCGCGCGGTCGCCGCCGGGCGGCGTGGCACTTGGGGCGGGCACCACGGCCCGCCCGCACCGCTCGCGGTGCCCGGCCGGGCCGGGGCCGAGGTGCTCCACGTCGCCGAGGCGTTCGACCGTGTGCAGCGCGTCGCCTTCGACCTCGCCACCGAGCAGGTGGTGCTCCGCCCCGCGCCCCTTGAGGACGGGGCGGAACCCTTCAGTTCTTCAGTTCGGGAGGTGAGATCTGCGACGTGCTGATCGCCGAGTCCGTCGTCCCCCACTTCTTCAGGATCTTCTCGTACGTTCCGTCGGCGATCAGATGGTTCACCGCGGCCTGGAACGCCGCCGCCAGCTTCGTGCCCTTCTTGAAGGCGAAGCCGACGTCGAGGCGGTGGTACTCGTTCAGGAACTTCAGCCCCGGCTGCTGAGCGACCGCGTACCGCAGGCCGTTGATCGTCGACATCACCACATCGCTGCGGCCCTGCTGCAGGGACGACCACAGCGCGCCCGACTCGCTGTACGTCTGCACGCCGTACGCTTTTTTGCCCGCGTCCGTGCAGACGTGCTCGTTCTCCTCCAGGGTCGCCTCGAAGGTCGTGCCGGCGCCGGTCGCCACGTTCAGCCCGCACAGCTGCTTCAGGTCGGTGATCTTCGTGAGGTCGCTGTCCTTGCGGGCGGCGAAGCCCTGGCCGTCGTTGATGTAGGTGACGAAGTCGATCGTCCTGCGCCGCTCGTCGGTGACACCGAAGTTGCTCGCACCGAAGGCGTACTTGCCGCTGCCGAGCGCCGGCAGGATCGCCTCGAAGCTCGCCGGTTCGAGCTTCAGCTTGATGCCGAGCGTCTTGGCGACGGCGTTGGAGAAGTCGATGTCCTGCCCGACGAGTGTCTTTCCGTCGTCCAGATAACTGGTGCCCGGCAACTGGCCGGAGACGGCGACCCCGACGGTGAGGTCGTGCACGCCCGCCGGCAGCAGCTCGGCGGCGGGCTCGTACGCCTTGATGGCCGACACGACGTCCGTGGCCGGGATCTTCCCGGTCTCGGCCGCGGCCCGGGCATCGGTACCACCCGAGCCCGACGCGTCGCCGGAACCGCACGCGGTGAGCGACAGAGCTGCCGAAACAGCAAGGGCAAAGGGGGTGAAAAGCCTCTTGTTTGTACGTGTCAACGTACGCATGGGTCAGCGGTCTCCTGGGAGCGGAAGTGGCAGCGCGCGAGGGAACGCGAAGGAGGGAGGCGCGTGTGAAGGCGTGGAAAGCGCGTGGGCGAACGCGAAAGAGGCCCTGCGGATCAGGGCGTACAGGGCGTCAGGGCGTGCAGGGCGTCAGCTCAACAGGAACAGGACCACACGCGACCGAAGTCGATGTGGGAGCGGGTGACCAGCCGCTGCTGTGGGCGCATGTGTCAAGTGGAACAGGCATCCGTTTCCCCGTCAACCGACTTGAGACGCACGGCTCACACTGTGGACGGCCTTGACAGCCCGGGGAAACGGCCACGTACGCTCAGGGCACGGCCCTGCTGAGGGGCTCGGCCGTACAGCGCCTGTGTGAAGGCACCCACCCGTGTTCGACTCGACGTATCACGGAGCCTTCGCATGTCCTCCGAGACCCTCGCCAAACCGGCCGCGGCTGCCGAAGAAGCCGCGCCCCCGCGTCTCGTCCCGCGGCGCCACCTCGGTCAGTGGGCCGCGGCCCTCGTGGTCCTGGTCCTGCTCGGTTTCGCCCTCACCTCCATCGTGCGCAACGAGGCGTTCCAGTGGGACGTCGTCGGCGCCTACTTCACCTCCACCGCCGTCCTGCGCGGCCTCTGGCTGACCCTCTGGCTGACCGCGGTCGTCATGGGGCTCGGCTTCGCCCTGGGCACCCTGCTCGCTGCGGCCCGGCTGTCCGCCAACCCGGTCCTGAAAAGCGTCAGTTGGGGGTACGTCTGGCTGTTCCGCTCGGTGCCGATCCTGGTGCAGCTGCTGTTCTGGTTCAACATCGGCGCCCTGTACCCGCACATCCTCGGCGTGAAGACCGTGAACCTGTTCGGCCCGGTCACCGTCGCCGTCGTCGGCCTGACGCTGCACGAGGCCGCGTACGCCGCCGAAGTGGTGCGCGGCGGCATCCTCTCCGTCGACCGGGGCCAGATCGAGGCCGCGCAGGCGCTCGGCCTGAGCCGGTGGCAGCGCTGGTGGCGGATCGTGCTCCCGCAGGCGATGCGGTCCATCGTGCCGCCGGCCGCGAACATGCTGATCGGCACTCTCAAGGGCACGTCCATCGTCAGCGTCATCGCCGTCCAGGACCTGCTCTACTCGGCGCAGCTCATCTACCACCGCACCTACCAGGTCATCCCGCTGCTGATGGTGGCCACGCTCTGGTACGTCATCGTCACCTCGGTGCTCAGCGTGGGCCAGTACTACGTGGAGAAGCGCTACGCGCGCGGTGCGGAGCGCACACGGTGAGCGGTGACCGACCTTCGCTGGTGATCGTGGGTGCCGGACCGCGGGGGACCGGTTTCCTGGAGCGGATCGCCGCCAACGCCCCCGCTCTCTACGCCGGTTCCGAGCTGGACGTGCACCTGGTGGACCCGTATCCGCCCGGCGGCGGACGCATCTGGCGCCAGGCGCAGTCGCCGCTGCTGTGGATGAACTCGCACGCCGAGGACGTCACCATGTTCACCGACGAGACGGTGACCATGGAGGGCCCGGTGCGCGAGGGCCCCACCCTGCACGAGTGGGCGGGCGTCGGCGGGCGTCTGTTCGCCGACCGGCAGCGGCAGGGTGCGTACCTGAGCTGGGTCTACGAGCAGACGGTCGCCGCCCTGCCGCCCGGTATCCGCGTCCACCACCACCCCCGCCTCGCCGTCCGGGTCGACGGCCCGCCCGACGGCCGGCAGCGGGTCTGGCTGGAGGGACTGGCCGAGCCGCTGACCGCCGACCTCGTGGTCCTCACGCTCGGCCACCTCGACGCCGAACTCGACGACGAGCAGCGCGCGTTGGCGTCGTACGCCCGCAGGCACGGCCTTGTCCATCTGCCACCCGACTTCACGGCCGACAGCGACCTGTCACCGCTGAAGGCGGGCGAGCCGGTCCTCGTCCGCGGCTTCGGGCTCGCCTTCGTCGACCTCATGGTGCTGCTCACCGAGGGACGCGGCGGACGGTACGAGGGGGACACGTACGTGCCTTCGGGACGCGAACCGGTCCTGTACGTCGGCTCCCGGCGCGGCGTGCCCTACCACTCGAAGATCGGCTACGACTGGACGGGAGAGAGGCCGCCGCTGCCCCGGTTCTTCGGGCCCGCCGAGGTCGACGCGCTGCTCGCGCGCCCCGAGGGCTTCGACTTCCGGCGCGACGTGTGGCCGTCGGTCGAGAAGGAGCTGGGCTTCGCCCACTACCACCGGCTGTTCACCGCCCACCCCGAGCGCACCACGGTCGCCTGGAGGGACTTCGAGGAGAAGTACGCCGTGGCGGACGCGGCCTCGCTGCCCGCGCTGGTGTCCGCCGCCGTCCCCGACCCCGCCGACCGCTTCGACCTCAGCACCCTCGACCGTCCGCTGGACGGCGTGCGCCACGCCTCCTACGACGGCCTCCAGGACGGTCTGCGCCGCTACATCGAGGCCGACCTGGACCGGCGCCACGACCCCGCCCGCAGTCCGGACCTGGCGGTCTTCCTCGGGCTGCTCTCCGTCTACGGGCAGCTGGTGCGGCTCGGCGACATCGGACCCTGGTGGCACGGCTTCTTCAGCTACCTGGCCTCCGGTCCGCCCGGGCCACGACTGCGGCAGATGCTCGCGCTGTCACGCGCGGGCGTGCTGAAGTTCCTCGGCGCCGACATGACCGTCACCGCCGAGGACGGCGTCTTCCGGGCGTCGAGCGGCACCGTGCCCGACGCGTTCGTCGGGGCCCGCGCATTGGTCGAGGCGCGGCTGCCGCACCCCACGGTCGAACGCACCCGCGACCGGCTGCTGCGGGAACTGCACGCGGACGGCGCAGCCGCCACCGCCGAGGGACTGCTCGCCGTGGACCCCGCCGACGGGCGCGTCCTGGACCGCTCCGGCCGCCCGCATCCGAGGCGCTTCGCGCTCGGCCCGCACACCGACGCCCGGGGTTCCGGCGCGTTCACCCGGCCCCGCACGGGCGGGCCCGCGTTCCGGCAGAACGACGCGGCGGCACGGGCGGCACTGACCGTCCTGCGCGGCCCGTCCACGGCGCTGTGACGCCCCATCAGCCACAGAAAGGTTTCACTCGAGATGACCTCATCACCCGGCCGGGGGCTGTTGCACCTGGCCGCCGCCGTCGACCAGCGGGAGGCTCGTGATGTCGACCGCCATGTCGAGGCGGTACGGCTCGCGGAGCGCGGTGCGCTCGACTTCGTCACGCTCGGCGACCACTCCGCCTGGCCCGGCCCCCACGGTTCCGGGGCCCTGGGCCCCGATGCGCTCGCCGTGCTGCAGCGCGCCGCGCCCGCCACCCGCCGTATCGGCCTGGTGCCCGGCACGTCCGCGGAGCCGTCCCGTGTCCGGGCGGCCCTCGAGACCCTCGACCGGGTCAGCGGCGGCCGGGCGGGCTGGTACCTCGGCCTGCCGGCGACCGAGGGAGAGACCCGGCTCCGGGAAGGGTGGGAGGACTCCGGATCGCCGCAGGGCCACCCGGTCCGCGTCGTCGACGCCACCGACACGGGCACCCGTACGAACGTCGCCCGCCACGCCGACGTGGCACTCGCCCGCGTCACGAGCCCCGCGCAGGCCGCTGCCGTACGCGACGAACTGCGGGACGCGGCACGCGAGTCGGGCCGCGAACCGGACGCCCTGCGCCTCCTGGCGAGCCTCGTCGTCGACCTCGGCGACGGCGAACACGCGGCCGAACCCGGATGGGGGTCCGCCCTGTTCGAGCGAAGCCGAGAACTTGGGGGAGGCGGGAGCGGCCCCCGGCAGACGGCGCACGGCCCCTTCTACCGCGGCGGCCCCATCGACCTGGCCGAACTGATCGCCCACTGGCACACGGCCGGTGTCGTCGACGGCTTCCACCTCAGACCCGCCGAGCCGCGCCGTGACCTGGAGCGGCTCGTCAACGGCACGGTCGCGCTGCTCCAGCACCGCGGTTTGTTCCGCACCTTCTATCCGGGCAGCACACTCAGGGAGCACCTGGGCCTGCCCCGGCCCGCCCACCGGCACGTCGTGACAGGGGGAACGTCATGACGGCGCGCTCTGTGCGACGTTCACCCGAGGGACGAGTTCGTCCGATCGGGCGCCGCCGATGGGTTCTTCCTCGTACCGCATCCCACCACGCTGCGCTCGCACCCCGGGCGCACATGTCCCATATGGAAGGGTTGACCACATGACGACGGACGCATCCGACGAGTGGAAGCAATGGCACGAGCACCGCACCGCGCAGGTGTCGGAGCCGTACGGGCCGCTCGCGTTGACCGGTACCTACTGGCTGGAGGATTATCCGGACGGTCAAATTCCGGACATTCCCGGGCGGTGGACGGACGACGGTGACGCGGTGGCACTGACGGCCGGCAAGGCTGACGGACTGACGGTCGACGGGCGGCCCTTCACCGGTGAGGTCCGCCTGGACGCCGATGCCGGGCCGGTGGGCGCGGCCCGCGTCGCGGCCGGCGAGCGCCGCCTGGTCGTCCTCGCCCGCGAGGGCGTGTGGGGCGTGCGCGAGTACGACCCGGCCGCCCCGGCACGCCGGGACTTCCGGGGCATCGACGCCACGCCCTACGATCCGCGCTGGTCCGTCGAGGGGCACTTCACCCCGTACGGGGAGAGCCGCACCGTACGCGTCGAGAACGCCGACGG
>NZ_JBFBBS010000040.1:0-58103 GCF_040682835.1 Streptomyces sp. NPDC051104 | reverse complement strand
TCAGTCCACACACCTGACGATGATCACCGGTGGCCGCACCTGTCTTCCCACCGGCCCCCCACCAGCAAGATCACATCTCCGGCTGGAGTACTAGTCAGGAGGCCCGGGGCTTCAGCCTCGGGAGGAATGGCTTCCTCGGGTCGGAGCCGCGCAGCGGCGGAGTTCGCTTCGTTGTGTCCGGACGGCGGCTTGTCCTGCCGTGACCGTTCCTCCTAACGTGGTTCGCGTGAAGATTGTTGCGCAGGTGAAGTTGGTGCCTGGCTCCGTTCATGACGCGGACGCCTTGGCAGCGACTCTGCGTGCCTGCAACCGGGCCGCGACCTGGGTGTCCGACACGGCGTACGCCCGGGGCCTGTTCCGCCGCAACGAGCTGCAGGAGGCGGTGTACCACGACGTCAAGGCCGCCTTCGATCTCGCCGCGCAGCCCGCTGTCCGCGTGATCAAGAAGGTGGTGGACGCCTACACAACCTTGAGGGCGAACGTCAGGGCCGGAAACCTGGGCCCGGAGGGCTCCAGACGCCGCACGCGGGCCGTGTCCAAGTCGATCTCCTTTCGCGAGGATGCGGCGCAGCCGTACGACGACCGCATCCTGACGTGGAACCTCGACGCCCGGACCGTGTCCATCTGGACTGTGGCGGGGCGGTTGAAGGGCGTCCCGTTCGTGTGCTCCCCGGCGGCGTTGAAGCTGCTGGCGTCCCGCAAGGGTGAGTCGGACCTGGTGATGCGGGATGGGATGTTCTTCCTGATCGCCACCATCGACGTCCCCGAACCCGAGGTGTTCGAGCCGGACGGGTTCCTCGGCGTGGATCTGGGCATCGTCAACATCGCCACGACATCCGACGGGCAGGTCATGTCCGGCCGTCGGGTCAATAGGTACCGCACGCGGATGCTGAAACTGCGGCGCAAGCTCCAGGCCAAGCGGACCAAGTCCGCGAAGCGGGCCCTGAAGCGCAACCGGCGCCGGGAGTCCCGCTACACCACCCAGCGCAACCACATCATCGCGAAGAAGATCGTCCATACCGCTGAACGCACCTTGCGGGGTGTCGGACTGGAAGACCTGTCCGGCATCCGGCAGAGGGCCACGGCCAGGAAACACCAGCGGTCCCGGCTGCACTCGTGGGCCTTCGCCCAGCTCGGCGCCTTCGTCGAGTACAAAGCCCGGCGGGCGGGTGTGCCCGTGGTCTACGTCGACCCGCGCAACACCTCCCGCCAGTGCTCCGAGTGCCGGCACACCTACCGAACCAACCGGGTGTCCCAGGCACGGTTCGCCTGCCGATCCTGCGGGATCGTCCTGCACGCGGACCACAACGGCTCCCGCAACATCGCCCACCGGGCCGATGCCGCGTGGCAGCGGGGCGCAGTCAAACGCCCCAGTACGGCATAGCCGTACCGGACGCAGGGGACCACGCGGCAGCCAGCCGCGCTCCACTTGCAATCACGGCCCTTCGCGGATCGGGTGACAAGCTCGGTCCCTTCAGGGCCGAGAATTTGACGCGTGGGTCAGGGCAGGCGGACCGACTGGGCGTGGCGGAAGAAGTTCGTCGGGTCGTACTTCTTCTTCACCTGCTGCAGCCGCGGGTAGTTGCCCTTGTAGTAGAGGGCGTGCCAGGGCGTCGACGACGTGTTGTACTTCGGGTCGTTCAGGTCGTTGTCCGGGTAGTTGACGTAGCAGCCGTCGGTGACGTCGTTGGGCACGGGAACACCGCCGGTGTCGGCGTAGACCTCCGCGTAGCACTGCCGGTTCCAGTCGATGTAGGCGGCGTCCTCGGCGGGGTCGTTCCACAGGGACATCCACATCATCTTGAAGAATGACTCGCGGTGCGGATAGCCGGTGGCCGACGGGGCGAGCCGGTTGACCTCACCGCCGTAGGAGCTGAGGGTGATGGAGGCGCCGGGCAGGGTGACGTCCGTGCGCGTCAGGTGCTTGTACAGCACCGCGAGCTGCCGGTCGGGGAACGCCGCGCGCATGTACGCGGACTTGTACTCCTGCCGGTAGGTCGGGTTGGTGAGGTTGGTGTTGGTGGTGCCGAGGTAGCGGGTGGCCTCCAGCCAGGGCAGCTTGCGAGGCTCGGCGTAGCTCGCCATCGGGCCGAATTCGGCGAACTGGCGGGTGACGGCGACGGTCGGCACGTCGACGCCGTCGCCGATCGCGGCGAGGTAACCGTCGAGGAGCTGACGGGCGTTGGGAACGGTCGCGTCGACCTGGGTGACCATGGCGATCTGGCCGGCGGACTTGTGGGTCAGCACGAGGAAGCTGGCCAGGGCCAGTTCGGGGGCGCCCGGGGCGCTGTGCGCGGTGAACCAGCGCGCGTAGTTCTGCGCCAGCCGGGAGAACTTCGCCTCCGTCATGGTCTCCCACGGCCAGGCCTGCGCCACCAGATACACCTCGCGGGGCGGCTTGGGCAGCAGCTTCTTCGGGTCGGTGCCGGTGGCGCCGGGCGTGCGGAACCAGTAGCGCGTGACGACACCGAAGTTACCGCCGCCGCCGCCCGCGTGGGCCCACCACAGTTCGAAGTTGGGATCGCCGGGATCGTTGGTCGCCACGACGGTGCGCACCTTGCCGTCGGCGCCGACCACGACCACCTCGACGGCGCACAGGTAGTCGATGATCAGACCGAGCTGGCGGCACAGCAGGCCCCAGCCGCCGCCGCTGACGTGGCCGCCGGCCGCCACGGAGTAGCAGATGCCGCCGGGCACGGTGACGCCGTACACCTGGTAGAGCAGGGTGTAGACGTCGAGGAGCTGGGCGCCCGTCTCGACGGCGAACGCGCGCCGCCCGGCGTCGTAGTACACCTTGTTGAGCTGGGACAGATCCAGCACCACCTGAACCTCAGGGTTGAAGACGAAGTCCTCCAAGCAGTGGCCGCCGGAGCGCACGGTCAGTCGTTTGCCGGCGGTGACGGCGGCCTGCACCACGCCCGCCACCTGGGAGACGTCGTCCACGATCTGGACGGACTCGGGGCTGCCGACGTAACGGTTGTTCATGCCGTGCACAAGCTCGCCGTACTGGGCGTCCGCCGACGTCACCGTCACGGGGGCGAAGGTGACGGTCGCGGCCTCCTGCTCCGCTGCCGCCGCCCGCCCGGCGAGCGCTCCGCCCACGGCGGCCGTGCCGCCCAGCGCCGCGGCGGTAGTGAAGAACCGCCTGCGGCCTATCCCGCTGTTGTCGCGCACTCTACGTCTCCCGTTCTCGCCATTTTCGGCGCACTGCTTCACGCGTTGACCTGCGCCGCGACAGTACGAATCAGCCATCGTGGAAAACACCCCGGATCTTGCGGTCGAATCCCTGAACGGCGGATTCCGGGATACGACCGCAAGATCGGGGGTGTCGGACGGCCCACCGGTCGCCACCATCGGAGTCCAGGCTGAATTCGCCACGGTGGAAGGAGGCGGGGCCGGTGACGGTCAGCGTCGGTGAGGTGTACGAGAACCCGCGGTGCAGGGAGCGGGTCGTGATCAGAACGCCGTCCTCGCACACGGGCGGGGCGCGCACCGTGATGGACGTGTACTCCGAGCCCGGCGGCGCCGTGTCGGGGGAGCACCTGCACCCGGTGAGCGAGGAACGCTTCACGCTGGTACGGGGCAAGGTCGCCTTCCTGATCGGCGGGCGCCAGGTGACCCTCGACAAGCCCGGGCAGAGCGTGCTCATCCAGCCCGGCATCAAGCACCGCTGGTGGAACTGCAGCGGTGAGCAGGCCTTCCACATCTGCGAGATCCGCACGAACAGCGACCGCTTCGAGCAGTTGGTGCTGCGCCAGCTCTTCGGGCTCGCGCAGGACGGCAAGACCACGCCCGAGGGCATGCCCCGGCTGCTGCAGCAGGCGGTGACCACGCTGGAGTTCGGTGACGTGGTGCGGTTCACCTCGCCCCCCTGGGCGCTGCAGCGCGCCCTGTTCACCGTGCTGGCCCCGATCGCCCGGCTGCTGGGGCACCAGGGGTGCGACCCGCGGTACATGGACCGCAAGCCGTCCGAGACCGCGGAGCTGGAGGAGCTTCCGGAGGAGGTCATGCGCTGGCACCGCTGATCCCGCGGGCCCGGTGGACATCGCCTGCAACACCTTCGGGCACGGCGGTGTTTCCCATGACGAGAGCACACCGCACCGCGCTCCTCCCCCACCTCAGGGCGGGGCCGACCATCGAGAAGGAACCTTATGGATCTGCAGCTTTCCGGCCGGGTCGCCGTCGTCACCGGCGCCTCCAAGGGCATCGGCCTGGCCATCGTCCGCACGCTCCTCGAAGAGGGCGCCAAGGTCGTGGCCACGTCCCGCAAGAGCACCCCGGAGCTGGATGCGCTGGCCGGCCCGAACCTCGTGCACGTCCCGGCCGACTTCATGGACGAGGACGCGCCGGCGCAGGTCGTGGACCGCGCCGTGGAGCGGTTCGGCGGGCTCGACATCCTGGTGAACAACGCGGGCGGCCCGCCGCCCGGCGTGACCCTGCCCCGCGGCTCGTTCCTGCACGCCTCCGACGAGGAGTGGCGTGCCATGTTCGAGTTCAACCTGTTCTCGGCCGTGCGTGCCATCCGTGCCGCCATCCCGCACCTGCAGCAGCGCGGCGGCGGCGCGATCGTGAACATCTCCTCCGGCAACGCCCGGCAGCCCTCGCCGATCAACGTCGACTACGGTGCCGCGAAGGCCGCCCTGAGCAACATCACCAAGGTGCTCTCGGGCGAGTTCGCCCCCCAGGGCATCCGCGTGAACACGGTGTCCCCCGGTGTGGTGCGCACGCCGTGGTGGACCGACGAGGGCGGCGTCGCCGACATGATCGCCTCCCAGGCCGGCACCGACAAGGACAACGTCATCAACAGCGTCGTCCCGGAGATGCTGAACCTGGCCACGGGCCGCTTCGTCGAGCCGCAGGAGGTGGCCGACGCCGTCGTGCTGCTGGCGTCGCCGCGCTCCGGCAGCACCACGGGTGCCGAGTTCGTCGTGGACGGCGGGCTCCTCAAGGAGCTCTGAGCACCACCGAGCGGGAGGGCCGGCGAAGCCCAGCCCCTCCGCCCGTGCCCGGCCGCCGCACTGCGGCCGGGCGTACGACGCACGACGGCCGTCGGCGGCGTGCGGTGACCTGATCCGCGCGGGCCGCCGACGGTACTGTGCGCGGCGGTCGCCCCCTGGGGCCACCTGCCGCCGGCCCGCCGGTGCCCCCGGAGGACCGCAGGAGTTGCGTCCACTCCCGGACCCGGCTCCGCGACGGCACCGCCGGAAGGCGACCGTGCCTTCGCCGCGTCCCGCTCGCTCCCGCGTGCCGCCGCAGCACCCGGCCTCCGCGAGCGCCCTGTCGCGGGTGCCTGCTCCGCGCCCCACCCGCCTCGCCCTTTTCCCTGTCCTGCCCGCCGTGACGTCTCGCGGCCCCAGGGCCGCCACTCGTTCGATCGCCGGGCTCGCACGCCCCTGCCGTGTCACCGCCGGCCGCCACCACGTCGTGTGGCCCTTCGCCGGGCCCGCCCGCACCAGCCCCCGCCGCCTGATCCGCGCCGATCCGAACGGCAGGCCACGGGCTGCTTCTTCCCGTCCGCCCCGCTCCGGGGCCGGCGCGGCGGCATCGATGCCAACTCCCTGGAGCCGTCATGGCCTTGGCCGCCCCTGCACGCCCACGCGACCGTGCAGCGCCCCCGCTGGACCGCCGGCTGCTCGCGCTGACCGTCCTCGCTCCACTGCTCGCCAACGCCGACTCCGGCATCGTGACGCTCGCCCTCAACGACATCCGGCGCGACCTGTCGATGTCGCTGGCCGCCGTGCAATGGGTGACCAACGTCTACGTGCTGCTGGTGGGCGGGCTCCAGCTGCTGGGCGGCCGGCTGGCGGACCTGGCAGGGTCCCGGCGTCTCTTCCTGCACGGCATGGGAGCCTTCGCCGTGGCCTCGGCCCTGTGCGGTGCCGCCCCCAGCGGACCGCTGCTCGTCACTGCCCGCGCCGGGCAGGCGCTGGCGGCGGCCGTGCTCGTGCCCGGCGCGATGTCGCTCCTGGTGACGGCGGCGGCACCGCAGCAGCGTGCCCGGGTGCTGGCGCTGTGGGCGGGCGCGGGCGGTGTCGGCTCGGTGGCCGGCGTGGTGTGCGGCGGTCTCGTTATCAGCGGCCTCGACTGGCGCTGGGCCTTCTGGCTCAACGTCCCTGTGATCGCCGTCGCCCTCATGGTGTCCCGCCGCACCCCGCTGCCCGATCCGCCCCGCACCCGCGGTGTCCGCCTCGATCTGGCCGGGGCCGCCGCGCTCACCGGCGCTCTGCTCGCGGCCGTGTACGCCCTGGTCCGGTCGGCCGCTCATGGCGTGGACCGGTACACGGCGTACGCCGTGCTCGCCGCGTCGGCGCTGGCAGTTCTCTTCGCGCACCGGCAACGCCGATGTCCCCACCCGCTGCTGCCCCCGTCCCTGCTCCGCGACCGGAACCTGGTGTGCGGTGCGGCCGGTGTCCTGCTCGTGTCGACGGCCGCCGCGCCCGTCGCCTTCCTCGGCGGCATGCGGCTGCGCGACACGTACGGGTTCGGTGCGCTAGCCGCCGGAGTCGCCCTGCTCCCGATGGTCGGGGGCATCTTCGTCGTGGGCCGGGGCTGCAGCGCGCTGCTCACCCGCTACGGTGCCCGCCTGCCGTGCGCGCTCGGCTGTCTGCTCCTGGGGGCGGCCCTGTGGACGCTGGCCGCACGCTCGCACGCCCCGGGGTACGTCTCGGGCATGCTGCCGGGGCTGGTCCTGGCCGGCGCGGGGCTTCCGTTGATCTGGATGTCGTGCGAGGTCGTGGCGCTGGCCCGGTTCAGGGGCAGCGGCGCGGGGCTGGCGTCGGGCCTGGTGCAGTGCGCGGGACAGTTCGGGACCGCGCTGGGCACGGTGCTCGCGGTGGCGGTGTGCGGCCGTGGCACCGGGGTGGCCGCTGGGGCGGGGCAGGCGTTCGGGGCGGCGGCCCTGCTGATGGGGCCAGCGCTGGTGGGCGCCCTGATCTGCCTGCCCGGCCGCCGCCCGCCCGGCCGGGTCCGCACGGCCCGCACCGCGCCGTCCGCCTGGGCACAGAACCGGGACCACCGCCCGGACCGACGGCAGCACGGGCCCGTCGGCCGCTCACAGGCCCCGGCCGACCTCGGGCCGTCCCCGTGGATGACGCGAGCGGCGCGCGAACCTGTCCGGGCTCAGCCGTGGCGTGTGCGCACCGGCGGCTGAACGATTCCGCGGCAGCCGTCAGCCGACCGCCTCGGCCGGTCCGACGACGATGCCATCGGGGGAGCGCGGAAGTGACGGAGCCGCATACGTCCTCGAAGCGCACCGCGCCGAGACGAGGTGCGCTTCGCGCCGCTCACGGTCACCTCTGTGGAGTGCTTCAGCACCGGCTCGGCGACCTGCCGGCGGCCGGGCCGAGGCCGAGAACCGTGCGCGCGGAGGGTGTGCCGAAGGGAGCACGGCGGCCCGGACCGAGCCGTCCGCGCCCGCCGTCGGCTCCCCCGCCGGGCCGTCAGACCTTCAGACCCGGACCAGCCCGTCGTCCCCCACCGGGTCACGGGGGGCGGAGACAGTGCGCTCGGCCAGCAGGTTGAGCGACTGCCTGGAGCACGAGCTCGAGGGGGGCTCCAGGCGTTGGTCCCCGGAGAGCATGCGCGTGTGCAGGCGTTGCAGCCGCGCCGACGGGTTGGTGCCGAGTTCCTCACGCAGCCGGGCCCGCAGCCGGTGGTAGGCCAGCAACGCGTCGGCCTGCCGGCCCGACCGGTACAGGGCGAGCATGAGGTGCCCGACGAGGTCCTCGTGGGTGCCGTACTGATGGACCAGCGCGGTCAGTTCGCCGAGGCTCTCATGATGCCTCCCGAGCCGCAGTTCGGCGCCCAGCCGCTGCGGAACAGCGTCGAGCCGGTCACGCTCGACGACCTCGATGGCGGCCTTGAGCAGCGGACCCGTGGGGACGTCGACGAGCATCGGCCCCGTCCACATCATCTCGGCGGCGCGCAACTGCTCGGCGGCCTCGGCGTATTCGCCGGCGTCCAGGGTGGCGCGGGCGGCCCGCACCTGCTGCTCGTAGCGATCGAGATCCAGTTCACCGGCGTTCAGCTTCAGCAGGTACCCCTGGTCGCGGGTCTGCAGCCGGCCGGGTGTGCGTCCCGGGCCGCGCCGGGCCCCGTCCAGGAAGCGGCGCAGCTGCATGACGTAGGTGTGCACCGCCGCGACCGCGCTCGACGGCGGACGGTACTCCCATATCTCCTCGACTATCTGCGCCACGGACACGACGTGGTTCGCATTGAGCGCGAGGAGCGACAGCAGTTGCCGTTGTTTCGGCGCGGTCGGGGTTCTGTGGCGGCCTTCGTCATCGCACACGTGCAGAGGGCCGAGAACGCGAAACTCCATGTGACTCCCCCATCGACGCCGGGCGGGCCCGCGGAAGATCGTCCCGCTGGAATACCCGGTCAAATGTCGCGATCAGTGCGGATTCTACCGTCGCTCAAGCCGTGCCGGCCCCGTTATGGGGACCTGTTCAGCGCTCGTTCACCACCGCCCGCGGGCCGGGACCGGTGAGCTCGCCGCCGTCTCACGCAGCCAGCCGGTGACCTGTGCCAGGAGCGCCCCGGGGTCACCGGGCTCCCGGTCGGCCCGCCAGGCGACGTGCTGGTCGGGACGGATCAGCGCCAGGTCACGTTCGTACAGTTCCCGCGCGAGCGGATCGTCGAGCGTCAGGGTCCGCAGCGGCACGCCCCGGGCACGCGCCGCCGCCTCGGTCCGTTCCGTCCGCGGCGGACGCGGGCCGAGCCGCAGCAACGTGAAGCCGGGGCCGAACCGGTCGAACAGCGAACTGCCGTCCGTGCGACGGTCGTCGAGCCACAGGTGAGGTGCACGGCCGCCCGGCACGGCACAGGGCGTGTACGCGGCGAAGGAGTCGGGCACCGGCTCGGAACCGTCCCCGGCGATGATCGGGGAACCGTCGTAGCGGGCGCCCAGCTGCACCCCGAGGGTGTCCAGGGTGCGCATTCCGTACTCGGCCAGTTCCGCTCCGGTCTTGACGCGGGCGGCCTCGCCGGATGCGGAGTCCGCTTCCAGCCAGGCGGGCCGGTCGACGGCGCCGAGTCCCTGGCCGAGGGCGCGGGCCGCCGAGGTGTTGCGCAGGGCGACGGGCCGGCGCTCGACGCCGTAGGTGTCGAGGAGATCCGGGCCCGCCCAGCCCTGCACGGCCGCCGCGAGTTTCCAGGCGAGGTTGGCAGCGTCGTCCACACCGGTGTTCATGCCGAAGCCGCCGTTGGGTGTGAAGAGGTGCGCGGCGTCACCGGCGAGGCGGATGCGACCCGTGCCGAACGACTCGGCGACGAGCGCCGCGCCCGCGGTCCAGGGCCGGTGGCTGAGCACCTCGACCGGCAGGGGCTCGCCCGCCGCCCGCTGTACGAGGCGCACCAGTTCGGCGTCGGTCGCCGTGTCCGGGTCGACGGAGCTGGTGAGCAGGAAGAACTCGTCCACGCCGTTGAGCGCGATCAGGTTCAGCGCGAGGTCGGCGTTGACGACCCAGTTGCTCCATGCGCCGCGATCGCGCAGGAAGTCCCGGTACAGCGTGGGCACGCGCAGGTGGGCGGCGGTGGAGCGGCGTCCGAGGATGTCCTGGTCAAGGGTGCCCTCTCCCTCGTAGCGGATGCCGAGGTGGCGTCGGACCAGGCTGTGGCCGCCGTCGCAGCCCGCGACGAACGCGGCCCGGAACAGGCGCCGGGCGCCGTCGCGTTCGGCCACGACGTCGACGTGCTCCGCGCTCTCGTGCAGGGCGGTGGCCGTCCAGCCGTAGCGCAGGGTGATGCGGGGCCGGGTGCGGGCGTGGTCGAGCAGGAGGCGCTCGACGTACATCTGGTTGGCCCGGTGCATCGGTTCCGGGGACGGGTCCGTGCGGTCGGCGGCCATCCGCCGGCGCAGCACCTCGCCGCTGCCCGGCCAGGGCAGCAGGGCCAGTTCGTGCGCGTTGTAGCGGGTGAAGAAGGAGATGCCGGCCGAGTGCCCGACGGGAAGACCCAGTCCGCGGATCCGCTCGGCCAGTCCCAGGGTGCGGTAGTGCTCCATCGTTCGCGCGTTGTGGGTGCTGCCGCGCGGCTGATCAGGCACGCCCGGCTGGGAGTTGACGACCACGCAGGGAACTCCCTGCCGGTCCAGCAACAGCGCGAGCATCAATCCGACCGGACCGCCGCCGATCACGGCGACCGGGGTTGTCAGCGGGTCGTCCATCCTGACGCGGCCTCCAGCCTTCGCTCGATCGAACCGGTGCGATCGTTGCAACCCGCTCTGAAGAACGAAGCGAGATCGGCGACCGGGACGGCTTTTCCATCAGCTCTTTAGCAGCCGGTTGGAGACTCCGCCACGAACCTTTATCGAACCGCTGGGGTATCACGGGCCGCGATGTCTCACCGGTGACCGAAGAATTCGGCGCATCACTGCGGAGTGTGAGGTATTCCTATGTTCCTGTTCGGCACCCACAGGTCCGTCGCGCAACGCCTGCGCCTTCATGCCGACCGGGATCTGGGGGCGGGAAATTTCTTCTGGCACGCGTGGCGCATCGCCCGCGACCGGGACCGTCCGCTGCTGTTCCACCCCGACGTGTCCTCCCCCCGCTGGGCGACGGGCGCGCCGGAGGCGATGTCCCTGGACGACGTGCGCGTCGCCGTGATCCGTTACGCCCACTGGTACCGGGGGCGGGGGGTGCGGCCCGGAGCGCACGTGGGCCTGCACACCCGTGACGGGCTGCTCGGTCTGATCCACCACATCGCCATCACGTCGCTCGGTGCCGCCGCCGTGCACTGCAACCCCAGGATGGCGCCGGCGACGGCGGCCGAGTACTTCCTGCGCACCCGGACCACGGTGCTGGTGGGTGACGGCGACCTGCTCAAGGGCCTCGCCGACGCCTGGGAGGCGGACGCGCCGGGGAAGGCCACGCCCGAGGTCGCGGACATCGCCTCGCTCGCCGTCACCGCTCCGCTGCCGCCCCGGCCGATGCCTGGTTTCCCGTACCGGCACGCCGCCGAGGACCTGATCATGATCTCACACTCGTCGGGCACCACCGGCCGGCCCAAGGCCCCCGTGTTCCACCACGGTTCGTTCTTCGCGGGCAAGCGGGAGCGGCTGTGGTCCTTTCCCTCGCTGCGCTCCGACCGGCTGCTGACGGCGCTGCCGCACAGCCACTCGGCGGGCATCAGCTACCTCAGCCTGGCGATCCTGCTCGGCATCCCGACACTGATCCTGGACGAGCCGAGCGGCGAGGCCGTGGCGCGGGCGGTCGACCTGTTCCACCCCACCACCGTGCTGGCCTTCCCGCTCACCCTGGCCGAGATACCCACCGAGAAGATCAGCCCGGAGGCCGCACGGCACCTCCACACCTGGCACGGCATGGGTGACGCGTCTCACGAGCGGCACATCCGACCGCTGATCGCGCTGGGCCGGCGCACCGAGGACGGCAAGGTGCTGAACGGCTCCCGCTACCTCGACGGACTCGGGTCGTCGGAGATGGGCATGGTGCTGTTCAAGCAGGCGTACACGCCCGAGACGACCCGGTACGCGCGCCACATCGGTTCGCCCGCCAAGGTGGTGCGCAAGGCGGCCGTGCTCGACGAGCAGGGCCGTGAACTGCCCGACGGCCAGGCCGGCCGGCTCGGTGTGCAGACGCCCAGCATCACCGCCGGCTACCTGGACGAGCCCGACCTGACCGCGGAGGCGACGGTCAACGGGTACTTCCTCACCGGTGACATCATGCGCCGCGACAGCGATGGCACCTGGTACCACCTGGACCGCACCCCCGATGTGATCCACACCGTCGGCGGCCCCGTGTACAGCCTTCCCGTCGAGGAGGTCGTCCTGCTCGCGACGCAGGCGCTGGACACGGCGGTCGTGGCGGTCGACGATCCCCACTCCCCCGGGCACTCCCGTCCCCTGGCGGTCGTCCTGTTCGCCGACGGCGAGGAGCACGACGCGGCCCGGCTGCTCGCCTCGTGCAACGCGGCCCTGGCCCACGAGGGCCTGGCACCGCTCGGCGGGCTGCTGCTGGCCGCCGACCGCTCCGAACTCCCCGTGGGGGTGACGGGCAAGGTCCTCAAGCGCCTGCTGCGCGAACGTCTGCGCACCGTCCTGTCCCGCACCGGCGACCCCGCGCTCGCCGTGTCCTCCTCCGTACGGAAGGTCTGATCATGCCCGGTACCGAGACGACGGCGGCACGTCAGGTGGTCGATCTGATCACCGGCACCTGGCGGGCCCAGGCCCTGCACGCGGCGGCCGCGCTGTCCCTGCCCGACCACATCGCCGCCGGACACCGCACCGTACAGGCGCTGGCCGAACACACCGGCGCCAGCGAGGACGGCCTCGCGCGGCTGCTGCGGCTGCTCGCCGCGCTCGGCGTGTTCAGCGGCGACGAGGAGGGCGGCTACGGGCTCACCGACGTCGGCGCGCTCCTCGTCGCCGACAACGAGCAGTCCATGCGCGACATGGTGCTGCTGTACGGGGAGGAGTTCCACCGCGCCTGGGGTGCGGTGGTCCCCGCGATCCGCACGGGGACCTCGGGCTTCCAGCACGCCTTCGGCACCTCGCTGCACGCCTATCTGCGCGACGTGCCCGACGCCGGGCCGCGGTTCCTGCGCGCCATGAACGCCGGCAACGTGTTCTTCCCCGAGGCCGCCGCGGCCTTCGACTTCACGCGGGCGCACACCGTGGTCGACGTGGCGGGCGGCAGCGGCCTGCTGCTGTCGGCCGTGCTCCAGGCCCACCCACACCTGACGGGGGCCGTCTTCGACCTGCCGCACATGCTGCCGGTGGCCGAGCGGCACCTGAGCGCCACCGTCGACGCCCACCGCTACGAGACCGTCGCGGGCGACGTCTTCGACAAGGTCCCCGCGGGCCATGACGTGTACCTGTTGTCCCGGGTGCTCCAGGACTGGGACGACGAACGATGCGTGACGCTCCTCGCCAACATCCGCGAGGCCATGGCGGACACGGGACGGCTGCTGGTGCTGGAGAGGGTCGTCGCCACCGACGGCTCGGCGCCCGTGCTACCGCTGCTGTGGGACCTGCACCTGCTGATGGCCGCGGGCGGCCGCGAGCGCTCCCTCGACGGGTACCGCTCCGTCCTGGGCGCCGCGGGCCTGCGCCTGGAGAGCGTGCACTCCCTCGCCCTCGAGACGAGTCTGCTGATCGCCGCACCGGTATGAGGCAGTCCCCGTCTCCCGGCTCTCCCTCGACACCCATGGAGTACCCCTATGCCCAGCGGTGACCTCGACCTGTGCCTCGTCGGTGCGGGACCGCGCGGTCTGTCGGTCCTGGAGCGGCTGTGTGCCAACGAACGCTCGGCGCCCGCTCACCGGGCGGTCACCGTGCACGTCGTCGACCCCTACCGTCCTGGAGCCGGACGAGTGTGGCGTACCGGACAGCCTCGTGTGCTGCTGATGAACACCGTGGCCTCACAGGTGACCGTGTTCACCGATGCCAGCGTGGAGATGGACGGCCCGGTCGAGCCGGGCCCCAGCCTGTACGAGTGGGCGCGCACGCTCGGCGACGGGCCCCGCGAGGCGCCGCTGTACGACGAGGCCGTGCTCGCCGAGGCGCGCCGTCTCGGCCCGGACGACTACCCGACCCGCGCCTTCTACGGCCGCTATCTGGAGGACGTCTTCGCCCGGGTGGTGTCCCACGCCCTTCCGCACGTGCGGGTGCGGGTGCACCAGGCCCGGGCCGTGGCCCTGCGGGAACGGCCCGAGGACGGTGCGCAGCAGGTCGTCCTGTCCGACGGGGAGGTCCTCGACGGCCTCGATGCGGTCGTGCTCTCCCAGGGACACGTGCCGACCTCCGTCTCCCCGTCCCAGCGCCTGTTCTCGCAACGCGCGCGGGCCCACGGGCTGCTGCACGTGCTGCCGGCCAACCCGGCGGACCTGGACCTGTCGGACGTGCGGTCCGGTGAGACCGTGCTGCTGCGCGGGCTGGGCCTGAACTTCTTCGACCACATGGCCCTGCTCACCGTGGGGCGCGGCGGCCGCTTCGACCGCGTCGGCGGACATCTCGTCTACCGCCCTTCCGGCCGCGAGCCGCGGATCGTCGCGGGCTCGCGGCGCGGCATCCCGTACCACGCCCGCGGCGCCAATGAGAAGGGCGCGCACGGCCGTCACGAGCCGCGCGTGCTGACCGAGGAGGTGGTGGCGGCGCTGCGGGAGCGCGCGGTGGACGGTGAGCGTGTGTACTTCGGCACCGACCTGTGGCCGCTGATCGCCCGGGAGGTGGAGAGCGTCTTCTACGGGGCGCTGCTGAGCGCCCGGGGCCGGGAGGCCGAACGGGAGGAGTTCGTGGAGCGGTTCGTCTCGCTGCCCGAGGGCGCCGTCCACACCGAGAGGCTGCTCGACACGTACCGCATCCCGCACGGTGAGCGGTGGGACTGGGAGCGGATCTTCCGTCCGCACGGTGACGGGGAGTTCGCCGACCGGGCGGAGTTCCGCCGCTGGATGCTGGAGCATCTGCGCTCCGACGTGCGCGAGGCCCGGGCGGGCAACGTGAGCGGGCCTCTCAAGGCGGCGCTGGACGTGCTGCGCGACCTGCGCAACGAGGTGCGGCTCGCCCTCGACCACGGCGGGCTGGACGGCACCTCCTACCGGGACGAGGTGGAGAGCTGGTACACCCCGCTGAACGCCTTCCTGTCGATCGGGCCGCCCTCGTCACGCGTCGAGGAGCTGATCGCGTTGCTCGAGGCGGGCGTCCTGGACCTGATCGGTCCGGGCATGCGGGTGCGCATCGACGGCACGGCGGGAGTGTTCCTCGCCGAGTCGGACGGCGTGGGGGGTGCCCCGGTGCACGCCCGGGTGCTGGTGGAGGCGCGCCTGCCGGAGCCCGACCTGCGCCGGACCGCCGATCCGCTGCTGCGCGGGCTGCTGTCCAGCGGGCAGTGCCGTCCGTTCCGCATTCCCAGTGCGTGCGGCACGAGTTACGAGACGGGCGGGCTCGAGGTCACCGAGCGCCCGTACCACCTGGTCGACGCCTACGGCCGCAGCCATCCGCGGCGCTTCGCGTACGGGGTGCCGACGGAGGCGGTGCACTGGGTGACCGCGGCCGGCATCAGGCCCGGCGTGAACTCGGTGACGCTGGGCGACTCCGACGCCATCGCGCGGGCGGTCCTAGCCCTCGACCCCGCCGCCGCGGACGCCTCCGCGGGCCGGACGCTGACGGAGGCACCCGCATGACGGGCAATCCAGCGGGACTGGACTCCGGGCTGCTCTCCCCGGTGCGGGCGGGCACCCCGGTGGAGCGGGCGGTCGGTGACGAGGCCTGGCTCCAGGCGATGCTGGACGCGGAAGCGGCGCTGGCACGCGCCCAGGCCGCGCTCGGCACCCTGCCGGCGTGGGCCGCCGCGGCGATCACCCGGGCCGCCCGCGCCGAGCGGATCGACCTGCGCCGGCTCGCCGTCGCCTCCCGGGAGAGCGCCAACCCGGTGGTGGGCCTGGTCCGCGCCTTCACTGCGGTCGTCGCCGAGGAGAACCCGGAGGCGGCGGACTACGTGCACCGTGGTTCGACCAGTCAGGACATCTTCGACACCGGCGCCATGCTGGTCTGCGACCGGGCGCTGCGCCTGGTTCACGCCGACCTGCTGCGCACCGCGGCGGCACTGGACGGGCTGGCGCAGCGGCATCGGGACACCCTGATGGCGGGGCGGACGCTGACCCTGCACGCCGTTCCGATCACCTTCGGGCTGAAGGCGGCTGGCTGGGGGCTGCTGGTGCGCGAGGCGGCCGACCGCGTGGGCCGGCTGCTCGACGGCCGGCTGCCCGTCTCGCTCGGCGGTGCGGCGGGCACCCTGGCCGGCTATCTGGAGTACTCGGCGGTGGACGGCGCCCCGGCCGCGGACGCGGCGGCGCTGTCGAAGGCGTTCGCGGCGGAGACCGGGCTGGCCGAGGCCCCGTTGCCCTGGCACGCGTTGCGCTCCCCCGTCGCGGACGCGGCCGCGGCCCTGGCCTTCGTGACCGGGGCGCTGGGAAAGATCGCCGTGGACGTGCAGTCGATGGGGCGGACCGAGGTCGGTGAGGTGGCCGAGCCGCCCGTGGCCGGGCGCGGCGCCTCCTCGGCCATGCCGCACAAACGCAATCCGGTGCTGACCACCCTGATCCGCTCGGCCGCGCTCCAGGTGCCGGCGCTGGCGGGCGCGCTGATGCAGTGCCTGGTCACCGAGGATGAACGCTCGGGCGGTGTCTGGCACGCCGAATGGCTCTTGCTGCGGGAGTGTCTGCGGCTGGCGGGCGGCGCTTCGCACACCGCCGTCGAGCTGTGCGAGGGGCTGGTCGTCCACGAGGAGCGGATGCGTGCCAACGCGGCCGCGACCGGCGCCCTGATGTCGTCCGAGCGGATCGTCGCGGCGCTGGCGCCCGCGTTCGGCAAGGCCACGGCGAAGCGGCTGCTGTCCGAGTCGGCCGACACCGCCGCGCGCACCGGACGGCCACTGGCCGACGTCCTGTCCGAACACCCGCTTGTCGGGCCCTCCCTGGGCTCCGTGGAACTGGCGGGTCTGCTCGATCCCGCCACGTACACGGGCGCGGCCGCCTCCCTGGTGGACCACGCCCTGGAACGTCACCGCACGCCCTGATCCACGCCCCGTCGTCCCGACCTTCAGGAGTTCTCATGTCTGCTCGGCTCTTCACCTCGGAATCGGTCACCGAAGGCCATCCCGACAAGATCGCCGACCGTATCAGCGACACGATCCTCGACGCCCTCCTCGCCCAGGACCCCGCGGCCCGCGTCGCGGTGGAGACCCTGATCACCACCGGTCAGGTCCATGTCGCGGGTGAGGTCACCACCAGCGCGTACGCCGACATCCCCGCCCTCGTGCGGGAAGCCGTCCTGGAGATCGGCTACGACTCCTCCGCCAAGGGTTTCGACGGCGCCTCCTGCGGGGTGTCCGTCTCCATCGGGGCGCAGTCCCCGGACATCGCGCAGGGCGTCGACACCGCCTACGAGCAGCGGGTGGACGGCTCTGCGCCGGCGGAGGAGGACCGGCTGGCCCTGCAGGGCGCCGGCGACCAGGGTCTGATGTTCGGGTACGCCTGCGACGAGACGCCCAGCCTGATGCCGCTGCCCATCCACCTGGCCCACCGGTTGTCGCGGCGGCTGTCGGAGGTGCGGCGCGACGGGACGGTGCCCTACCTGCGCCCGGACGGCAAGACCCAGGTCACCGTCGAGTACCTGGGCAACAAGCCCAAGCGCCTGGACACCGTCGTCGTCTCCTCGCAGCACGCCAATGACATCGACCTGGACGCCCTGCTCACCCCCGACGTGCGCGAACACGTCGTCGAGCACGTCCTGGACGAACTGGCCCAGGAAGGCCTCAAGTTGGAGACGGAGGACTACCGGCTGCTGGTCAACCCGACCGGCCGCTTCGAGATCGGCGGCCCGATGGGCGACGCCGGCCTGACCGGCCGCAAGATCATCATCGACACCTACGGCGGCATGGCCCGCCACGGCGGCGGCGCGTTCTCCGGCAAGGACCCGTCCAAGGTGGACCGTTCGGCGGCGTACGCGATGCGCTGGGTCGCCAAGAACGTCGTCGCCGCGGGACTGGCCTCCCGCTGCGAGGTGCAGGTCGCCTACGCCATCGGCAAGGCCGAACCCGTCGGTCTCTTCGTCGAGACCTTCGGTACCGCCACCGTCCCGCAGGCCGCCATCGAGAAGGCCGTGAAGGAGGTCTTCGACCTGCGCCCGGCCGCGATCATCCGCGACCTGGACCTGCTGCGCCCCATCTACGCCCGGACCGCCGCTTACGGGCACTTCGGCCGTGAACTGCCCGACTTCACGTGGGAGCGGACCGACCGCGTCGACGCGCTGCGCCGGGCCGCCCGGCGGTAACCGTCCGGCCGAACGCGGCCCCGGACCCCCGTGGTCCGGGGCCGCGTCGTCGCCTCCTGACGGGCCTGGCTGCCTAGGGGTTGATCACATGCGTATAGCCGTGAGCGGTGCCATCTCGACCGACCAGGTGCTGACCGTCACGGGCCGGCTCGCCGACGGGGCGGCGATGGGCCGCGGCGTGGCCGCGGTGCGGGCCGAGACCCTGCGGGTGCGCCGCGGCGGAGCGGGCGCCAACATCGCCGTGGGACTGGGCCGTCTCGCCCTGCGCCCGCTCCTGGCCGGGGCGGTCGGCAAGGACTTCGCCGACTACGGCCGCTCCCTGCTGTCGTACGGCGTCGATCTCGAACTCGTGCGCGTCAGCGAGGTCCTGGACACGGCGCGGGCGGTGGAGATCAGGGACGCGGAGGACGGCCGGCTCAGGCTGTCGTACGACGGCGCGCAGACGGAGTCCCGGCACATCACCCTGCTGCCGGCCGCACGCCGCATCGGCGGGCTGGGTCTGGTGGTGGTGGCGGCGGGGGACGTCGAGGCGATGGTGCGGCACACCGAGGAGTGCAGACGACTCAACATCCCTTTCGCCGCCGACCCCGGCGACCGGCTGTTCCGCCTCACCGGCCGGCAGGCACGCCGACTCGTCGACGGGGCCCGTTACGCGTTCACGGACGAGTTCGACGTGCCGCTGCTGTGCGAACTCACCGGGTGGAGCGAGACGGAACTGCTCGGCCGGGTGGGCACCTGGGTCGTCACATGCGGGCTGCGCGGGGTGGCGATCGCGCGGCGCGGGCGGCCCGCGGCCAGTGTGGAGGGGGTGCGCGCGGCGCAGGAAGGCGATCCGTCGGGGACCGCCGAGGCGTTCCGCGCCGGCTTTCTGGCGGGTGCCGTCTGGGGCTGGGGCGCCGAGCGCGCGGCGCAGCTCGGGTGCGCCCTGGCGGCGGCCGCTCTCGAGTCGCCCGACGCCCAGGGTTACCCGCTGGCCCGGGACCGGCTGGCGGCCCGCCTGCGGTGCGCCTACGGCCCGGACGCGGCGGATCAGATATCCGCCAGATTACCGTCCTGAGCGGCGACGGAAAAAAGAACCGGCCGACTGACCGAATTAATTATCAGTCATCATTCCGTTTGACGTCCAAAACGTTACCTGCCTATCCTCGAGGCGAAAAAATAGGATGCCTGTTTGAAGCATTACGACACCACGGGGATAGGGATTCCTTATGAAGTCGGGCGTTCTCGGCCCCCTCTTACTGTCCGATTCCGACGTGAATCTGGTGCCGAGCGCACCGAAGCCGCGCCAGCTCCTCGCATTCCTGATCCTGAACGCACCGCGAATGGTGCGGGCCAGCGACTGCATCACCGAGCTGTGGGGATCGACTCCCCCGAAGAGCGCGATGTCCACGCTCCAGACCTACGTGCTCCACATACGGCAGGCGCTGCGCGGCCCCCGCGACGACCACAGCCGCCTGCTGCTGACCAGGAACCAGGGCTACCAGCTGGACCTGGAGACGACCGACTTCGACCGGAGCCGGTTCACGGACCTGACGCGGCGCGGGCGCCTGTCCGCCGCCGCCGGGGACCACCACACCGCGTCGGAGATGTTCGCCCTGGCCCTCGCCCAGTGGCGCGGGACCGCCCTGGCGGACGTCCGCACCGGCCCCCTCAGCTCACCGCACCTGGCGGAGCTGGCGGAGACCCGGCAGGGGGTCCTGGAACAGCGCATCGAGGCCGATCTGGCCCTCGGCAAGCACCGGGAGCTGGTCGACGAGCTGAGCGACCTGACCGCGCGCCACCCCACCCACGAGAATGTGCACGCTCAGCTGATGGTGGCGCTGTACCGCTCCGGCGACCGCAAACGCGCCGGGGACGTCTTCCACGGCCTGCGCCAGGCGCTGGGTGACACCCTGGGGATCGAGCCCGTCCCCCGGATGCGGCGCCTGTACCAGGCGGTCCTGGCCGGCAGCTCGGCACTGGACGCCCCGGTCGTCCGCCCATGACCTGTTCCCGTCCCTCCCGGACGACCGCTTCCCGACGCCGGCGGACGACGACGTCCCGACGTCTGCAACCCCCTGGCCCTGGACGGTGTTTCTCTCAGTGATGGACGACAAGGCCGAGCAGCTGACCGATCTCCTGGCGGCGCACCTCGAATCCGGCTTCACGGAGCTGGTCCGGGTGCACGCCGGGGCGGTGCACGCGTTCCTGTACCGGGTCTCCGGCTCGTTCGCCGAGGCGGACGACCTGGGCCAGGACACGTTTCTGCGCGCCTACACGGCCCTGCAGGAATACAGCCCCGCACGGCGCCGTGAGCTGCGTCCCCGGGCTTGGCTGATGACCATCGCAGCGAACGTGTGGCGCAATCACGTCCGCACCCGCACACGGCGTCCGGCCACGGCCGGACTGCCCGTGGAGGAGACCACGGACGTCTGGCCCGACCACAGCCCGGGCCCGGAGGAACGCGCGGCGGCCGCGGAGGACCGCTCCCGCCTGGTCACAGCGCTGTCGGCCTTACCCGAGCACCATCGCATACCGGTCGTGCTTCACCATGTGATCGGGATGAGCTACACAGAGGTGGCCGAGGTACAGGGCTGCGCGGTGGGCACCGCGAAGGCGCAGGTCTCGCGTGGGCTGGCCGGCCTGCGACGACTGCTCGAACCGGAGCCGACGGCCCTGAAGGAGGTGACGATGTGAACAAAAGCAACGGCGACGCGGCCATGCGGCGTCTGCCGGATCTCGCAACCGGGGCACCGGAGGACTTCGTGCTGCGCGTGCTGCGCCGTGCGGGCATCTCCGAGGAGCGCTACGACACGTACGTGCGCCTCGACACGGCCGCGGGCGGTCTGTTCGTGGCCTCCGGCCCACGCGCCGTAACCGGCGCCTGCCTGGACTCGGCGGGCCTGACCCCGTCCGGCTTCGAGGAACTGCACCGCGCGCGCACCGGCCGCTCGGCGATCCCCGGGGGCCGTCCGCTCCCCGGGCTCATCCCCGCACTGCGCACCGGCCGGGCCCGCCGGCTGGCGATCGACCTGTCCGGGCTGCCCGCACAGCAGCGCGCGGTCCTGGAGGCCGTGCGGAACATCCCCGCGGGGCAGCTCCGGCCGCTGAGCTGGATCGCCCGCGAGGCCGGCCCGGAGGCCCCGCCCTCCGTCTCCGGGATCCTGCGCGCGCTGGCGGCCAACCCCGTCGCCGTGCTCATACCGTGCCACCGGGTCACGCACGACAACGGATCGCCGTGCGACGCCGCGTACCTGCCGAAGGCGGGTGAGGCCCTGCGCCGGGCCGAACACATCGACATGCGCCGGGTGGCGGAGCTGTCCCGGGCCGGCGCGGTGTTCCTCGGCAGCGACACCACCTTCATCTACTGCCACCCCACCTGCGCTCATGCCCGCCGCATCACCCCCGGGCACCGGGTGCACTTCCGCACCGCGCAGGACGCCCGCGAGGCGGGTTACCGGGCCTGCAAGAGCTGCCGGCCCCTCACCGTCTGACCCGGCGCACCACAGAGAGGTCCCCATGCCCACCCCACCCACCGCCGCACTCGCCTCGCACCGCACCCCGCTGGGTCCGCTGACCCTCGCGGCCACCGACGACGCGCTGGTGCTGTGCGCCTTCGACGACCGGGAGCAGGCGGTGAACCGGATCACCCGCGGTGGCCTCACCGCCGTGGAGGCCGACGCCGCCACCCCGGACCAGCTCCGCATTCTGCGGGAGGCGGCCCGCGAGCTCGACGCCTACCTCGAAGGCCGCAGCCGCGCGTTCACCGTACGGCTGGACCTGCGCCTGGCCACGCCGTTCAGCCGCACCACCGTGGAGCGGCTGGACGGGATACTGCCGTACGGGATGACGGGCACCTACGCCGAGCTGGCCGCCGCGCTCGGACGGCCGCGGGCCGCGCGGGCCGTGGGCACCGCGCTCGGCGCGAACCCGCTGTGCGTGGTGCTGCCCTGCCACCGGGTGGTCGGCTCGGGCGGCCGGCTGACCGGCTACGCGGGCGGTGTCGCGGCCAAGCAGTTCCTGCTCGACCTGGAGTCCGACCGCACGGCCGCGCCCTCCCTCTGAACGGGCGGGCGCCGGAGCACATCCCCCGCCTCCGGCGCCCGTCTTCGACCACGACCGCGGAGCACATCCTGACCAGCTACGACACCCCTCACCTGCCGGGCATGGAACACGGTCGCATCCCCACCGCGCCCGACGCCGGCACCGGCGACACCCTCGACCTGCCCGCCGTGGACGCGCTGGACTGGACGTCGCTGGGCGCGGAGCTGGACGCCGAGGGCGTCGCCGTCACCCCGCCCCTGCTGTCGCCGGAGGCCTGCGGCGAGATCCGCGCGCTCTTCGACCGGGACGATGTGTTCCGGAGCACCGTCGACATGAACCGCCACCGCTTCGGAAGCGGCCGCTACCGCTACTTCGCCGCGCCGTTGCCGCCGGTGGTGTCCGCGCTGCGCACGCGGCTGTACCCGCCGCTGGCCCGGATCGCCAACCAGTGGGTGGAACGCCTGGACCGGCCCCGTTTCCCGCAGAACCACGCCGAGCTGACGGCGGCGTGCGCCGCGGCCGGACAGCTCCGGCCCACGCCCCTGCTGCTGCGCTACGGCCCGGGCGACTACAACTGCCTGCACCAGGACGTCTACGGCGAGCTGACGTTCCCGCTGCAGGTGGCGGTGATGCTGGACCGTCCCGATGTCGACTTCACCGGTGGGGAGAGCGTCTTCATCGAGCAGCGTCCGCGCGCCCAGTCCCGTCCGGTGGTGAAGCGGCCCGGCCAGGGGCAGGGGCTGATCTTCACGGTGCACGACCGGCCGGTGCGGTCGGCGCGGGGCTGGAGCCGCTACATGCTGCGCCACGGGGTGAGCGCGGTGCACGACGGCCGGCGGCACGTCCTCGGTGTGATCTTCCACGACGCGCCGTGACGTCGGCGCCGTGGCCGGTGCCCGGAGGGGGGACCGGCCACGGTGTCATGCGGGCTGCCGCGCGTACCAGTCCCGGCACGCGGCGAACTGCTCTTCGAACACGGGCCCGGGCCGCTGCCCGGACCGCTCCCACAGCTTGCGCGCGTCGTACCAGTGGTCCTGGGTGACCAGGGCGTACTGATGGTCGGTGAGCGCGGGCATCACCCGGGCGATGCGGGCGCGGTGTTCGGCCGGGGAGATGTCGCCGGGCGGCAGCGGCAGCCCGAGGACCCGGTGCAGGGCGAGCAGCAGCCTGCCGAACGGCAGCGGACGCGGATCGGCCGCGTGGTAGACCGCGGGCCCCCGCGCCGCCTCGTGGTCACGGACGAGCGCCGCGACGCAGCGCGCCAGGTCTCGGAGCGAGATCAGCGAGGTGAGCGGCCTGCTGCGGGCCGGCCAGTCCGGTACGGCCGTCAGCATCCGAACCAGGCTCGGGACCACCCAGCGGTCGCCCTCGCCGTAGATCAGGTGCGGCCGCAGCACGATGCCGCCGGCGTCCAGGACGGCGGCCTCCCCGCGCAGCCTGGACGCGCTCGCCGGGGACTGGGGGCGGGGCGTGATCTCCTCTTCGCGGGCTCCGCGGTGCGGGCCGGTCCCGTACACGGAGGCGGTGCTCAGGCAGATGATGCGCGCGACCCCGGCGCGCCGGGCCTCGTCGAGCAGGGCGTGCACGCCGAAGTGGTTGACCGCCCCGCAACGGTCGGGATCGCGCCCCACGTAGGAGGCGGCGTGCACCAGCGTCGTCACTCCTTCGCACACCCCGCGCAGCGTCTGCGGACGCGTGAGATCGGCGCCGATGTGCCGCACCCCGTCGGCGTGGGACCCGACGGCTGCGCCGCGGGACGACAGGACCCTCAGGTCCGGGGCGCCGGAATCGGCGTCCGACACAAGCGCCCGCACCAGGGCGCCCCCGATGAAACCGGTGCCACCGGCCACCAGGACGGTGCCTGTCCCGTGCTCGGCGTGTGTCGTGGGTCCGGCCACGTGCCGCTCACTCCCCGACCGCGACGAGGATCGCCACCCGGCAGGTGCCGGCCTCGAAGCCGTCCTGAAGGAAGCGGACGGTGAGGGTGTGGCGTCCTCTGCCGTCGTGCTCCGGCTCGTCGGCGGACACCAGACACGGCAGGTCGAACTCCACGTAGCGCCGGAACCGCGCCTCGCACGCGACCAAGAGACCGCGGGGCGCTTGCAGGGCCAGCAGGCCCGCCTGCCGGGCCGCCTCCATGAGGACCATGCCGGGCACGTGGTCCAGCGGGTGGTCGAAGAGCACCGGGTGCTCGCCGACGATCCGCAACGGGTGGGCGCCGGCGCCGGCGCAGGCGCCGAGCACGACGTCGGACTCGCAGTCGCGGCCCACGAGCCGCGGGTCGACCGGGTCTGTCGTGGTGTGCGGCGGGCGGGCGTCGATCCGGTCGCCCCGCAGCCGCCGGTAGACGGTCTGCGAGGTGCACTTGCCCTTCAGCCATCCGCTGCCGAGCCGCTCACCGTCGCGGTGGGCGACGACGTCGTAGCCGTAGCGGCTGACCATCCCGGCGCGCCGCTGTATGTGGTTCAGGCGCATCTCGAGCACGACATGAGCGGGGCGAGCCGGACGGGACAGGCGTACCCGCTCCTCGTCGACCTCGAAGGCGGTGGACTCGGTGAGGAAGCCAGAGCCCATGGGCACGTCGAGCGCTTCGTGGGCTAACAGCAGGCAGGCCTGTCGGATCGTTTCCGCAAAGAGCATCGGGTCGTGCCAGCGGCCGTCGACCGCTCCGTAGTAGCTGTGGGCGCGGGACCACTGCGCACCGAGGCGGTGATCGTCGTGAACGCTCTCCCACCCGGTCAGCAGCACCTCGGACACTGCGGTGCGGTGGACGAGACTGCGCGGGACGGTCTGCTCGAACAGCCCGGGGTCGCGCCTCTCCCCGAAATGCGGACGGTCGGCTTGCACAAGGGAATTCATTGAGCCCCCCGAGCTCTGGAAACTGATGTGGATACACCGTCTGGCCAGTACCGATACAGCCTTGAAGACTCTGTGAGCATCCGAGACTCCGCGCCGAGAATACTAGCCGAATGGTATTCTTCAGCTAAATCGAAGAGGAAGTTTGGGCGCGCGCGGGATCACGGTGATCGACGGAGAGGTGGAATGCCGTCCTCCGCACCGCAAGGGGAGGAGAACCGACTGTGGCGACGGGAACGAGGACACGGCAGGAGCGTGCGGAGGCCACGCGGCAGGCGATCCTGGACGGCGCCGCGGCCGCGTTCGACGCGGCCGGGTTCGGCAGCACCAGCCTCAGTGACATCGCCATGCACTCAGGTGTCACCAAGGGGGCGATGTACTTCCACTTCCATTCCAAGGAGGCCCTGGCCAGGGAACTGGTGGCGGAGCAGTTCGAACTCCTCCCCGGGGCCGCCGATCCCGACGTCCGCGCCCTGCAGCGAGCCATTGACCTGACGCACAGCATGGCCCACGGCCTGCGCTCCAACACCCGGTTGCGGGCGGGCATCCGGCTCGTCATAGAGCTCGGCTCGTTCGCAGAACCCGATCCGACGCCCTACAACCAGTGGATCGACTCCGTCCGCGACCTGCTGGCGAACGCCCAGGGCGCCGGCGACCTCAAGCCCGAGGTGAACACCGGCGACCTGTCGACCTACATCGTGGGGGCGTTCGCCGGAGTGCAGATCACCTCACAGGTGCGTACCGCCCGGCAGGACCTGCACGACCGGGTCACGGACATGTGGACGTGGCTGCTGCCCGGAGTCGTCCCGGCCCGCCGCCTCGGCCGCTTCGCGCCGGCGGGGTCCGGCGGACTGCGGGCCGCGATCGGCGAGGGCACGAAGGCCGACTGAGGCACCGGCCGAGCTGCCTGCACGGGCCGGCCCGGTGACGGCACCGCACGTCACGCCGCGGGAGCCGTCACAGCCGGGAGCCGCCCGAGGCGTCGATGTACTGACCCGTGATCCACCTCGACGACTCGGAGGCCAGAAAGGCGACGACATCGGCCACGTCGGCCGGCTGCCCCAGCCGCTGGAACACCGACCACGCGGCCAGTTCCGCCGCGGCTCGACCGGTACGGCGTTTCTGCGCGTTCATGTCCGTCTCGATGAACCCGGGCCGGACGGAGTTCACCGTGATGTGGCGCGCCCCCACCTCCTTGGCCAGCGCCAGGGTGAAGGTGTCGACGGCCCCCTTGCTCATGGAGTAGACGAGGGACTCCGGGTAGGCGATGCGGGCGGCCGCCGAGGAGATGTTGACGATGCGGCCCCCGTCCGGCATCCGCAGGAGCGCCTGCTGGGCCGTGAACACCAGGGATTTGGCGTTCACCGCGAAGATGCGGTCGAACAGCTCGGGCGTCACCTCGTGGATGCGGGCGGAACCGCTGACCCCGGCGTTGTTGACGAGGACGTCCAGTCCGGGGCCCGTGCCGTGGCGTGCGGCTTCGGCATCGAACTGGGCGAACAGGCTCTCCACTCCGCCCGGCGCACCCAGGTCGGCCCGTACCGCGAACGCCCGCCCGCCGCCGCCCCGGATCGCCCCGACGGTCGCGGCGGCGGCGCTCTCGTCGTCGCGGAAGTGCACCGCCACCACGGCGCCGTCCTGCGCCAGCCGCTGCGCGATGCCCCGCCCTATCCCCCTGCTCGCACCGGTCACCAGTGCCGTCTTGCCCGCCAACGCGCGCATGCCTCTCCCCCTTCGAGACCTGCCCCGGATCGCAGCCGTGGCAAGTTGTAGCACCGGTCAGTGACGTACGGCGCGCTCTCGGGCCACGGATGCGCCGGTGGGCGCCGTGGTCCTCACGCGCGGGAGGGCGTCCGGGGAGGCGACGACGGGAAGCACCAGTTCCCACAGGCACCCGAGCCACTGCCTGCTCTCGTCCTCGGACACGCCCATCCACGCCAGCGTCTCGACTCCGCAGACCACCGCGGTGACGAGGGTGCGCGCGGACAGGTCGGGAACGTCGGCGGCCAACTCGCCTTCCTTGCGCGCGGTTTCGAGCAACTTCCCCAGTCGGCCCAGCCACAGCGGGTAGAAGTCCGTGGGGGCCGGGCTCCCGGCCGTCCGCTCCCGCGCGATCCGCACGCCGGCCTTGATGAAGGGGTCCGAGCGCAGCATGGCGCCCAGTGTGTGGACGGCGTCCACAAGGACCTGGAGACAGGGCTTCTCCGCGGAGGCCAAGTCCGTGAGCATTGCCTCAAGGACGTCCTGGCCGCGTTTCTGCACGGCGTCCGCGAGGTCGTCCTTGGTCGGGAAGTGGAAGAACAGCGCCCCCTTGGTGACACCGGCGGCCCGGCTCACACCGCCGAGCGTCGCCTTGACGAAGCCGTGGAGTGCGAACTGCTCGGCCGCCGCGACGATCAGCTTCTCCAGCGTACGTTCCGATCGCTCTTGCTTCGCCATCGGTTGGTCCCCCCTACGTCGGAGCGGCAGGACACATCCCCCAGAGTCCACCGCCTGCACCGCCGGGCCCGTCCCCGCCCTCGCGGTACTCGACAGACGGGCACGGCTCTCCCGCCTGCGGCACCAGATTAGAAACCGGCCGAACAACTTGTCAACGAAAGCCGGTCGACTGGCTTGTGAAACGAAAGAGCGACCGCAACGGCAGCCGGGTGCGCTTGAGCGCCGCATCGGGGTTGCATGTCCCTCGGGCCGAAGTGCCTTCATGGCCGGGTAGTTGTAGACGTACTGCCGGTCGGTTCCCCGCTTTCGGTGGCGCTGGATGCGCCACCGAGGAAGTCGAGGCCCTCGTCGATGTGCGTGATCAGTGTTTTCTCCTCCGACAGCCGCATGCCGACGGTGGAGAGGACCTCCGACACTTCGGGAAGCAGTGCTTCCGTGTGAGCGCGGGTGCCCGAGACCAGGATGACGAGGTGAGTCGGCGGCGGGAATCGCACCCGCCGCCGCTCGCAGAGTGAAGTAGGCCGCCGACGAGGTGCCCGTGGTTCGGGTCCTTTTTCCGACGGCCCCTTCCCGAACGGTACGGGCCAGTTTCCCGGCATACCGCTCTCCAGTGATCATTTCCGAGTAGTGGCTGTTCCCCGTCCCGCGTGGATTTCCTGATGGCAGTGTTCGCAGACCACGAGGGTCTTGCGTTTACGCATGGCCATCAGGCGTACCCATTGTGGCCGTTCCGGCCGTCCCGGTTTGTTGAGATCGGCGAGTTTGCGGACGTGGTGGACTTGCAGTCCGTCCCGTCCCTCGCACATCTCACATTGCCCTGCCAGGAGCCGGTGAATCAGCTCGTTGCGCTTGGCAGTGGCCATGACGGGCTGGCGGTCGGTGAGGACGGCTTTGCGCTGTCGCTTGAGCGGGATCCCGCCGAAGCGGGCGACCAGTGGTTTCTTCCCCTTCTCACGTTGCACCGTGACCTGGAAGCACGTCCGCCGGCCGTCAGGAGTATCGACGGTCGCTTTGTACTTGCGGGCCATCTTCGTGACGGTCGACTTGTGCTTGCTGGCCAGGGTCTTGAGCATCGAGGTCTCCATGACCCAGCGCAACGGTCCCAGGCGTGAAACGTCCTGGGCGAGAAGGTAGTACTGGACGAACCCGCGATACTCGGAGCCGTACTTCGCGACGATCGTGAAGTCCTCGTCGTGAAGCAGCGGGCCGCGCAACGCGGGCTTTCCTCCACTCATGTAGCGGGCGCATCTGTCCCGGATGACGTCCCTGGGCACGAACAGGCCGATGGCGCCGTTGACCGCCCGGCGATTCCGGGTGATCTTCGTGTCGGCATGCTGTGCCCTGATCTCGTAGCCGAGGAAGCGCGCCGCCTGGCTGGTGGCGTGCGTGATCAGGGTTTTGGGCTCGGACAGTTCCAGCTTGAGCTCGTCACGCAGGAACGTTCTGATCCTTGTCTTGATCTCGACGGCCTCGCTTTTGGGACCGGCGAACCCGAGCAGGAAGTCGTCGCAATACCGAACGTATCGGAGACGCCGATACCCGGGATCGTGGGGGTCTTGACTCGGCAGGGAACGGCGCTCGCGTCGCAGCGCCCGCACCGCTTCCCGGTCACCGTGTCGCCTGGCCCTCGCGATCCGGTTTTCGACGATCTCATACGCACGGTGGGTGCGTCGTCGTCTGCCTCGGTTGTAATCCGGAAAGAGTTGCTGTTCAACGAACTGATCGAACTGGTCCAGATAGATATTGGACAAGATCGGTGAAGCAACACCGCCTTGCGGTGCTCCGCTGAGCGTGTCGTTCCACTGCCAGTCCTCCAAATACCCGGCCTTGAGCATCCGGTCGATCAGTTGCAGGAACCGGCCGTCGTGGATCCTCTCCGCCAACGTTGAAAGCATGACACTGTGGTCAAGGCTCCCGAAGCAGTCGGAGATGTCCCCCTCGATCATCCAGTGTGTTCCCTTCCATACCGACACCACCTCATCAAGCGCGGTGTGGCAGCCCCGTTTGGGGCGGAAACCGTGTGAGCGGTCGGAGAACTGGACGTCGTAGTACGCCTCAAGGAGCATGCGCACTACTTCCGCGACCAATTTATCCGACCACGGGGGCATCCCCAAAGGGCGCTTCCCGTTCTTCTTCGGGATATACACCCTTCTGGCCGGGGACCATCGATAGGACTCCGCACGCAGAGCCGTGATGATCCTGTCAATCTTGGCCAGGGACATACCGTCCACGGTCTCCTGGGTGACCCCGGGCGTCATCGCGCCCTTGTTGGCGTAGATGCGACCGTAGGCCAGCAGGAATAACTCCCTGTTGAACAGCTGCCGATACAGCCTTTCCAGCGGCAGGCCACGCCTGCCGCGCTCCCGGATGACGCCCAGGACGGTTTCAGCACTCTGCATTTTCGCATCCCTCCCCGTCTGAACATCCTGACTACCTGTGCCCCTTCGCCCTCATTCCGGCTTTCCCGGACTTCGCGGCCGGTCGTTACTCCGGCGACTACTATGGGCACTCCGTCGCCATAGGGCTCGCGCCCCGTAGGCGATCCCGTGGTACGTCTTCGATGTACGTATCGAGCACGACGTAGGCCGCCCACTCATCCCCTTGACCGCCCTCGTTGGGCGGCGCCCTGCGCCATGGAGGTTGCCCGGTCTCACGGTTCACGCCCGGACATGGCGCAAGCGTCGATTACAGGCGTTGTTTCGACGGTGCGTCACTTTCACTCTGGGAATTGGGCTTCAAGCAATCCAGCTTTGACCGTATCGTGCGAGTCTTGCGGCACGACGTCCTGAACGCCTCCGGCACGTCCATCGCTTTCCCGGCATGCTATGGTCCCCTCTCGCTTTCGCGTTCAGGTAAGCCGGGTGACCCAAGAACCTCCCTCCAAGTTCGTCCCGACTGCGTCGGGGATACATCGAAGCGCCTCACGGCGCACACCGTGCGGGAGCCTCTCGGCTCACACGGCTCCCATCGCCCAGCCGTCAGGCTTGAGACCGAACCGCCAGTGGGCGAAGAGGTTCGGGTACCGGCGGGCGGTGCCCGCCAGCAGTTCCTTCGCTTTTCGCTCCCGGCGGTGGAGCCGTTTGTACTTCCGGCAAGCCCAGCGCACCAGATACTCGTTGAGGCGCCGGAGGAGGGGATACAACATGGACTTGTAGAAGCGCCCGTAATAGTTGACCCACCCTTGCACGACGCTGTTGAACATCCGTGCAAGGTCGTTGAGGGACTTGTCACTGCGGGCGGCAATGTGCCAGGAGCGGATCTCCTTGCCCATCGCCTTGATCGCGTCCTTGCTGACCGCGGGCAGGAAGTTCACGAAGTGCTTCCCGTACCGGTTCTTGGCCAGCCTCGGCCGGAAGGTGTACCCGAGGAACGTGAACGACGTGTGCTCATACGAGCCGCGCCGGTCCGCGTCTTTGCAGTACACCACACGCGTCTTGTCCGGATGCAATTCCAGGCCGACCTGCGCCAATCTCGCAGCAAGCGCGTCCCGTACTCTGCGGGCCTGATACTCGCTGCGGCAGTGAATCACCGCATCATCGCAGTACCGCTCGAACGTGACCTGCGGGAATTCCCGCACCAGCCACATGTCGAACGCATAGTGGAGATACAGATTCGCCAGCACAGGCGAGATCGCCGACCCCTGGGGAGTCCCGCGTTCCCGTTGCTGCACCGTGCCGTCCGGCTTCGCCAGCGGGGCCACCAGCCACCGCCTGACGTAGAGCAGGACCCACTTCCCATCGGCGTCGACGTGCCGTTCGACGGCCCTGAGCATCAGCTCGTGGTCCACGCTGTCGAAGAACGCCCGGATGTCGAGATCGACCACCCAGTTGCTCCTCCAGCAGCGCCGCCGGCATGTCTCCACCGCATCCAGCGCGGACCGCCTGGGCCGGTAGCCGTAGGAGTCCGGATGGAACACAGGCTCCACCCGTCGCTCCAGATACATCGCGGCCACCGTCTGGGCGATCCGGTCAGCCACCGTGGGCACCCCGAGAACGCGGACACCTTTCCCGCCCGCTTTCGGGATCTCCACGGCCTTCACCGCCGGAGGGAAGTACGAGCCAGACGAGAGCCGATTCCACAGCTTGTACAGATTCCCCTTGAGATTCTGTTCGAACTGCTCGATCGAAACACCGTCCACCCCGGGTGCACCCTGATTGGCTTTGACCCTCAGATACGCCTCCCACACCATCGACTTTGGAATGTAGAACGACTTGGTCTCGGCCTGCGGCCTTGATCCGTTCACCTGGCTCCTCCCGGACACACCGGTTGACCACCAAACAAGATCAGGACGACCCGCCCCCTTCGCTCCGTCCCCATTACAGGGACTTCATCACTACTACGAGACGGTCCGTCCCCCTGCCACGCATCGGTACTCAGCCCCTTGCAGTTTCAGCTGCTTGGAGTTCTCCCTTGACACCAACTAGACTCCAGCAAAGCCCAGTCAGCAGCATCGCGGCGAGGGGTTCCCACGTTCCGCACTGGCGCCTGTCGCCGAGCTCGCGCCACCTTCATGCCGGGCCGCCACCTGGCCAGGAATACAGGAACCCGCCAGACTCATCCCGGGGCAACAACTGGACCCCGATTTCGGCAACCACTCATACGCTTACGACACTTCAGCAGTGGTTCACTCGCGTTCGCCTTCTCGGCACCCACCTGACGCATCTCGTGCGCCTTTTCCGCAGTGCTCATCACCCCGGCTCATTCACCGGAGCAACCTGCGGTGGTTTGGGACCTCCCCCTGCGTGGGCGATCCCGGAGGGCCTACCTCCATCACCAGTGCAGCACCACGTCAAGAGCTTCCGTCTACATCAGAACCTCCTGTTGTGTTCGTGGCGCACAGTCGTCCGCGTACCGGATCAGCCGGTAGTTGGCCAACCCCTTCTGGCGCCGGGTGAACCGTCGCTTCGGGCTGGTCTGCGGTCCGCCCTCGATCTTGGTGAAGTGCTCGTCCAGGACCGAGAGGGCCACGTTGGCCAGCATTGGCGAGGCCACGCCCCCAACGCAATGGGCAACTTCTGCTTCGAGGTGACGCTCGGTTATCGGCGGTTGGAACTGCTTCCTCGCGCTGAGAGTAGGGATCGTCACGGTGGGTAGTATTTTTGTGACATGGTGCGTCGTGATCGCGTTGATGGCGTCGAGTACGCACGGCGGGTCAATGCCGCCGCTGACCTGGTCGAGGCAGGTGTGCCCATCGCCGCTGCCGCTCACACGATGGCCAGCAGGTATGGCGTGTCGGTACGCCAGGCACGCCGGTATGTGGAGCAGGCCATGGCCACTGGGCGGATTCAAGTTCCCGAAACGAGCGTGGTGTTCACCGTCAAGCTGCCGGGATCACTGGCAGGGCAGGTACGCGCCCATGCGCGCGAGATGGACGCCACGATCTCGGCGGTGGTGGCCCGAGCACTGGTCGAGTTCCTCGACCGGGGCGCCCCTGAGGGGCGCGCGGGCCGATGAAGGCCCGGCTGCTGGAGTCGGAGTACGTCTTCGACCGGCACGTGGATGCGGATTTGTCCGCGGCCTACGCGGTGCTGGTGCCCCAGCGCCGGGCCCGGGTGCGCGGCGGCAGGGACGAGGGAGGGCCGAGTGGTGACCAGTGCAGCGATCTACGCCCGGGTGTCGTCGGCCCGGCAGAAGAAGGACCAGACGATCGGCTCGCAGACCGCCGCGCTGCGCGCGCACGCCGCCGGGCTGCATCTTGAACTGCCCGAGGAGTGGGTCTTCGAGGACGAGGGACACTCCGGCGCCACCCTGGTGCGCCCTGCCCTGGAACGGCTGCGGGACCTGATCGCCACCGGATGCGTGGATGTGGTGCTGTGCTACAGCCCGGACCGGCTGGCCCGCAAGTTCGCCTACCAGGCCCTGCTGATCGAGGAGTTCGCCCGTTCCGGCTGCCGGGTGGAGTTCGTCAAGGGCCCGCGCGGCGACAGCCCCGAGGACCAGCTACTGATCCAGTTTCAGGGCATGTTCGCCGAGTACGAGAAGGCCCAGCTGATGGAACGCTACCGACGCGGCAAGACCTACCGGGCCCGCACCGGCTCGGTCAACGTGCTCGGTGGCGCCCCGTTCGGCTACCGCTATCTGCGCAAAACCCCTGACCACGGCGCGACTTACGAGATCGTCGAGCACGAGGCGGCGCTGGTGGCCGAGCTGTTTCGCCGGTACGTCGACGAGGGCGCCTCGATCGCCGAGTTGACCCGCTGGCTCACCAGTACCGGCACCCCGACCCGCACCGGCAAGGCCCGGTGGGACCGCAGCGTCGTGTGGGGCATGCTCCGCAACCCTGCCTACATGGGGTCGGCCGTCTTCGGCAAGACGATGATCGTCCACGAGTCACCCGGTCTGAACCGCGTCGCCCGTCTCGGGGGCCGCTCGACCCCACGCGCCGTCAAGGCCGTCGACCGTCCCCGCGAGGAGTGGATCGAAATCCCAGTCCCCGCGATCATCAGCCGTGCCACGTTCGAACGCGCAGCTCAGCGCCTGGCCGACAACAAGAAGTACGCCTCCCGCAACAGCAAGGTCCCCTCCCTGCTCCAGGGCCTGGCCGCCTGCGCCGGCTGCGGATACGGCTACTACCGCACCTCGACCCGCACCAAGCACCGGAAGATCTACTACTACCGGTGCCTGGGCTCCGACGACTACCGCTACGAAGGCGGCCGCATCTGCCCCAACAAGCCCGTCCGCGCCGACTACCTCGACGCTGTCGTCTGGGAGCACATCACCACTCTCCTCTCCGACCCGCACCTGATCCGCACCGAGATCGACAAGCGCCTGGAGCGGGCCCGCACCTCCGACCCCGCCCTACGCCAACGCGCCCGCCTCGAGCTGGCCCTGGCCAAGGCCACCACCGCCATCACCCGCATGATCGAGGCCTTCCAGGAACAGCTGATCACCATCGACGAACTGCGCACCCGGATGCCCGACCTGCGCTCCCGCGAGTCCAACCTCCGCGGCCAACTCGATGCTCTTGAAGGCCAGCTCGCCGACCGCGACGCCTACCTCAAACTCGCCGACGACCTGGAAGGCTTCCTCGCCCAGCTCCGCACCAGCGCCGCCACAGCCGAGGTCCCCGAGCGCCAGCGCGTCCTGCGGCTTCTGGTCAAAGACGTCCTCATCGGCCCGGAAAAGATCACGATCCGACACCGCATCCCCGTCCGCGAACGGGCCACAGAGGGTGATCGACACCACGACTCCACCGATACAGAGGGTGACACGCGCCTGAGTTATCCATTGCGTTGGGGGCGTGAGGATGCCGCCTTGGGGTGTGCCGGTGTTCGTGTCCCTGGTCTCGCCATCGGTGGACATGATGCCCGCCTTCAGAAACGCCTTGATCAGGGCGAGAACCCGCTTGTCTCCGACTCGTCGGCATAGGGTGTAGATCGGCTTGAGGGCGGCGTGACCAGGCGCGCTCGGGTGGCCGAGCGATCGAGATCAGGGTCCGGGGTGCCGGCGCATGTCCAGGAAGCGGCGCAGCCGCACGCCGGAGTCGACGGCCTGGGCGACGAAGACGCGCTCGGAGCAGGCCCGGGTCATCGCTGTCGCGACCGTGGTGTCTCAGATGTCGCCCATGACGAGACCCTCGATGGTGTGCTTCTGCGTCACGGGCACCAGTTCGTTCACTATGGGGCAGTCGAGGTGCTCCCGCACGCGCTCCGGCAGCGAGTCCCAGAAGGCCCGGGTGACGGCGGTGTCGTGCCGGTCACCGTTGTTCGCCTCCGGGCCGTCGACGCCCAGGACCAGGACGGGCCGGGGCTTCGAGGATTCGTTCTTGGTGCCACGGTGGATGGTCAGCGCGGTGCGGCAGGAGATGTCCCCGCGCTTGGGGTACTTGCGCACCGCGAGCTCCCCGTAGCGGCCGTGGTGCGACTTGGGCGGGAACATGCCGTGCTCGAACTCAGGGCTGTCGTCCCACTGAGTGCCCGGTGCGATCTCGAAGGGGCCCATGTCCTCGGCGGTGTCCACACCGGTCACGTTGAAGGCGAGCGAGGTGAGGCGACGCTCGCGCCGGGTCTCCTCGGGCATGGGGAAGTCACGGTGCCACGGCTGGTTGACCGCGCCCTCCAGTGGAACGTCGAAGCCGAGTTCCACGATGCGGTAGTCCGGTCCGAGCACTGCGGTGCACAGCGACCGCACCCAGGGATGGTCGACCAGTTCCACGAAGCCCCGAAGCTGCTCGGGGTGGATCTCGACGTAGTAGCGGTTCGGTCCGCGCCCCACGGCGCCGTCCGGCCGGCTCAGCGCCTCGGCGAAGGCCCTGTCGATGTCCTCGCGAAGCCGGTCCGCCCACTCCGGAGTGAACGCGCCCCTCCGTGCGGTGATGCCGTCGGTGTGGAGAGCCGCCACGTCGGCCGACACGTCGATGTCCAACTCGGCCGGGGAAACACCGGGATATGACTGCATGGCTATGTATTCCTCCATGGGCTGCGAAAGCTCTGCCACGGCTTTGCGGCGGTTTCTTCGCGTTCAGCGGCGAACTCGCGCTCGGCGCGTTCCACATGACACACCAATACCGGCTGCACGTCCCCGAGGACCTGGGGCCTCTCGTTCGGACCATGCCGGGCTCGCGGGGCCCGGTGCCGCACCTCGCGGTGTTGTCGTCGGTTGCCATGGCGCCCTCCTCCGCCTTGCGATGCACGGCACCGGGCCCCGCTCCCTGATCCGGCCTGATCCAAACGAAAGACCCTAGCCGTCGTCGGTTCCGACGGCATCGAGGACGCCCGGTACGCGCATTCGCTGCTGACCACCGTGGCGCCCGACAGGAAGCAGATCGCCGAGCGCGCCCTGCACTGCCTGGCGCTGCCGGGTCGCCGCGATGATGCTGAGCGCCTGAGAGCTTTGCCGTCCGCCGTGGCGCCACGCAGGTGCCGGGGGTGGAAGGACCCCCACCGGCACCGTACGAGGTGACCTGTCAGGAGCCCAGGCTCAGCAGGGCGAAGACGCCACCGACCACCGGGCGGGCCTGGAAGCCGTTCTGGGTTTTCGTCATGGTGTCGTACCAGTCGGTGAACGGCGCGCGGGAAGGCGAGGTGTGCGCGAACTGGTAAAGGGAGGAGACCAACAGGTCGCTGACCGGGTGGTCGTGCAGCCACGCGGCCGTCCACATCTCCCAGTCGCCCTTGGTGTAGCTGTGCCGCACGTCCATGGGGATGCCGAACTGGTTGGCCTGCGACAGGTACCAGTCGCCCTCCTTCTGGGCCACCTCGCGTGGCACAAGGTTCAGACCGAGCAGCACGTCGGGGTAGCCGTTGTACTTCAGGCTCCAGGTGCCGGGCTGGTCGTAGGCGAGCTTGAGATGGTCCTTGCCGGTGTCCTGAGCCTTGTCCACCCACTGGCCGATGTAGTCGCGGGCGATGCCGGCGTAGTGGTCGGCGTCGGAGGAGTTGCCTGCCGCGGTCGCGATCTTCCCCATGGCGCCGATGGCCAGGATGCCCTTCAGGGCGAGGTTCGCGCTGTGGGCGATGAAGCCGGTGAAGTCGTCGGTCTGGTTCTGGTAGCCCGGGTCGAGTGCGTTGTCGACCAGGTAGTCGGCCCACTGCTTGAGGATCGTGTAGTGGGCGGTGGCGAAAGCACGGGCCGTGGCGGAGCTGCTGCGCGCCAGGTAGGCGGCGGTCATCAGTAGCATGTTGGCCGACTCCTCGACCGGCATGTCCTCCTCGTTGCCGTCGTTGTGCCCGGTCGCGTTGGGGTAGCTGGAGCCGAGGTCGTGCTCGGCGAACTTCTTGGGCCAGCCGCCGTTCTCCGGGTAGTCGAAGAGCGGTTCCAGGATCAGGCCGAGGTACTGCGGGTCCAGGTAGAGGAACACCGGCATCGCGGGGTAGGTCACGTCGATGGTCGAGACGTTGCCGTCGGAGGAGATCTCCTTCAGGAACGCCCAGGGCTTGCCCTTCCGGCTGACCAGTTCGGTACCCGCGTACGCCTGCCGCAGCGAAAGCGCGCACAGCGCGGCGTACTTGGCGCCGCCCGCGGCCGTCGCCTCCTTGCGCACCTTGTGGTCCAGGGCCGCGGTGCGCTTCTGCGCCGCGGTCGCGTCGGAGTGGAAGAACGCGGCCATGTCCTGCCAGCTCGACCAGTACGACTTCCACAGCGGCGGCAGCTGCTCGCCGAGGTAGCTGACGGCGGGCTCGCGGACGTGGCCTACCGACAGGAGTGCGCTGGCGGAGTCGTGGACGCTGCCGAGGTCGAAGCGGAAGGCGAAGACCGGCCAGCCGTCGTTGATGGGGCGCGGCTGGCGGGTGTCGGCGGAGTTGGCCAGCGCCTTACCCTCCAGGGCGGTGGCGCGCACGGCGGAGTCCGAGCCGATCTGCCAGCTCAGCCCGGAGCGGTTGGTGGCGCTCCACACGAGGGTGCCCCAGGCTGCCATGTCGCCGTTCTCCTTGAGCACTCCGGGGCTGTCGGGAGTGAAGGAAAGGGAGGTCGCCGTCGTGCCGCCTGAGCCGGACAGCTGCTCCTGGGACCAGCGGATCTTCGTCCCGGAGTCGCCGGAGGCCCATTCGCCGGAGATGTCGAAGTACAGCGCGACGTCGTGTGCCTTGTCGTCCAGGCTGCGCACGTCCGCGGCGATGTACGACAGCGGCATCGACTGGCGGCGCAGGTCGCCGGGCTCGACCGGGGAGAGGAAGGTCAGGGTCAGCTCCGCGCCGCCGGCCTCGAAGACGAACTGCGAGCGGGTCGCGGTGAGCGTCAGCGAGCGCTGCACCGCGCCGCGGTTGAGCGGGTGGTCGGGCACGCTCGGCGCGCCCAGGAACAGGTAGTTGGTGCCGTCGACCCGGATGACGCCGGTCATGGCGGTGGTGTGGCCCGTCCAGAACGACGCCCAGTGGCCGGCCGGCAGGTCGGCGTTCAGCCACGTGCTCAGGTAGGGCGAGCGGACGGCCAGCGGGACGGCCGGGGGCCGGATCGGGTCGAAGGCCGGAGCCGCCGGGCTGAGGGAGCGGCCGCCGGAGGATGCCGGGGCGGCCGTCTCCTGCGCTGGCAGGGAAGCGGCCTGCGCGCTCTGCGCGAAGCCCGGCAGCAGACCGGCGCCGGCCATGCCGAGGCCGGCCACGCCGGTCCACCGCATCAGGCCGCGGCGGCTGAGCCCTCCGGCGGGGGCGCCGGAGCCGACCGGCGAATCGGGGGTGTTCGACTCGTTGGCGGGCTGGCCGGCGTTGTCGTTTCTCGGGGTCATTCGGTTCTCCTGAGGAGCCGCTCGGGGCAAGCGGTGAAGGGCGGGAAGTCGCGCGAGGGCTGACAGGCGCGTCGATCTGCCGGAAGGAGCCATGGGGGGACGCGCGGAGGCCCGGCATCGACCACCACACGGCACACATCGAAGGCTGTTCCTACAACGATGGAAAACTGAAGCAGGACGATGACAGCACAGCCGTGATGTCATGTCCACCCTTCGGATTCAACGTGTTTCCCAAAGGTTTCAGACCCCTCCCAAGTCGGTTCGATCCTTCGAACAGACCCTCCTGGCCTGTGTATTTGTGAAGGGCAAGGCGCCTTACTGACGGACTGGGGGCGGCGTGAGAGTCGCAATCCGCACAGCTCCCCACGGACTTACGCGTCCGCTGCGCAAGCCGGTTGCGATGAAGGCCGTCTGATGTCTTGACAGCTTTCGGGGCTGTCGTCCACTGTGCCTCTACATCGTTGTACGAACCCGTCAGGCCAGGTCGCCCACGAGCCCGCCCGGCCGGTTTCCTCTTCGCTCTTCAGCCAGAGCTCCGCATGCCCAGACTTTTTCGACGAGGATGTGATCGGCGCATGTACGCCTCCCTCCGGTCCAAGGCCGTTTCCACCGCCGTACTGACCGCCAGCCTGTGCCTGGCCGCGACCGCCTGCACGAAGTCCGGCAACGACTCGCCCACGTCCGGCGCCGGCGCGAGTGCCGCCAACAACACCGCGGCCGCCCAGCAGCTCGCGACCCCGACCGACTCCGCCGGCGGCCCGGGCTGCACGTACCAGAGGTACGGCGGCCGTGTCCCCAAGCTCGACATCACCGACGGCAAGACCGTGGTCGGCTTCTCGCAGTCGGAGTCGACCAGCAACCCCTTCAGAGCCACCGAGACCAAGAGCATCGAGGCCCAGGCCAAGCAGTTGGGCGTCAAGCTCATCGAGCGCAACGCCAACGCCGACGTCAACGCGCAGAACTCGCAGATCGAGGACATGATCGCCCAGGGCGCCAAGGTCCTCATCGTGGCCCCGGAGAACTCCGACGGCCTTGGCCCGGCGCTGGCCCAGGCCAAGGCCAAGAAGATCCCGGTGCTCACCATCGACCGCTCCGTCTCCGGCACCGCCTGCACCGACTTCATCGCCTTCGCCGGCTCGAACTTCTACGGCCAGGCGCAGATAGCCGCCGACGACCTGGCGAAGGCCACCGGCAGCAGCGCGCACGTGGCGATCCTGACCGGCAGCCCCGGCAACAACGTCACCACCGACCGGACCAAGGGCTTCGAGGACCAGGTCAAGGCCAAGTACCCGAAGATGAGGATCGTGGCCTCCCAGACCGGCAACTTCGCCCAGACCGACGGCCAGAAGGTAATGGAGCAGCTGCTCCAGGCGCACTCCGACATCAACGCCGTCTACGCCGAGAACGACGAGATGGCCCTCGGCGCAATCCAGGCGATCAAGTCCGCCGGGAAGACCCCCGGCAAGGACGTGAAGATCGTCACCATCGACGGCATCTCGCAGATGGTCCAGAACGTCGCCGCCGGCCAGGCCGTCGCCGACATCGAGACCAACCCGCGGTTCGGTCCCCTCGCCTTCAAGTCGCTGCAGGACTTCTACGGCACCACCGGCGTGCAGCCCAAGGTGATCATCAAGGACGGCCACTTCACGCCCGACAACGCCAAGCAGGCACTCTCCCAGGGCCTGGTGTACTGACCGAGCCGCCGGCTCCGGTGGCCGCGGAGGTTCTCCCCCTGCGGCCACCGGACCCGCCGCAACGGCTGCCGCGCCGCTCCGGCGCACCCGGCAGTCCCGTATGAGGAGGAAGACGTGGTCCAGCAGGACCTCGATACCCCCGGCGACTCCGTCCTGGAAGTCGCCGGGGTGAACAAGAGCTTCGCCGGCGTGCACGCGCTGCGCGACGTGGACTTCGCCCTGCGTCCCGCCGAGGTGCACGCGCTCATCGGCGAGAACGGCGCGGGCAAGTCCACCCTGATCAAAGTGATGACCGGAGTCTACCGACCCGACTCCGGCACGGTACGGCTGGCCGGCCGCTCACGCGACTTCCGCAACCCGCTGGAGGCCCAGGCGGTCGGGATCTCCACCATCTACCAGGAGGTCAACCTCGTCCCCCTGATGTCGGTCGCGCGCAACCTGTACCTCGGCCGTGAACCGCGCCGCTTCGGGCTCGTCGACGTCGCCCGGATGAACCGCGAGGCCACCGAGGTGCTCGGCCGCTACGGCGTGCACGTCGACGTCACCCGCCCGCTGCGCAGCCTGGGCCTGGGTGCGCAGCAGATGGTGGCGCTGGCCCGTGCGGTGCAGATCGACGCACGGGTGGTCATCATGGACGAGCCCACCTCCTCACTGGAACCGCGCGAGGTGGACACCCTCTTCTCGGTCATCCGCGACCTGAAGGAGCAGGGCATCGCGGTGGTCTACGTGAGCCACCGGCTCGACGAGCTCTACGCGATCTGCGACCGGGTCACCGTGATGCGCGACGGCGCGGTCGTGCACACCGGCGCGATCGCCGAACTCCAGCGGCTGCGGCTGGTCTCCCTGATGCTCGGCCGGGAGATGTCCACCGTCCGGGAGAAGGGCACCACGGCCTTCGACGCCGAGCGCCACGACCGCCGGGAAGGCCAACCAGCCCTTCGGGCAACCAATCTGTCGGCCCGTCACCGGCTCCACGATGTCTCGCTCGACATCCACCCCGGCGAGGTCGTGGGCCTCGGCGGCCTGCTCGGGGCCGGTCGCAGCGAGACCGCGAAGGCGATCGTCGGCGCGCTCGCCACCGACGGCGGCACCGTCGAGATCGAGGGGCGGGCGATGCACCGGCGCAGCCCCGCCGCCGCGATCCGGGCCGGCGTGGTGATGCTTGCCGAGGACCGCAAGACCGAGGGCATCATCCCCAACCTGTCGGTGCGCGAGAACATCTCGCTCGCCGCGCTGCCGCGCCTGTCGCGTGCGGGACTCGTCTCGCAGGCCAAGCAGGACGAGATCGTCACGTTCTTCATGAAGCGGCTGCGGATCAAGGCCTCCAGCCCCGATCAGAAGGTCAGCGACCTGTCCGGCGGCAACCAGCAGAAGGTGCTGCTCGCCCGCTGGCTGTGCCTGAACCCCAAGGTGCTGCTGCTCGACGAGCCGACCCGGGGCATCGACGTCGGCGCCAAGGCCGAGGTGCAGGCGCTGATCGACGAACTCGCCGGCGACGGCCTCGGTGTGCTGTTGATCTCCTCCGACCTGGAGGAGCTGGTCGAGGGTTCCGACCGTGTGGTGATCCTCAAGGACGGACACGTCGTCGGACACCTCGCCGACGAGGAGGTCACCGAGGGGGGCCTGCTCGACGCGCTCGCCACCGCGCCCGAGGAGGCGGCCGGCGAAGCCGCCGTGCCTATCTCCGGCGGCGAGGACCCCGTGGCACCGGCTGCCGCAGAACCGGCCGCGCCGTCCGAGCCCGCCCCCGTCAAGGAGAACCAGCGATGACCTCGCTCACGTGGACCGGCCCGGTGGCCGACCGCGCCCGCCTGTTGCGCCTGTTGCAGGAGTACGGCGTCTACGCCGCCCTCGTCGTGCTGTTCTTCGTGGCCGTCGGCATGGACGCGTCGTTCGTCGAGATGAGCAACCTCCGCGTCCAGCTCTTCCAGCTCGCGCCCACGCTCCTCGTGGCGCTCGGGATGGCCCTGGTCATCGGCACCGAGGGCATCGACCTGTCGGTCGGCGCCGTCATCGCACTGGCCGCCTCCGTCATACCGCTGTACGCCGGTTACGGACTGGGCGGAGCACTGCTCGTCGCCCTGCTCCTCGGCGCGGTCTCGGGCGCGGTCGGCGGCGCGATGGTCGCCTTCGCCCGCATCCAGCCCATCGTGGCCACCCTGTCACTGATGATCGGCGTGCGGGGCCTGGCCGAGATCATCAACGGCAACTCCGCCAAGCCCGTCCTTCAGCCCGGCATTCTCGACCTCGGCTCGCGCAACATCGCCGGGCTGCCGGAGATGGCGTGGATCGCCGCGGTGTGCGCGCTGCTCACGGGTCTGCTGGTGCGCCGTACGACCTTCGGCAGGCAGCTGGTGGCCGTAGGGGACAACCGGCAGGCCAGCCGGCTGTCCGGGCTGCCCGTTCGTCGCGTACTGATCACCGTGTACGTGATCTCCGGGGTGCTGGCCGCCCTCGCCGGCGTGCTCATCGTCAGCCACGGCGCCGAGGCCGACCCCGCCAACCAGGGCCTGAACATGGAGCTGAACGCCATCACCGCGGTCGTCGTCGGCGGCACCCCGCTGTCCGGCGGCCGGGTGCGGGTGCTCGGCACCGTCGCCGGAGCCCTGTTCATGCAGCTGATCACCGCGGTGCTCACCCAGCACAACGTGCACACGTCGTACACCCAGATCGTCGAGGCGGCCATCATCTGCTTCGCCGTGTACGCCTCCCTGGAGCGTGGTACCCGATGACCTCCACCGTCCTTACGACCGCACAGCCGGGGGCGGACGCCCCGAGCCCCACCCTCGGCGAGCGGATCGCCCCGCAGATCCAGCGGCGCGGCGCGCTGGCCGTGCTAGTGCTGGTGGTCGCCATCGCCTCCGCGACCTCCGACACCTTCCCGACCTGGTCCAACATCAGCAGCATCCTCGGCAACAACGCGTTCGTGTGGCTGCTGGCCCTCGGCATGACCTTCGTCATCATCACCGGCGGCATCGACCTGTCCGTCGGCTCCATGTACGCGCTCGGCGGAGTGCTCGGGGCCTACGGCTCCACCCACGGCACCTGGCTGGCCGTCCTGGTGCCCCTTGCCGTCGGCGCCGCCTGGGGCACCGTACAGGGACTGCTCGTCGCCCGGGCCCGCATGGCGCCGTTCATCGTCACCCTCGTGGGACTCCTCGGACTGCGCGGCCTGATGCAGGCCATCACTGACGAGGGCGCGACCACCTACCTCGTGCCGCAGCACTCCGCCTTCCGCTCCCTCGGCGCGGGCACCTGGACCCCGGTGCTGATCGTGGCCGTGTTCTTCGCCCTGGGCGCGCTGCTGCTGACCCGCACCCGCTTCGGCGCCACCCTCACCGCGACCGGCGGCAACGAGAACGCGGCACTGCTGCTCGGCCTGCCGGTGGCCCGCGCCAAGGTGCTGGTCTACCTGCTGTCGGGCACCCTGGCCGCGGCGGCCGGCGCACTGGGCGGCGCGCGCCTGGGCTCCGGCGTGACCACCATCGGCATCGGTTACGAGCTGACCGCCATCGCCTCGGTCGTCATCGGCGGCACCCTGCTCACCGGAGGCAGCGGCTCGGTCAGCGGCACCGTCAGCGGCGTGCTGCTGCTCGCGGTCATCCACAACCTCATCGACCACTACTTCTCGCAGTACGGCTCCGCCTTCACCGACACCGTCAACGGTGCCTTCCTCGCCGTGGTAGTTCTGATGCAGACCCTTCTCAGCCGCACCCAGCAGCTCGAATGAGCACCCGCCGCCGTGCCTGACGCACCTGCACGGCCGCCCAGCAGACGGCCGAGACCCCTCCACCCCTGAGAAAGGATCGCCGTGGGTGCCAGCCTCAAGGATGTCGCGCAGCGCGCCGGCGTGTCGGTCAAGACCGTGTCGAACGTGGTCAACGACTACCCGCACGTGACCCCTCAGACCCGTGAACGAGTCCAGCGAGCCATCGACGAGTTGGGCTACCGGCCCAACCTGACCGCGCGCCACCTGCGCAAGGGCCGCACCGGCCTGATCACACTGGCCATTCCGGAGCTGGGCAACCCCTACTTCGCGGAGGTCGCGGGCGCGGTGATCGACGCCGCCGCCCGGCACGACCTGACGGTGCTGCTCGACCACACCGCAGGGCTGCGGGAGAAGGAGCTGCTGGTCTCGCAGGGCTTCCGCTCGCACGTCATCGACGGGCTGATCCTCAGCCCGATCGGACTGGAGCGCGAGGACCTGCTGGCCCGGCCCGAGGGCCCGCCCATGGTGCTGCTGGGCGAGCGCGAGTACGACGCCCCCTACGACCACATCATGATCGACAACGTGGGCGCGGCCCGGATCGCGGTGCGCCATCTGCTCGACCTCGGACGGCGCCGGGTGGCCTTCCTCGGCGCGCGCCGCGAGAGCGCCCGCCAGCCCGCCCACCTGCGGTTGCGCGGCTGGCGGGAGGCGATCAGCGCGGCCGGCCTGGTCCCCGACGAGTCCATGGTGGTGGCCACCGAGGGCTACGACCGGGCCGACGGCGCCGCCGCGATGGCCTCGCTGCTCGACCGGGACGAGCGCCCCGACGCCGTCTTCGCCTACAACGACCTGGTCGCTCTCGGCGCCATGCGCACCCTGGTCGAACGAGGCCTGCGGGTACCCGAGGACATCGCAGTGGTCGGCTTCGACGACATCGAGGAGGCACGCTACGGAGCGGTGTCGCTCAGCACCGTCGCCCCCGACAAGTCCGACCTCGCCCGCCTCGCCGTGGAGTGCCTGGTGGAGCGGATCGCCGATCGGGGGCAGGACCCGCCGCTTCCGCCCCGCCGGATCCTGCCCGGCTACCGGCTGATCGTGCGCGAGTCCACCGCGATCCGCAGAGCCTGACCGGCACCACCCTCCGCGCCGCCACCCCCATCGCACCGACGACGACCGAGGAATACGACCTTGACATCCCATCCCACCCTGACCGGCTCACCGTTCGGCACCGCGCCTGACGGCACACCGGTGCACTGCTGGCGGCTGGACTCCGGCAGCGGGGTCAGCGCGGACGTGCTCACCTTCGGCGGCATCGTGTCCAGCCTGCGGGTACCGGCACCCTCCGGGTGCGTCGGCGACATCGTGCTCGGCCTCCCCGGCATGGCGGAGTACTCCGCGCCCAATCCCTACTTCGGCGCACTCATCGGTCGCTACGGCAACCGCATCGCCCACGGCGAGTTCACCCTCGGCGAAGAGACCCACCGCGTACCCGCCACCGACCGCGGCCACGCGCTGCACGGCGGCCCCGAGGGCTTCCACCGGCGGCTCTGGAAGGCCAGTCCGGCACCCGGCAACTGCTCCGACCTGGCCGCGCTGCGCCTGGAACTGCGCAGCCCGGACGGTGAGATGGGATTCCCCGGCACCCTGGACGTTGAGGTCACCTACAGCCTCGACCGCAGCGGCACCCTCGCCATCGACTACCGGGCCCGCACCGACCGTGCCACCGTGGTCAACCTCACCAACCACTCCTACTTCAACCTCGCCGGAGCCGGCCACGGGAACGTGCTCGGCCACACTCTCGAACTGGACTCCGACGCGTACCTGCCGGTGACCGCCGAGGCGATCCCGCTCGGCCCTCCCGCGCCCACCGCGGGCACCCCCTTCGACTTTCGCACCGCCCGCCCGATCGGCGACCGGATCGACGAGGAGGACGACCAACTGACCGCCGCCGGGGGATACGACCACTGCTGGGTGCTCACCCCGGCGGGCACCCCTGGCACGCTGCGCCGTGCCGCCCGCCTGGCCGACCCCGAAAGCGGCCGACGGATGGAGGTGTGGACCACCGAGCCCGGCATTCAGGTCTACACCGGCAACGCCCTGGACGGATCGCTCAGGGGGCCCGGAGGCAAGCCCTACGAGCGCCATGGCGCCGTGTGTCTGGAGACCCAGCACTTTCCCGACTCGCCGAACCGGCCGGAGTACCCGAGCACGGTCCTGCGACCGGGTGAGGAGTACCGCAGCCGCACCGAGTTCCGCTTTCCGCAGCTGAGTGCCTGAGCACCGGCCTGCTGTCGGGGCGGTGCGTGAAGACCGTCGACGACGACCGCGCCAGCGGCTCCTGCGAGACCGGCGAGGCGCTGCGCTCGATGGGCCAGGTGCCGACGTCCACGGGTGCGACGCCTGCGGGCAGCGCCGCAGCCACCCGTCATCCGGCCGACGAGTAAACGGAGTTGACATGACAGTCGCATCGAAGAAGCGACGGCGCAGAACTGCGCGGCGGCAGATGGGCGCCGCCGCGGCCCTGGCCGTCGCCGCCGCCATGACGCTGGCGGGCACCGGTCCCGCCTCGGCCGGCGAGGCGCGGCCGGGCCACCGCATCCCGACCGTCACCTCCGGCGATGCCCGCTTCGAGGTTCTCTCGCCGACGCTGATCCGCACCGAGTACGCGGGCGACCACGAGTTCACCGACGAGCCCACGTTCAACGCGATCGGCCGCGACGGCTTCGCCCCGGCCTCCTACACCGCCGAGACCTCCGACGGCTGGCTGACCATCAGAACGAGCGCGCTGACCCTGCGCTACCGGGTCGGCTCCAGACCGTTCGACGCCGAGAACCTCTCGGTGCACCTGACGGCGGGCGACGCCCCCGTGACCGCCACCCCCTGGAAGCGGCTGACCTGCAAGCCGGGCGATCTGTGCGAGGCGGAGAACCTCCGGCTCGACGGCGTGTCGGTGGCTTACGACCACGCCGGCCACACAGGCACCGGCTTCGCCGCGGGATTCACGGGCACCGGCAGTTCGGCGTCGGCCGACATCGATGTCAGCAGCGCCGGCACCTACCAGTTCGACCTGCGGTACGCCAACTCCCTCGGCGGCGACGGCAAGGACGAGACCCGGACACTGGCCCTGTCGGTCGACGGCGGCGCCCGGCAGACGGTGACTCTGCCGTCCACGGGGAGCTGGGACACCTGGAAGGTCGCGACCGCGAGCGTGGCGCTCGGCGCGGGCCACCACACGGTCGCGCTGACCCGTACCGCCTCGGACAGCGGGAACGTCAACGTCGACAGCGTCGCGCTGGTACGCCCCGGCGATCCGTACCCGCCGGTGTCCACCACGGCGATCACCGACTGCCTGCTCGGGGTGAGCTGCGAGGCGGAGGCCGGCCGGATCGCCGGCACCGCGACCAGTGCCACCGACCACCAGGGCTACGCGGGAGGCGGCTTCGTCGCCGAACTGAACCAGGGATCGGGCCTGACCACCCATCTGGTCGGAGTGCCCGCCGACGGCACCTACACCCTGCGGGTGCGCTACGCCAACGGCACCGGCAGCGACGGCCTGCACCAGACCCGCACCGCTTCGGTGTCCGCGGGCGCCACCACCGGCACACTGACGCTGCCGGCGACGAAGGACTGGGACGACTGGCGGACCGCCTCCGTACCGGTGATCCTCAAGGCGGGCGAGGACGACATCACCCTGGGCTGCCCCGACACGGCGAGCTGCCACGTCAACCTGGACACCGTCTCCGTGGCCCCGACCGGCGCCGCGGCTCCGCAGCCGCACCTCGCGCTCGGCGGCTACCGCCGCGGCCTGGACGGCGTGACCGGCAACGGCCCCGCCCCGACGACCACCCCCGGCCTGCTCGACAAGGACGGCTGGTACCTGCTGGACGACACCCCGTCGGCGCTCTACGACACCGCGACGCAGAAGGTGACACCGCGTCCCCCGCACGGCGGCGAGCCCTACCAGGACGGCTACGTCTTCGGGTTCGGCCACGACTACAAGCAGGGCCTCACCGACCTCGCCACCCTGACCGGGCCGCCCGCACTCCTGCCCTCATGGGCGTACGGCGTGTGGTACTCCGAGTACATCGACCGCACCGCGGCCGACTACGAGAACACCATCCTCCCCGCCTTCCGGTCCGAAGGCGTCCCGCTGGACGTGCTGGTGACCGACACGGACTTCAAGGCCGTGAACAACTGGAGCGGTTGGGAGATGGACTCGGGCAGGTTTCCGGACCCGAAGGGGTTCTTCGACTGGTCGGCCGCGCAGGGGCTGCACAACACCCTCAACGTGCACCCGAGCATCCTCGCCTCCGACCCTCAGTTCGCCCAGGCGCAGGCCACGGCCAAGGGCAAGCTGACGAAGGGTGGTTGCGCCCCGGGCGCCTCGGTCGAGAGCAACTGCTACACCTTCGACTTCGGCGACCCCGAGCAGCTCAAGGCCTACCTGGACCTGCACCGGACCATGGACGAGCAGGGCAACGACTTCTGGTGGCTCGACTGGTGCTGCGACTCCTCGCAGTCGTCGCTGCGGGGTGTCACGCCGGACGCCTGGATCAACCAGCAGTACGCCACCCTCACCGGCAAGACCCTCGGCCGCGGCTTCGTCCTCTCGCGCGCCTACGGCTCCCTGCTGGCCGGCGGATACAGCGGCCAGCAGGCGCTGCCCACCGGCCCCTGGGCGGACAAGCGCACCACCGTGCACTTCACCGGAGACACCTCCTCCACCTGGGGCGCTCTGAAGCTGGAGGTCGGCTACACCCCGGGGGAGTCGGCGGCGACCGGCATGGCCGCCATCACCCATGACATCGGCGGTCACAACGACACGACGGGACTGACCGGTTCGGAGACCTACACCGACGGCGGCCAGACCCGCACCACGCACAAGCTGCCCGACGACCTGTACGCCCGCTGGGTCCAGTTCGGCGCCTTCCAGCCGGTCGACCGCCTGCACAGCAACCACAGCGACCGGCTGCCCTGGCAGTACGGCACCGAGGCCCGCACGTCCGCCGACAGGTTCCTCAACCTCCGCGAGAACCTGGTGCCGTACACCTACTCGCTGGCCGAGGAGGCGAACCGCACCGGCGTGCCGATCGTCCGCCCCACCTACCTGGAGTATCCGGAGGAGGCCCAGGCGTACGCCACCGCGGGCAGCGAGTACTTCTACGGCTCGGACGTCCTGGTGGCCCCGGTGACGGCGCCGGGGACGACCGCGACCACCTCGGTGTGGTTCCCGCCCGGCCAGTGGACCGACTACTTCACCGGCAGGACCTACCAGGGCGGCACCACCCAGGACGTCTCCACCGGCCTGGACACCATGCCCGTGTTCATCAAGGCCGGCGGCATCCTGCCGACCCGCACCCACGACGTCACCAGCGACGACAAGGCACCGCTGACCGATGTCACGCTGACCGTCGCCACCGGCGCGCCGGGGTCGTACCGCCTGTACGAGGACGACGGGACGACCACGCTGAAGGGGCACAGCGCCACGACGACCATCCGATACGACCTCAGCGGCTCGCGGCACACGGTGACGATCGGTCCGGCGCGGGGCTCCTTCCCCGGCCAGGTGGGCAACCGTCGGTGGACGCTGTCCCTGCTGGGAACGACCCACGCGCCCACGAAGGTCACCGCCACCGGCGCCCGCCTGACCGCGTCCGACTACCGCTGGAACAGCTCCACCGGAACTCTCACGATCACCCTGCCCCGGCACACCGTCCGCGGCCCGATCACCATCACCTACCAGTAGGAAGCGGGCTGAACGCCTCGGACCGATCACGGTCCGGGGGCTCTCGCCGGGTGCTGCGCCGCCGGTCGGTCGCGAGCCGGCGGTAGCGCCCCACATTTCGGGCCGACGGAACGCCGCGAACCGTGAAGCCACACCGACGCAACTGTGCCGGCCCCGTGCCGGCCCCCGCGCACCACCCCGCACACATGCCGCTGCACTGTTCCGCACGGCCGCTGCACGCGGTCCTTGACCAGGAGGGACACCTCATGGAACGCCGCACGTTCCTGACCAGATCCATGTGTGCCGCCGGTGCCGTCGCACTGACCGGCACCGCCGCACCTGCGCAGGCCTCGTCGTCCCCGAGTCCGGTCGCCCCGGCCGCCGGCTCCCAGCCCCACTACACCGCCAACCGCGCCCCCCTGCAGCAGGAGCCGTTCCTGCGGCTGCCGCCCGGCAGCATCACCCCGAAGGGCTGGCTGCGCACCCAGTTGGACCTCCAGCTCGACGGTCTGAACGGGCGCATGCCCGAGGTGTCCGACTACCTGGACGACAAGACCAGCGGGTGGGCCGTTCCGGAGCGGGACGGCTGGGAGGAACTCCCTTACTGGCTGAGGGGGTTCGGCGACCTGGGCTACGTCACCCAGGACAGCCGTACCCTCGAACTCACCCGCACCTGGATCGACCGCATCCTCGCCACCCGGCAGCCCGACGGCTTCTTCGGCCCCTCCGGCCTGCGCACCTCGCTCAACGGCGGACCGGACTTCTGGCCCCACATGCCGGTCCTGGACGCGCTGCGCACCTGGCACGAGTTCAGCGGCGACGACCGCGTCGTACCGGCTCTGACCGGCTGGCTGAAGTACCTCCACGCCCAGCCCGGCACGCTCTTCGGGCAGGGCTGGGGCTCGGCCCGTGTCGGAGACACCATCGACACCGCCTACTGGCTCTACAACCGCACGGGCGACGACTGGCTGCTGGACCTGGTCCGCACGATGCACACCCACAGCGCCGACTACACCCACGTGATCCCGACCTGGCACAACGTCAACCTCGCCCAGGGTTTCCGGGAACCCGCCCAGTACGGCGTCCTCGCAGGCGATCCCTCCTTCCTCGCGGCCACCCACCGCGTCTACGACACCGTCATGGGCGGCTACGGGCAGTTCCCCGGCGGTGGCTTCGCCGCGGACGAGAACGCACGCCCCGGCTACCACGACCCACGCCAGGGCTTCGAGACGTGCGGCATTGTCGAGTACATGCACAGCCACCAGATACTCACCCGTATCACCGGTGACACCCTGTGGGCCGACCGCTGCGAGGACCTGGCCCTCAACATGCTGCCCGCCGCCTTCGACCCACGGCAGAAGGGCACCCACTACGTGACGGCGGCCAACAGCATCCAGCTGGACAACGTTGCGAAGTCGCATGGCCAGTTCAACAACTCCTTCGCCATGCAGGCGTACATGCCCGGCATCCACCAGTACCGCTGCTGTCCCCACAACTACGGGATGGGCTGGCCCTACTACGCCGAGGAGATGTGGCTCGCGAGCATCGACGGCGGCCTGTGCGCCTCCCTGTACGCCGAGTCCTCCGTACGTGCCAAGGTGGGTGACGGCACCACGGTCACCGTCACCGAGCACACGGACTACCCCTTCGACGACACCGTCACCCTGACCGTGTCCACTCCGCGTGCCGTCGACTTCCCGCTCTACCTGCGGGTTCCGGGATGGTGCGAGGAGCCCTCGGTCCGGATGGGCGGGCGCCCCGTGCCCGTCCGGCGCAGCGGCGGCCACCTCGTCCTCGACCGCCGGTGGCACGACCGCGATCAGATCGTCCTGCGGTTGCCGATGCGCACGACGGTGCGCACCTGGAGCAGCAACAAGGACTCCGTCTCCGTCTACCACGGCCCTGTCAACTACTCCCTGCGCATTGAGGAGGAGTGGCAGCAGTCCGGCGGCAGCGGCGCATGGCCGGAGTACGAGGTGCGCCCCGCCTCACCGTGGAACTACGCACTGGAGCTGGGCCAGCAAGATCCTGCCCGATCTTTCGCCATCGAACGCACCCGCGCCCGCGCCGCCAACCCCTTCACCCATTCCGGCACTCCGGTGCTCATGCGGGCCAAGGGCCGGCGCCTGACCGGCTGGGTGAGCGACGACCAGGACGTCGTGGCTCCGCTGCAGCAGAGCCCGGCCCGCACCGCGGAGCCGGTCGAACGCCTCACGCTGATCCCGGCGGCCGCCGCGCGGCTGCGCATCACGTCCTTCCCGACCGCCTCCGCCTCCGCGTCCGGCAAGGCACTCGAGTGGGCGGCGGTCACCGCCTCCTTCAGCGGCGTCGACAGTCCTCAGGCGCTGCTCATGAACGCCGTCGTCGAGCCGTCGAGTTCCTACGACCAGACGATTCCGCGCTTCACATGGTGGAACCACACCGGGACCGAGGAGTGGATCCAGTACAGCTACGCCGAGCCCGTCCGCGTCAACGCGGCATCGGTGTACTGGTACGACGACACCGGCCACGGTGCCTGTCGCGTCCCCGGGTCCTGGCGGCTGGAGTACCTCTCCACAGACGGCCAGTGGCACCCCGTGCACGGCGCACCCGACTACGGCGTCGCCACCGACCGGTTCAACCAGCTCTCCTTCCCCACCGTCACGACCACCGCTCTGCGCATCACAGCGCAGCTCCGCACCGGGTTCTCCGGCGGCGTGCTGGCCTGGCGCACCCAGCCGGACCGCCCGCGCGCCTGACAGCCGCGGAACCCACAGGGCCTGCCACCGAGGCCGTCAACCGACGGCGGGCAGGCCGGCGCATCACTCCAACGAAAGGTGAGAACCCCTTGAGTCCCGGAAGACACCGCATGACACTCCTGCGCAGACTGGCGGCCGCAGCCCCGCTGCTGCTCGGCGGCGCACTCCTCGCGCCGACCTCCCTCGCCCACGCCGAACCGGCGGGCGGGGCAGCCTCCACCGTCACCCCGCAGGGACTGCGCAGCGACTGCTATCTCAGCTCCGACAGCACCTCGCTGGACTTTGCCACCTACGGCAGCACCGGGGTGCAGCCCTCCCTCAACGTCAAGGACCTCCTCCCGACGCTGCGCGACTGCGCCGGGTCCACCCTGAACGACGCCGTGCACTGGACGGGCATGCTGGACGTGCCCACCGGTGGTTCGTACACGTTCTACATCAAGGGCGACAACGGCTTCCGCATGTCGCTCGACGGTACGAGCGTCATCGACCACTGGACGACCGACTGGGACGTCCAGACCACGTCGCAGCCGATCACCTTGACGGCCGGTATGCACCAACTGTCCTTCGACTACAACCAGGGCAACGGCGGCGCCTACATCCAGACCGAGTGGTCGGGCCCGGGCATCGACCGGCAGGCCATCCCCGACTCCGCCCTGCACCAGCCGGCCGACTTCGCGCCCCTGGATCTGCACAGCACCGTGGACTCCACCGGCCGGCAGGCGGTCGTACAGCTGCCCGCCGCGGTGAACTCCGTGCCCGCGGACGTGACGAAGCACGTCTCGGTGATCGCCGGCGGCCACCGCTGGAACCCGACCGTGACCACGGACCCCGCCGATCACTCCAAGCTGGTCTTCACCGCGGCGGCCACGGACACCCCGGCAGCCATGAAGTCCCGGGTACGCATCAGCTACGACGGGCAGGGCGGGCTGAACACCGCCACCGGCCCGCTGGCCGTGTTCTCAAGCATCGCGCAGAACAACTCCACCTGGTACTTCGCCACCAAGTGGGCCAAGGACGTCTCGCCGGCCAACGCCCTGCCCGACTACCCGCGTCCGCAGCAGACCCGCAAGCAGTGGGCCAACCTCAACGGCACCTGGCAGTTCCAGGGAACTACGCAGGACGCCCCGCTGCCCACGAGCAAACTGAGCGGGAAGATCCTCGTCCCCTACCCGATGGAGGCGCCGCTGTCCGGCGTCGCCGAGCACCACGACTGGTCGCTGTACCAGCGCACGTTCAAGGTTCCGGCCGGCTGGCGGGTCGGCTCGGGCAACCGTCTCCACCTGAACTTCGGCGCGGTGGACTACGAGGCCTGGGTCTACGTCAACGGCAAGCAGGTGGCCCACCACACCGGCGGCTACCAGGCCTTCACGGCGGACATCACGGACGCCCTCACGGGCGGCGGCGACCAGACCGTCATGCTGAAGGTCAAGGACACCACCGACCCCTCGCAGCAGGCGACCGGCAAGCAGTCGCTCGACCCTAGCGGCATCTGGTACACCCCCACCTCGGGTATCTGGCAGACGGTCTGGATGGAGCCGGTTCCCGAGGAGAGCGTCGACTCCCTGGTCCTCACGCCTGACCTCAAGGACGACTTTCTGTCGGTCACGGTGCGCCCCAGCGCCGGGACGAAGGCCTCGGCCCGCGTGACCGCCACCGCGTTCGACGGCGACGAGCGCGTCGGTTCCGTCACCGGCGCCGCGGGCGTCCCCCTGCGGCTGCACATTCCGCACCCCAAGCTGTGGAGCCCGGACCACCCGTTCCTCTACGACCTGAAGGTCACCCTGGCCGACGGCCGCTCGCACGACAGCGTGGGCTCCTACTTCGGCATGCGATCGATATCGGTCGCCAAGGTCGGCGGGGTCAACAAGATCGAACTCAACGGCAAGCCCACCTTCCTCCTCGCCACTCTCGACCAGGGCTTCTGGCCCGACGGCATCTACACGGCCCCGACGGACGCCGCGCTGAAGTCGGACCTGCAACTGCACAAGCAGCTGGGCTTCAACGCCGTGCGCAAGCACATCAAGGTGGAGCCGGCCCGCTGGTACTACTGGGCCGACAAGCTCGGGCTGATGGTCTGGCAGGACATGCCCAGCCGCCTCACCGACTCCGCCAGTGCCGCGAGCAACGCGGAGTTCGACAAGGAGGTCCACGAGATCGTGGACCAGCACATCAGCAGCCCCTCCGTGATCATGTGGACCATGATGAACGAGGGCTGGGGCGAGCAGAGCAAGCAGTCCACCGGTGAGCTGGCCGACTCGGTGAAGATGCAGGACCCCTCGCGTCTGGTCGACGCGCACTCGGGTGTCAACTGCTGCGCGTCCAAGGGCGACTCCGGCCGCGGTGACGTCATCGACTACCACGTCTACCACGGCCCGGCGAACCCCGCGCCCGACGCCACTCGCGCGGCCGTCGACGGAGAGCACGGCGGCTACTCTCTGACGATCCCCGGGCACATCGCCGGTGTCGCGGGCGGTCAGGACTATGGTGGCGGCCCCGCCGACATCGCCGAGATGACCAAGACGTACGTGGACAACACGAGCCAACTCCTTGCCGGTGCGTCCACCACTCTTTCCGGCTCGGTCTTCACCCAGATCAGCGACGTCGAGGGTGAACTGAACGGTCTGGTGACCTACGACCGGGCGGTCCTGAAGGTCGACCCCGACCAGGTCAGGAAGATCAACCGCAGGGTCATCGCGGCCGGCGCCGCAGCCGGCGGCACCGCTCGCTGACGGCAGTCGCGGTACCGCTCGGCCTCGGCCCTCTCAGACCCGGTCAGCCCGGTCCTGAGAGGGCCGTCGCCTACGCTGCGATCACCCGAAGAGAGCAACGGGCGACGGGTTCTCCTCAGCGGGTTGTGGGCGATGTTCAGCGGGATGTCCGATCGGAGGGGGCGATGCGGCGACTGAAGTTCCCCCAAGGCCGGGTAGTTAGCGTTTTTGCAGGTCACGCAAGGGAGTTGTGGAAGTCCTGACATGCAGCAACGGAGCTCGTTGGTACAGGCAGTCGTCCAAGACAGCTTGTTCCCGAAGGAGCTCCGTTGCCCGGTCATTGTGTCCTGCCGTCGCCGCTGGCGACCATCACCCGTACGGTCACCGTGGCCGCGAGTCGGTTCGCGCCGGGCCATCTGGGAGAGCTGACGCCGGTCGTGCCGTTCGAGCTGGTCGATGCCGTCTTGTCGGAGACGCGGACCGTGCAGCGGCGGCTGCGGGATCTTCCCTCACGGGTCGGGGTCTACTTTCTGCTGGCGACGTGCATGTTCCCCGAGGTCGCCTATCGGCTCGTGTGGGCCAAGCTGACGGCCGGCCTGTCGGGGATGCCGGTTGTCCGCCCGAGCACGAAGGCACTCCGTGATCTGCGCCGCCGACTCGGCAGCGCGCCGGTGCGTGCGTTGTTCGAGGTGTTGGCCGGGCCGTTGGCTCGGCCAACCATGCCGGGGGTGCGGTTCGGCCCGTATCGGACGGTGTCGTTCGACGGCTGCAGCTCGATCAAGGTGCCTGACAGCGAACGCAACCGGGGCTGGCTGGGGCGGTGCCCGCACGGCGGGTATCCCCAGGTCGAGCTGATGACGCTGGTCGAGACCGGCACCCGGGCCGTCATCGCGGCGGTCTTCGGCCCCACCCGGGAGGGCGAAACCTCCTACGCCACCAAGCTGTTGCACCATCTGGGCCCCGAGATGCTTGTGCTGTGGGACCGGGGCTTCGACAGTAACGACTTCCTCATCGCCGCGCACGCCACCGGCGCACAGGTCCTGGGCCGCATCCGCCAGCGCCGCCGCCCACCAGTCCTTCAAACTCTCGCCGACTCCTCCTATCTCTCGGTCATCGGCGGCGATCGAAGCCCAGGTGAGTATCACCTGCACCGATGGCAGCAACTTCGAGGGCTCTTACCGTCTGGTGACCACGCTCCTGGACGCCCGCCGCTACCCCGCCGACCGCCTCGTGCACCTGTATCACGAGCGTTGGGAGCACGAGAGCGCCTACTACGCCTTGCGCCACACCATCCTGCACGGACGTGTCCTGCGCTCGCACGACCCGGCCGGCGTCGAGCAGGAGGTGTGGGCTCTGCTCACCCTCTACCAGGTTCTGCGCCGCACCATGGTCCAGGCGGCGGAGTCCCAGCCAGGCAACGATCCCGACCGTTGCGGCTTCACCGTCGCCCTCCAGACCGCCCGTGACCTGCTGGTAGGTGCAGAAGGAGTCTTCGAGCAGGGCATCGGGGAGATCGGCCGACGCGTGCTGTCGGCGCTATCACCCGCACGCCGGGCCGCGTCAGTACCCGCAAGGTGAAGTCCCCCATCTCCCGCTACGCGGAAGGGAAACAGGACGGCCGCCCCGACGCCAGCAAGGCCGTGACCTCGACGGTGATCACTCTCCTGCCGCCGCCAGCGCCGGAGCCCGCACTGCCCACGACCACGGTCCCCCAGTACGTCGGCCCCGGCCAGAACAGCAACCGCATGACGCGTGTCCTGGCCATCCTGCAGGCAGAACCAGAACGACTCTGGCGCTCAAGGGAGATCGCCGAACTCCTCGGCGACGTCACCCTCGTCGCCACCTACCGACAACTCGCCCGCTGGACCAAGAAGGGAATGATCAAGAGGGTCCGCACGGGACGCTACGCGGCAGTCGCACCGGAAACGCCCCCCTTGCGTGACCTGCAAAGAAGCTAACTACCCGGCCTTGGAAGTTCCCCCCTGATCTTGGACAGCGGATGCTTACGCTGCGGGGGTGAAGTCGTGCTGCAGCCTGGCTCGGGTTTCGAGTGGGGTGAGGTACCCGAACTCAGGGTGTTTGCGGAGCCTGGTGCGTTTGTACTCGACTTCGATGAAGCGGAAGACGTCGGCGCGGGCCGCCTCGCGGCTCTCCCAGACGGTCGTGCCGATCTCCGCTTTAAGCAAAGCGAAAAAGCTCTCGGCTGCGGCGTTATCGTAGCATATGCCGGTTCTCCCCATGCTTTGCCTCAGAGGGCGTTAAGTCCCGTTCCAGATGATCTGGTGTCACCCGTTCGTGGGTGACTGGACGGTTCCGCCCTTGTGTCATGTCGTGTGCATGATGGGGTGGCTGGCATGGAACGGATGCCGTACGCAACCGACTTGACCGACGAGCAGTGGGCGTTGATCGAACCGCTGGTCACCGGGTGGAAGCAGGAGCGGGTGGCGCGGTCGGCGACCGGGGACCCCGGGACCTGTGATCTCCGGGAGGTCGTGAACGCGATCTTCTACCAGAACCGGACGGGCTGTCAGTGGCGGCTCCTGCCGCACGATTTCCCGTCCTGGTCGGCGGTGTTCTACTACTTCACCCTGTGGCGTGAGGACGGCCTCGACCAGCGGATCCAGGAGATTCTGCGCTGCCAGGTGCGGGAGCGGTCCAGACGATTAGAGGACCCGTCCCTGGTGATCATCGACACCCAGTCCGTCCGCGTGGCGGCCGGGGTGCCGAAGAAGACGACGGGACTGGATGCGAACAAGAAGACGCCTGGCCGCAAGCGTGGGCTCGCCGTGGACGTCATGGGCCTGATCATCGGCGTGGTGGTCCTGGCCGCGAACGCACACGACAACGAGGCCGGCATCGCCCTGCTGGACCAAGCGGCCGAACGATGCGGGATGCGCCTGGAGAAAGCCCTGGTCGACCAGGGCTTCAAGGACGCCGTGATCATCCACGGAGCGGTGAAGGACATCACCGTCGAGGTGGTCCGGCGCAACCCCGACGACCAGGGCAAAGGCTTCGTCCCGCAACCGAAACGGTGGGTGGTCGAGCAGGTCAACGGCACCCTCATGCTCCACCGCCGCCTCGCCCGCGACTATGACCACCGGCCCGACAACGCGGCCTCCCGCGTCTACTGGGCCTCCACCGCCGGCATGCTCCGCCGCCTCACCACCCCCACCCCCGCCTGGCGTGACGACGTGGAGCTGGCCGCGTGAACGTCTCCGAACTCCTGCGGCTGCTGCAGGCCGAACACGACGAGACCACC
>NZ_JBFBBS010000039.1:0-58413 GCF_040682835.1 Streptomyces sp. NPDC051104 | reverse complement strand
CTTCAGTCCACACACCTGACGATGATCACCGGTGGCCGCACCTGTCTTCCCACCGGCCCCCCACCAGCAAGATCACATCTCCGGCTGGAGTACTAGTGCCGACCTCTATCGGGCTGATGGTTCTGGGCTGTGCGCGAGGTACTGCTCCGGCTGGAAGAACTGCTCTTCCTGGCGGCTCCAGAGATCAGGGTGGTGTCGGTGCAGGAAGACGGCGTGGGCATCCAAGTCGGTGTTAGATGTCGGACGGCCGGGGCTCGGTGCCCAGGCTGCGGAAGCTGGTCGGGACGGGTGCACGGGTCCTACCTGCGGTTTCCCGCTGACCTCCCCGTTGGGGGACGGCGAGTGGTGCTGCGGCTTCGTGTTCGGCGCTTCACGTGCGAAGACGCCTCCTGCGGGCGGCGGACGTTCGTCGAGCAAGTCGCGGGCCTGACCCGGCGGTACAGCCAACGGACCGAACGAATGCAGTCGGTGCTGGCCGAGGTCGGCCTCGCCCTGGCCGGTCGCGCCGGTGCCCGGCTGGCCGACGTCTTCGGGGCGAGGGTCAGCCGGAACACGGTCCTGCGCCTGGTCGACGCTCTCCCGGAGCCTCAACCGCGGATTCCACGCGTGGTCGGCGTCGATGAGTATGCGATGCGCAAGGGGCGTGTCTACGGGACCGTGCTGGTCGACGTCGAGACCCGCAGACCGGTGGACCCACTGCCTGATCGCGAGGCGGGCACGCTCGCGGCCTGGCTGAACCAGTGTTCGGGGATCGAGGTCGTCTGCCGTGACCGCGGGCCGTTCTTCGCCGAGGGCGCCAGCATCGGGGCGCCACCGCCGTCCAGGTCGCCGACCGGTTCCATCTGTGGCGCAACTTCGGCGAAGCGGCCCAGCGGTGCGTCTCCCGCCACCGCCCTTGCCTCCACGCGGCCACCGCCGAGCCGACCGCGGAGAAGCCGCTGGATCCAGAATCAGCCGGCAGCGATTCGCCATGGCCGACAGGGCACCGGTTCGCTGACGGTACCCGGGCCAAGCACACCACCGTCCACGCATTGCTGGCTGCTGGCCACAGCCGACGCTCGATCCAGTGCCAACTCGGCATGACTTACCGCCCGTCCAGCGGCTGACGGACGCCGCGAGGCCGGAAGACCTGTTCCAGGGGCAGTGGCAGAACCGCAGGACCAAGCTCGACGACTTCAAGCAGTACCTGCACGAGCGATGGGCCGAGGGCTGCACGAACGCCTGGACCCTCTGGGAAGAGATCAAGACGCATGGCTATACCGGCGGCTATGGAGCCGTACGCGCCTACCTCCAGCCGTTTCGCACGTCCCCGACGGCACCGTCAGCCCGTCCACCGTCCCCACGCACGGTCGCCGGCTGGATCCTGACTCACCCGACACCCTGCCGGAGAGCGAGCGCCTGAAGCTGAAATCCGTCCTCGCCGACTGCCCGGAACTGAACGCCCTCACCGGGCACGTTCGCGCGTTCGGGAAGATGCTCACCCAGCTCCAGGGTGACCAGCTTCCGCAGTGGATCAAGGCGGTCCGCGCTGACGACCTGCCTAGCCTCCGCGTCTTCGTTAACGGCCTTGAGCGGGATCTCGCCGCCGTCACCGCCGGTCTGACGCTGCCCTGGAGCTGCGGCGTCGTCGAAGGCCGCGTCATCGGATCAAAATGATCAAGCGCCAGATGTATGGCCGGGCCGGCTTTGGCCTGTTGCGGAAGCGAGTCCTGCTGGCCTCCTGACTAGTCCGTCACGAGCTCTGCTGGAGTCGCTCCGCAGCCTGAGCAGGGGTGTCGTAGTAGCCAGGCTGTGCCACCAGGACTGAGTTGAAGTAGTAGCCCTGCTCTTCCTCTGGCTCGTCGGCAGCGAACGGGCGCCAGAAGCTCAGCAGCAAGTCTTGGGCTATGAATGAAGGAGCGTCGTCGGGGTCTTCCTCGATGGAGGTGAATTCGCCGACGCGCCGGACGACCTCCCGGGCCGGAAGCGCGAACACGTCCACACCATGGAAGAGCACTCGGTCTGCCTGGGTCGACGGTCTCCCCAGCTCGATGGCTTCGAGCATGTCGCGCACGCAGTGGATGCTGATCATCAGCCCGCTGGGACGGAAGACGTGCTGTCCTGGCTGGTCGGACTCCGATACTGCGGAAAGATCGCGGAGCGAGTCCAGCGCCGTGTTGGCCGCGTGCCGAGTCATACCGATCCGCAACGGGCCAGCGCCGGTAGGTGGGGCGAGGTCGAAGTCCATGCGGGCATGATGCCAAATGGGTCTGTCAGTGAGGCCGTTTCATCTTGAAGTTGCTGGTCAAGGGGCTGGTGTGGGTGGGACTCAGGTTGCTCGTGCTGGTCGGGTGTGTGATCGGTAGCACGTGATCGTCTGCCATGGGGCTGGTTTGTCGGAAACGTGCGCCGTGATGGTCCGTGGCGCCTACGGTGTGTGGGATACGGAGAGTTCACGGGCGTGAGGGGCGGCTGTGGCCGAGATACTGACGTGGGTGATGCAGCGGCGGATGGTACTGGCCGAGCGGGCTGAGCGGTTGCGCAAGGAGCTGGCGGAGATCGACGCCGAGGTGGCCCGGCTGGAGGCAGCGGAGGTGGTGATCGGCCAGTTCATCGAGGCCGAGCGCGCGGGTGAGGCGGACGATCCGGCCATGGACGCGGAGCTGGAGCAGGTGACGAGCACGCCGGGAGCGGGCGGGATGCTGCTGGTGCCGCAGCGCGAGCCGGCCATGGACGCGGACCTGCTGCCCGAGGACTACCAGGCGATCATGCAGGTGGTGGCTCGGGCGGCCGAGCCGGTCAAGGCTGGTCAGGTCAGCGTCGCCTTGGGCAAGGGGACCCTGCCGGGCCAGGTGGAGGCGGTGCGCGCGAAGCTGAAGCGGCTGGCGGAGCGGGGCTGGCTGCACCGCACGCCGGCGGGCCGGTATGCGGCGCTGACCGGGCCCAGGCCATGAGTGAACCTGGCTCGATCAGCGCGTAACGGGCGGGCCCCCGACGGCAGTTGGGGCGCTCATGTCGAAGAACTCCCACCCCGTCGAGGGCCCGGATGGGCTTGTCCACCAGTGCCGTCTGCCGCTGTCGAGTGCCACCCTGGACATGGTTGCCGGCCTCATCCGCACCCACTTGAAGAAGATCCGTTCCCGCTGGCGCAAGCTCCCGCCCGGCCGGATCGCCTTGATCGTCCTCGCGGTCCTCCGCCACGACCAGCGGCTTTGTGACATGGCAGGCGGCAACGGCGTCTCCGCGTCCACCGTGCGCCGCTGGCTGCTGGAAGTGATCGGGCTACTGTCGGCCCGCGCCCCGCGCCTGGACCGCGCGCTGAAGAAAATCGCCCGCAAGGGTGGCATCGTCGTGCTGCTGGACGGCACCCTCGTGCGCACCCGCCGACGCACCGGGGACGAGAACCGGCCGAACTATTCGGGCAAGCACAAGGCCCACGGCCTGCTGTTCCTCGCTTTGACCGACGAGCGCGGCAACCTGGTGTGGATCTCGGCGGCGAAACCGGGGCGCTCCAGCGAGATCACCACCGCCCGTCACAACAAGATCACCAGTCACCTGCGGGAGGCCGGCCTGGGTGCCCTCGGCGATCTCGGCTTCGTCGGCCTGGACGACGACCCCGACGACCCGGTCATCGTCACCGGCCGGCGGGCGACCCGCGGCCATCCGCTCACCGCCGCCCAGAAGGAGGCGAACCGGCTGGTCAGCCGCGAGCGAGCGGCGAACGAGCACGGCTTCGCCGACCTCAAGAACTGGCGGATCCTCACCAAGGTCCGCATGAACGCCTGACACGCGACCACGCTGCTGCGGGCGCTCCTCGTGTTGACGAACGCCGAGTCCACCGCTGACGGACGATCACCTCCTACCGATCACACCCACGACCGGCACGACCATCCCAGCCGCGACCCACACCAGCCCCACGACCTGCAACTTCAAGTTGAAACACGCTCACTGCCAGTGGAAGAGGGCTGGATGTGCGCCTCGTCCGATACGGCAGCTGTAGTTCCTTGATCGGTAGGGCATCGCGGCTGGTCAGGTCGTTTCGGTGGCGGTGATGTTGTTCCATCTCCGGTGGGCTTCGGCGGCCTGGTATTGGTGGTGACGGCGCCAGGCGGACCAGTGCAGGAGGTGGTCGCGGTCGCGTCGGGGGCGAGGCAGGGCGGTGATCCGCAGGAGTCGGAGCAGTTCGCGGCCGCTGGCCGGGACGAGCTCGCTGCCGGTGGTGGTAGCCGTGGTGGTGCGGGCGCGGGTGACGGCCAGGACGGCGGCGGCAAGCAGGCTGATCAAAGTCCAGCGCATCCAGGAGTTCCAGCAGGTGGTCTGGCCCTGGTCCAGGCCGCAGACGCCCTTGGAGGTCTGGAAGTCCTCCTCGACGCGCCACCTGCAGCACACCACATCCACAAGATCGGCCAGGGTGACGGGAGTGGCCGAGTGGCAGCGGTAGAAGGAGAGTTCACGGGTGTAGCGGTGGCGGCGGACCAGGACGGTGGCGTGCCCGGGCCGGTGCCCGTCAGGGGTGTCATCGGGGTGGATGTCGAGCATGGCTCAGTCGTAGTGGCGGTCGCCCTTGAGGCCGTGGCCGGTGCGCAGGCGCATCCAGTTCTTCCTCGGGACGCGGGCGGCGAGCTGGGTGACGGTCAGGCGGCCGATGGCGGTGTCCACGCGGTGGTCGGTGCGGACGGCCAGCGCGTAGTCGAAGCCGAGTGCGCGGGCCGTCCGGCGCAGCTCCTTGCCTCCGTAGACCTCGTCGCCGGCCAGCCAGCGGGCCTTGATGCCCAGGTCGCGGGTGCGGGCGAGCAGGGCGCCGGCCAGCTGCGGCTTGGTGGCGAACATGACGTCGTCGGGGACACCGGTGAGCAGGCGTCGCTCCTCGTCAGCGGCCCACTCGGCGCCGAGGTACAGGGCCCGGTCGATCGGGGCGTGCCCGTGCCGGCCGGCGTAGGTGAGGTGGACGGCGACCTGGCACAGACCGATACCGCCCAATGCTCCGGAGTATTGGCGGGCCGCGCCGACGCAGTCCGTGGAGGACTTCTCGTCCCCGGTCTCGTCCACGATCAGCACCGCGTCCGGATCGGCGAGTTCACCGGCCGCCCAGGCGGCGATCCGGTCCCGGGCCAGATCATGGTCGACGGCGGCACGGGAGAGCAGGTGCTGCAGCCGGTGCGGCCCGCGGTGGCCGAGGGCCTCGGCCAGCGTCCAGCAGTTCCGCGTGTCCAGCTCCATCAGCATCGCCTCGGTCATCTCCCGGACCACAGCGCGTGGTTCACGGCGCTCGAAGCAGTCCGCGATCTCCTCAGTCACCGCCCCCAACGCCGCCGTCCATGTCTGCTCGGCTATCGTGGCCTCTGCGGCCACCTGGTTCTGAAACGTCGTCACAAACGTTCATGATCAAGGTGGCCGTACTCATGCCCGCAGGCACCCCGCCATCCCGCTGACCAGCCTCAACTCACGACGCAGCCACATCTACAGCTGCCGTGTCAGAGGCTGCTGGCTTCGCCGCCGTACGCGATCTTCGCATCCGTGTCCGTTATGCCAGGCAGTCCATACGTCGCAGTGAATGCGGTGTTCTCGACTGCGGATATTCACCTGAGGGGCGACGAGGCTGAGGCGCCTCTATCGAAAACAGGCCGACCTGCAATTTTTCGCGAACTTTCCCGTCGGCGAGTTCCCCGTGGCACGTTTCATGCTCGTACTGGTCGGCGGCGGTCACGACGGCGGGAACGTGAGCACGGTCGGCGTCGGCGATGGGCTGCGCGCCGGCGTGGCCGCGGCCGTCGAGCGGGCGGTGAACGACCGGAGCTGAGCGGTACCGCCCCGGGGCGGTACCGGAACAGCCGGGGAATCGTTGGTCGAATGGGTTGGCCGGAGCTGTGCCGCTATCCACCATCGATCGCCGCAAGAACCGTTGCGAACACGGGGCGTGCGGCCTGGAAGGGCTCCTCCGGACCTGCGGCAAATGTCGTCAGGGTGCGGGCGCGGGCGCCCGGGCTGCCGCCGGAGCGTCGAGGTAGACGCCTGCGGCTGCGGTGATGTGCGCGGCGATGCGCTCGGCCTCACGGGGTCGCCGGTACCGTGGTTGACGATGATCGTCCCCGGAGCGATGCTCGCCAGCAGCCCCTGGTCGAGGACGTCCCAGATGTCTGCGTCGTCCCGCAGGCACAGGCCGGTGAGCTCCACAGAGGCCGCCAGATCGGCCACCGTCTCGTGCACCACATGGGGGACTTCTGCACTGCCGAGAGCGACGCTGGGCGGCGTGCCCAGACGTGGAGCTCGAAACCTCGCTCGCGGATCGCCTCCGCCATCGGTCCGCCCTGGTCACCGAGATCGATGAAACCGACCTTTTGTATTTCCTTGTGCATGCTGCATGCTGCTGTCTTTCTTCGACAGGGGGTCTGGAATCCGCGGTGTCAGCGGAGGATGTCGGTTGCAACCTCCCAGAGGCGCTCGGCGTTCTCCGGGTCGAGCGCGTACGGCGCCACTCCGAGCACGCCGAGTGCCGTGGGCCGGGCGTCGACCACAGGCGCCTCGTTGACGTCCTCGAAGTAGCGCCCGCCGATGCCTTCGACCGACGGGGAACCGGCGAGGAAAACGGAAGTCGCCGCACCCTGCTCGATCGTCTTCCGGTACGGCTCGGGGGTCCTCAGACCGCCGGTGTGCTTCTGCAGGTTTGTCGGGATGGCACCCGGGTGCAGTGCGTTGGCCCTGATCCCCTCGCCCGACCAGCGGCGATCTGCCTCCACCGCGAGCAGAACCTGCGCCGTCTTCGACTGCCCGTAGGCGGCGAGGGCGTCGTAGGGGCGGAACCGGAAGTCGAGGTCGTCGAAGACGACCGGCGAGAACAGGTGACCGGCGGAAGACACGGAAACGATCCGGGCGCCGCCGGCCTGGGCGAGCGCGCCATGTAGGCCGAGGGTCAGTGCGAAATGGCCCAGGTAGTTGGTGGCGAACTGCTGCTCATGGCCGCGGGTGCCCCGCTCGAGCTCGGGCGACATCATGATCCCGGCGTTGTTTACCAGGATGTGCAGCGGGCCGCCCCAGCCGGCGGCGAACGCGTGAGCCGAGTCCAGGTCCGCCACATCCAGGCGGAAAACCTGGACCGCGTCGCTTCCCGTCTTGGTCCGAAGGTCGGCCGCGACCCGCTCACCCGCCTCCGGACGCCGGACCGCCAAGGTCACCTCGGCGCCGGCGGCCAGCAGCGCCCGGGCGGTCTCCACTCCGATGCCGGAAGTGGCCCCCGTGACGATCGCCCGCCTGCCGGACAGGTCAACCCCGTCGATCACCTCCGACGCGGTGGAAGTACCGGTAGGCCACCGGCGAGGTGTCCGCGTGAAGCGCGGACCCTTTTCCGGTGGCCCCCGGCCCGAACCGCCCGTGCGACTTTCACCGCAGGCGGCTCTCCAGTGATCTTCGTGTTTCCGTCAGCCGTCGGCGTGGATGGTGGTGTGACAGTCCCGGCAGGCCACGAGGGCCTTGCGCCGTTTCTTGAGCATCACCGTCACCCATGCCGAGTGGGGCTGCCTGCGTTCGGACAGGTCTGTGAGGCTGCGGACGTGGTGGACGGTGATGCTGTCCGTGCCGCCGCAGACCTCGCAGCGTCCGGCGAGGAGCCTGGAGACCAGTTCTCTGCGCCGGGCCACCGCTCCGGTCGTGGACTTGTCGATGATCAGAGCGGTTCTCTGCCGTCGCAGCGGAATGCCGCCGAACCGTGCGACCAGAGGGGGCCTGCCGGGACGCTCGCTGGTGACCTGCAAGCACACGCGAGGCCCGACCGGGGTGACGACCTTGGACCGGTACTTGCGGGCCATGGCCGAAACGGTCGAGCGGTGCTTGCCGGCGAGCGTCTTGAGCAGCGAGGTCTCCATGACCCAGCGGAGCCGGGACAGTCGGAAGATATCGCTGGCGAGCAGGTAGTACTGGACGATGCCCCGGTACTCGGCTCCGTAGGTCCTGACGATGTCCCGATCGGGGGCGGCGAACAGGTCGGAGCGGTGGGCGGGTTTGCCGTGCTTGAGATAGCGGGAGCAATAGGCGTTGATCACCGGGATCGGCACCCGCAGTCGGATCACGCCGTTGACGGACCTGCGTCCGTTGGTGACCTTCGTGCTGCTGTGCTGGACGGTGATCTCATAGCCGAGGAACCGTGCCGCCCGGGTGCGGGCGTGGGTGATCAGGGTTTTGTCGGGTGACAGTTCGAGCTTGAGGTCGTCTCGCAGGAACTGAGCCAGACGCGCCTTGATCTCCTCGGCTTCCGCCCTGGGTCCGATGAACCCGAGCAGGGTGTCGTCCGCGTAGCGGACGTATCGGAGCCTGCGGTAGTCCGGGTCTCGTGGATCCGAGCTGGGCAGGGACCGTAACCGCTGGCGCAGTTTCCTGAACTCGGCGTGGTCGCCTCGTCCCTGGGCTCTGCGCATCGCGTAGTACATCCTGTGGTACTCCCGGTTCGGTCGCCGGGAGCGCCCTCGGGTGTATTCCGGAATGAGGACGTTTTCGACGAAGGTGTCCAACCGGTCCAGGTAGATGTTCGACATGATCGGGGACGCGACCCCACCCTGCGGGGAACCGCTGAGGGTCGCGTTGAAGATCCAGTCTTCCAAGTACCCGGCTTGCAGCATGTGTCTGACCAGCCGGAGGAACCGGCCGTCGTGGATGTTCGCCGCCAGCGTCGTCATCATGACGTCGTGATCGAGGCTGCCGAAGCAGTCGGCGATGTCCCCTTCGATGAACCAGGTGGTGCCCTGCCACGTGTCCGCGATCTTACGAAGGGCGGTGTGGCAGCCGCGTCCTGGCCGGAAACCGTGAGAGGCGTCGCTGAAGTTCGGCTCGTAGTACGCCTCCAACAGCAGACGCACAACCTCCGCCACCAGCTTGTCCGTCCACGAGGGAAGACCGAGCGGGCGACGCTTGCCGTTCTTCTTCGGGATGTAGACCCGTCGTGCGGGATTCCACCGGAAGCGCTCGTGGCGCAGCGCGTCGATGACGCGTCCGATCTTGCCCAGTGACATGCCGTCCACGGTCTCCCCGGTCACCCCGGGCGTCATCGCCCCCTGATTGGAGTAGAGACGTCCGTAGGCCAACAGGTACAGCTGCGGGTTGAACAACTGTCGATACAACTCCTCGCACGGCAGGCCACGCCTGCCGCGTTCACGCAGGACACCCAGCACCGTTTCGGCGCTCTGCATTTCGCATACCTCCCAGACCGGGATGTCCGATCACCTGTGCCCCTTCGCCCTGCAGACGGCGTTACCGTCCTCCTCGGCAGGCCGTGACCCCTGCGACTACTGCGGGCACTCCGTCGCCTTAGGACTCGCGTCCCGTAGGCGATCCCATGTTCGTCTCCGACGTACGTAACAGCGTGATGTAGGCGCCCCACTCATCCCCTTGAACGCTCTGACCGAGCGTCGCGTCGCCGTCCGGAAGGTGCGGCGGCCACACCATCAAGCCGCCACAGACGACGACACCGGCATCGGACGCCTTGCCGGTGGAGTCTTCGTTGCCTTCGCTGGAGATTGGGGTTCAGGCAATCCAGCTTTCGCCATGTCACGCGGGCCACCTGGCGCACCGCCCGTAGCGTCTCGGCGCAGCCGCCAGTTTCCTGACATGCTCTTGTCCCGTCACCGTTTCCGGATCGGGTAAGTCATCAGGCCCAGGAACCTCCTTCCAAGTCCCTCCCAGCTCAGCTGGGGATACGTCAGAGCGCCTCATGGCGCACTGGCAGCCGAACGGGCTCTGGAAAAGCTGGGACATATATGGATTCCGATCTCGGCGGGTTGGATTGCGCACTCCTCACCGTGCGGCATCGGCCGCGCACGGGCTACCTGCGCGCCCGCAGGGAACTCGTCCGACCCGAAGCCGTCGGAGTGCCCGCCCAGGGCAACCGCCGCGTCCCCGGGCTGCGCCGCGAAGAGGTCGCCTTCCTCGCCGGGGTCAGCTCCGACTACTACGTCCGCCTGGAGCAGGGCCGCGACCGGCACCCCTCCGAACAGGTACTCCACAGCATCGCCCACGCGCTGCAGCTGGACGAGGACGCCACCCGATACCTGCTCCAGCTCGCCCAGCCGAAGAGTCCGGGCCGCAAGCGCCCCCGCAGGCCTGAGAAGGTCAGCGACGGCATCCTCACGCTGATCAACAGCTGGCCGCTCACCGCCGCCTACGTCCACGGCAAGTACATGGACGTACTCGCCGCCAACAGCCTGGCGATCGCCCTTTCACCGTTCAACGCGCCCGGACACAACGGCATCCTCGCGGCGTTCCTGGAGCCGGAAATGCGCGAGCTCCATCAGGACTGGGAGGACATGACCGCCCGCGTGGTCCCCTATCTGCGCTCCGTCGTCGGAGCGGACATCGACGACTCCCGGCTCGTGGAGATCATCGGGGAGCTCTCCCTGCGCAGCGAACGCTTCCGGACCCTTTGGGCACGGCAGGACGTCAAGCGCAAGACCACCGGGACGAGCCTGCTCAACCACGCCCAGGTCGGCCCACTGGAGCTGCACTACGAAAAGCTGCTCATCCCCGGCACCGACATGCAGACCATGATCACCTACCACGCACGGCCGGGCAGCGACTCCGAGGAACGCCTGAACCTGCTCGCCAGCATGAACGCGCCAGACCGCAATACGACCGTCCCCGCGGAGACCCCGGCCGACGACGTCGCACACAAGCGCACCGGCCAATGAGGCCAGGCAGCAACCCACCAGACAGTCGACGACGGCTGGAAGACCACCGAGGGGCCGGGTGACCAGGCCGTACGCTTCCCGTGCGGCCATGAAACGCGCCACTTCCTCTGCGGCCCGGCGGCAGGAGAGGAAGTGGCTGGGGGCCGGAGGACGGCTTCCGATGGCTGCCTCCGGGCGCCCCTACGACAGCGTGATCGCGTACACCTCGACCCGCGGATCGTCCGGCAGCGTCAACGAGCGCACCACCTTGGCGTCGTCCAACTCGATGGCATGGCCGAACAGCCGTACCGGCGGCCCGTCGATGCCTTGGCCGGCCTTGATCCGGTGGGGCATGTCGAGGACGACGGTGCTGCCGTCGGGGGCCGGTCCGGCCCAGTCGCCGACCTTGAGCGGAACCTCGGAGCTGTTGCCGTCGGCGTAACGGACGGTCAGCCCGGTCGTCACCGGCCCGTTGTGCGATGCCGCCACCAGGCGCAGGGTGCCGTGGCTGCGGGCGGGCAACAGCAGCGTCTGGCCGCGGGCCTCGACGAAGTTCACCGCGGTCCCGGTCGGATCCGGTGCCTCGTACGTCACGCCGCCCCAGGTGACAGGACCGGCGGCCGGAAGCAGGCCGGTGTCGTAACTCCAGCCGGATCCGTCGAAGTCTCCCTGGCCGGGCTCATCCGCGGTGGCCGTGCCGTCGCGCGACATGTCCCTGCTCAGGTCCACCGCACACTGCTTGTCCGTGGCGCTCGCACACTCCGCGGCCGGGCGCACCTCGACGGTGGCGTCCCGGGTGACGCGGCCTGCCCCCTTCGCCTCGACCGTGACGCGCACCGGGTAGGACCCGGTGGCGGTGCCAGGGGGCACGGTCACCTCCACAGACACCGTCTTCTGCACGGGCAGGTGCAGGGATTGGATCCGCAGTGGCGAGCGCGGAGTTGTCGTTACCTGCCAGCCGGTGGGCGCCTGCGCCGTCACCGATGCCCGCAGCTCCCCAGGGGCCTGGCCGAGGACGTCCAGGGTCAGGTGGGCGGTTTGATCCGTGTCGCCGACCGGGATGACGTCGGAGGAGTTCCGCAGGGACGCGTCCAGGTGCCGTCGGCCGTCGGCGTCCGCCTGGTTGACCGACGGCGGCTGGGCACCCGCATCGGTGCCCCAGACCGACGGCGTCGTACCGAGCCGGTGGACCAGGGTGCCGCCGTGCGCGACCCTGTCCCAGTCCAGCCATGCGCGCCGTACGTCCTGGCTGTCGAACGACACATGCTGTACGTACCGGTTGGTGTCGCTCGCCCCCGGCGCGTTGATCGTCAGTGTGCCGCCCTGCCGCATCCCGTACCGGCCGATCGTGATGGCCGCCGACTCGAACTGCGGGCTGGACAGCGCCAGGAAGTCTGCGCCGCTCATCGTCGGGTACAGGCCGAGCGAGGAGAACACGTACCAGGCCGACATGGTGCCCAGATCGTCGTTGCCGGTCATGCCGTCCGGCCCGTTGGAGAACAGGGTCATCGCGGCGCGCACGACGGTGGCCGTCTTCGCCGGCGCGCCCGCCCACAGGTACATGTAAGGCGCGAGGAGGTCGGGCTCGTTGTTCGGGTTGTAGGTCGGCTTTCCGTAGTAGTCGTACGGCTGGGAGATCCAGTCCTCGCGCGCCGTGCCCGTCGGGTCGGTGAGCAGCTTGTCGTAGGCGAAGAAGGAGTCGAGGCGCTTCTCCGTGGCCTTCCGGCCGCCCATCAGCCCGATGAGGCCGGCGGGGTCCTGTGGCACAAGCCACTGGTACTGGTAGGCGCCGCCCTCGTGGAACTCGTGGCCCGCTTCGACCGGGTCATACGGTGTCATCCACGTCCCTGCGGTCGTGCGGGGCCGGAACTGGCCGATCGAGGAGTCCCACAGGTTGCGGTACCACTGGCCGCGGGCAGCGAACGTCCGCGCATCGGAGTCGTGCCCGAGCCCCCTGGCCATCAGGGCCAGTGACGCGTCCGCCGCCGCGTACTCCAGGGTCGCCGAAGCCGGGTGTGTGCAGTCGTTGTCGCCGCCCTTGTCCGCGCAGTCCTTGTTCAGCTCCAGGCCGGACGGGATGTATCCGCGCCGACTGTATTGGTCCATGGCGGAGCGGCCGTTGTACGGGGAGGCGGCGGGCGGGGTGCTCGTCGCGTCCTTCTTCAGCAGCGCATAGGCCTCGTTCTCGTGCCCGGCCAGCAAGCCCTTCGACCAGGCCTCGACGAGGAACGGCGTCACGGGGTCGCCGGTCATGATGTTGGTCTCGCTGTTGGCGAGGGCCCACCGGGGCAGCCACCCGCCGTCCTTGCCGATCGCGACGACCGACAACGCGACGTCCCGGGCGACACGCGGCTCCAGCATCTCCAGGAGCTGGTTCTGTGGCCGGTAGGTGTCCCACAGCGACAGGTTCTGATACGGCGTGAAGTCGGCGGCGGTGTGCACCGTGCCGTCGAACCCCGTGTAGCGGCCGTCGACGTCACCGGCCAGGTTCGGGTGCAACTGGGCGTGGTAGAGGGCGGCGTAGAACACCTTCTGGCGGTCCGGAGCCCCGCCGCCGATCTTGATCGAGGAGAGCTGTTTCTCCCAGGTGGCGCGCAGCGCCGCGCGTGTGGCATCGAAGTCGTAGGAGTCCCCGGTTTCCTCCGCGAGATTCTTCCGGGCACCGTCCATGCCGGTGTACGACAGCCCCACCTTCACGACGACGTCCCGGTCCTCGGCGGTGTCGAAGGTCACCCAGGCGCCGTTGCCGCCCTCTCCTTCCGCGTCGCGCCTGCCGGGGCTGCGTGTGGAACCGCGCCAGGTGCCGTGATACTTGAAGGGCCGGTCGAAGGTGGCGGTGAAGTAGACGGTGTGCTTGTCGTGTCCGGCGCAGAACTCTCCGGCACGCACTCGTCCCTCCACCGTGCGGTCGCCGACCACGTGTACTTCGGAGTCGAACACCTTCTGGTTGGCCTTGCCGGTGTTGAACAGCACATTCGCCGCGCCGGTGGCCGGGAAGGTGTACCGCTGCCAGCCGGTGCGCCGCGTGGCGGTCAGCTCGGCATCGATGCCGTACGTCGACAGTCCCACCCTGTAGTAGCCGGGGGTGGCTTCCTCGTCGTCGTGGGTGTACGTGGAGCGGTACGTGTCGGGGTTCACGCTGGCGACCGCTCCGGTGGTCGGCATGATGGGCAGCTCTCCGGAGACGCCGCAGCCGACTCCGGAGAGGTGAGTCTGGCTGAACCCAAGGATTTTGTCCTGCTGGTAGTCGTATCCGCCCTGGCCGCCGGTGTCCGGGCTGACCTGGACCATGCCGAACGGGGCGGCGGCCCCGGGAAAGGTGTTACCGAAGTTCTGGGTGCCGATGAAGGGATTCACCAGTGCGGCGGGGTCGGAGACCGGCTCCGCAGCCGCTGCGGCAGGCGGAAGTACACCCCCGAACAGCAGGCCTGGTATGAGCAGGCTGATGCCCACAGTGGTTGCGCGGGCCGTTATCCGTCTGGCGGACAGCCGCATCGGGCAGACCTCCTTGACAACGTTGTCTCGGTTTGGGGCAGGCCGAGAACGTGTCATGTCGCCGGATCGCTGTCAATGGCCCAAGCGCCGCCGTACGCGGCTGAGTTGGCCTTGCCGAGGCACATGCGGATGCTCGGGCCGAGGTGCGGACGTCCCCTTTCGCAGGGGCATGAAGGCGCGCAACCACCGCTCGGTCCGGGCGTCATGGGCCTGTGCGGCGCCCCCGACCGCCTCGTCCGTCCTGGCCGTCGGGGGGGCCGAGGCGGGCGCCGTGGGCGCGGGCGGCCTCCAGGTCCTCGGTGGTGCCCTGCACGAAGAGTTCGCGGATGAATCGGCGAGGGCCGCAAAACACATGGAGGACCAGGCGCCCGCCGGACGCGGTCGTGTCGAGCGCCTCGTGCATCCACGCGAATCCCATGCCCGCTTGCGCAGGCCGGACACGATCGCGATGAGGTCCTGGATGGAGCTGGCGAGCCGGTCCAGCGACGGAACGACGCCCGTGTCGCCCTCGGGGAGGAAGTCGCGCCCCCGCGCACTCCCGGGCCCGGAAGCTCTTGCAGTGGCAGCTGTGCAACATCTTTACCGAACGCGGGTCCGGAGATAACGTCACCTCGCACACCCGGAATGAATCGTTTCAATCGGGTCGGGAAAGATGGGACACTCCATGACATCGAGCAGTACTACCCGGAACACGCCCCCGTCAGGACCCAGTCGGCGCGCCATCGTCGCTGCCGGGGCAGGCGCTGTAGCCCTGTCCGCAACCGGTCTTCCGCTCGCACACGCCTCCACACCGTCAACAGCAGGAGGGGCAAACCCTGCAGCAGCCGCTTCACAACCGCCCCAGATGGGGCGAGGGTGGCAGCGCTACGTACAGGCCCCCTCTTCCACTACCGTGCGGCCGATCGGAGTGCTTGCCACCACGGGCGATGTCCGAAACCCCGATGCGCTGCTGAGAGCCGGCGGCTCTCGCACGATTCTCCAGCGCGCCGAGGCCTCGTCACCGCTCCGCTGGCCCGACGGGACCGTGGCAGAGGCGTCGTCGTCGCATGCGGGCAACAACGGGAACGACGGGCAGCCACGCACCTACGACGCCGGCAACGCCATCGACGGCAACCCGGACACCTTCTGGAACGACGACACGGTGGCCGCCTTTCCGGACACGCTGACCATCACGCTTCCTGCCGCCAGAGAACTGAGCGGCATCACGCTCCTTTCCAACAGCGACGGAGTTCCGGCCGATTTCACGGTCGACGTGTGGCAGGACAGCTTCTGGCAGAACGTCGCAGCAGTCCAGGACAACGACGTCATCCAGTGCGCTGTTCCCTTCACGACGCCGGTGAGCACCACCAGGGTCCGTATCACCGTGACGGACGCGCAGGACACTCCCCGAGGAGCCTTCACCCGCGTCAACGAAGTGTGGCCCGAACCCGTCGCCCCGGTTGCGGCGCCCAGTGTCACAGTGGACTTCGGGAAGGTCGTCGTGGGGTTCCCGCGGATCCGTTTCACCTCGGCCTCGGACAACTCCCCTGGTGTGAGAGTCGCCTTCTCCGAGACCAGGCAGTTTCTGACCGACCGGTCCGACTTCACCCGCTCCGACCAGGCCGGCGGGGCCGGCCAGGGAACCGACCAGTTCGCCGTGCCGGCCGCAGGCGCCGACTGGGTCGATCACAAAGGCTTCCAGCACGGGGACAAGGTCTATGCGGACGGCCTGCACGGCTTCCGCTATCTCAAGATCACGCTTGACGCGTTGGCGACCGACGCTCCCGCGGCGCAGGCGTGGGGCACGGTGGAGATCGACTCCGTCAGTCTTGACTTCAGCGGCTACCTGGGCACGCCCAGCACCTACCGCGGATGGTTCCTGTGTTCCGACGACGAACTCAACCGTTACTGGTACGGCGCCTCCTACACCAACGAACTGGTCACCGACACCTTCCGCCAAGACGATGTCGATCCCCGCAACGCCTGGAGCCAGTCGCTCGAGGGCAAACCGGTGCTGCACGACGGGGCCAAGCGCGACCGGGACCCCTACGTCGGCGACCTGGCCGTGTCGGCGCGGACTCTGTACCTGACCCACGACGAAGCGGCTGCCGCGGCGCGTAATGTCCTGGCCGATCTGGCCGAGCACCAGCGTGCCGACGGATGGATACCTCCGGCATCCATCGCCGACTACGCACTCCCGTTGTTCGACTATCCGCTGTGGTGGGTGACCTGCAGCTGGGATTACGTCCTGTACACCGGGGACCGTGCCTATGCGACCCGCTACTACCCGCATCTGACCAAGGTGCTTGATGTCTGGTACCCGAGCGTCACCGATGATGCCGGACTGCTCAGCAAGGGCCTCAACAACACAGGCGGGTACGGCGACTACGCCTTCCTGGGCCGGACGGGAAGAATCACCTACTACAACGCCATCTACGTCCAGGCCCTCAACGACGCGGCACGGCTGGCACGCTGGCTGGGCCATGCAGCCGATGCGGATCGCTGGACTCGTCGGGCCGACAGAGTGAAGGAGGCGATCAACGCCCGCCTGTGGGACGACGACGCCGGCGCCTACCTCGATTCAGCGACCGGCCCGGTGCGTCATGCGCAGGACGGCAACGCCATCGCCATCACCGCAGGCGTCGCCGACAGCGCCCGCGCTGCATCGGCCCTGTCACACCTCGACGCCACCACACGACAGCCCTACGGCAACGCCTTCATGGACAACGACACCATCTTCGGCGACGCCTCACAGCGCGTGTACGCCTTCACGTCCTACCCCGAGATCGTGGCCCGCTTCGAGACCGGTCGGGCAGAGTCCGCCCTCGATCAGATCAGGCGGACCTACGGTTGGATGGACAGCCATGATCCCGGCATCACGCACTGGGAAGGCATCGGCCCCGGCGGGTCGTTGTACGAGGGCGCCTACACCAGCATGGCCCACGGGTGGTCTACAGGTGTCTTGCCGGCCTTGACGCATCAACTGCTCGGTGCCAGGCCGACCGCACCTGGCTATGCCACGTGGGAAGTGCGGCCTCATCCGGGCGATGTGGCGTGGGCTCAAGGCCAAGTGCCCACCCCGCACGGGCCGCTGCGGGTCTCGTGGGAGGCTTCCGAGAAGGCTTTCCAGATGACCGTTCACGTGCCCGCCGGAACCCGGGGCACCGTCGCGTTCCCGGGAGACAGCCGCCAGGTGATGGTCCGGAGCCGAGGGCGCATCCTCTGGGACGGGTTCAAAGCGTTGGAGGGTGACGTCCGGGTGACGAACAGCCGCGTCACCGTCTCGGATCTGAGCGCGGGTAGCTACAAGTTCACCACCGTTCGAAACGGATAGCGCATCCGCGACCTGGACAGCTGTGGTCTTGCCGCTGAGCGCGGCAAGACCACCGCCTCCTGAACTCACGGTCCAGCTCTTCATCGACGATGCGAACTGCGGCCTCTCTCGGCATGGAGCGATGACATGGCTGGTGGCCCGGTCCAGGTGGGCAAGGCGGGCCAAGCCGCAGCGGGCCAGGACGCGGTGCACTGTCGACGGCAGCAGGTGCAGCAGGTGCGCGATGCGGGCCGGCCCCCACCGGCGCAGGATGCGGACCTTGATAATCCGGCGCTCGGTGCGGGTCGGGATGCGGCGCGGGCTTGTGCGTGGACGGCTGGAGCGGTCGGCCATGCCGGCCTCGCCGAGCCGGCGGTAACGGTCGGCCCACCGCTGGGCCGTGGTCGGCGAGACCTGGAAGCGTTCTGCGGCCCGTCGCAGGCTCCAGTTGTCGTCCACGACGCAGCGGGCCAGGCGCAGACGGCCCGTCTCGGTCAGCGGTGCATTACGAACAACTAGGCCGCTGAGCCTTCGCCGCTTGGGTTGCGGGTGAGCTGGTCGGCGACCCGAGCGATCATCTGGCTCTCTTCGCCGTCGCGGGCGGTCGTCGGGTGGTAGGCAAGTACGAAGCGGCGCTGCTGGTCACGAGTGGAGAATGCGGCGTTCTTGTAGCCGTACGTCTCACCGGTCTTGCCCCAGAGCGTGATGCCGTTGACGGTGGCCTGCTGCAGGCCGGTGCTGTAGCGGGCCGGAGAGCCGTCCAGCATCCGCACGTCGTCCGGGGGCAAGGTGAACATCAGCTGAAGCAGCTCAGGTGGGAGCAACTCGCCGGAGAACAGCGCGGCGAGCATCCGGTCGAGGTCGCCCGTGGTGGAGATCATGTCGCCCTCGCCCCGGCTGGACGACTGGTCGTACACGGTGATGTCCCGCAGGCTGCCATCGGCCATCGCCAGATAGCCGTGCACGTGCCGGCCGTAGATGCGCGGGTCGTCGCCCGGCACGACGGTGCGCGCCAGGCCCAGCGGACGCAGTATGCGGGCAGCGACGGCCTCCCCGTACGGGCGGCCGGTCACCTTTTCGATGATCAGTGCTGCCAGTACGTAGTTGATGCCGCGGTACTCCTGCCGGGTGCCCGGGGCGAACTTCATCGGTCCGTGCGTCGCCGTCGCCACCCACTCCTGCGGCGTCCAGTGATCGAAGCGGTGGCGGAACACCTCCTCCGCGGTTTCCGGGTCCGGGATGCCGACGTGGTCGGGCAGTCCGCTGGTGTGGTTCAGCAGGTGCGCCACGGTGACAGCCGCGAACCGGGTCGGCAGCAGCCCCGGCAGGACGCGCCGCACCGGCGCATCCAGGCTGACCCGTCGCTCCGCCACCAACTGCAGCACCACCGTGGCGACGAAAACCTTGGTGATGCTGCCGATCCGGACCTTGTCATGTGCCGTCACCGGACGCTGCGTCCGGATGTCGGCCACCCCCGAGGTGCCGCGCCAGTAGCCGGCCGTGCCGCCGACGCGCAACTGGGCCGCAGTCGACGGCGGGTGCTCCAGGTCGTCGATCACCGCCTGCAGGGCGGTGGGGTTCAGCGGCGGGAGCGGCGCGGGTAAGGCGAGGGCGCGGTGCGCGGGCAGCACCGCGCTGGCGGCCAGCGCGGCCGTCCCCGACAGGGCGACGCTCATAAAGGATCTGCGTGACATGCGCGTTGAGGTCATGCCCCCACCCTGCGGCGGTCACGTGCCGCGCGCATCGGGGTTCGCCCCGGAGTGATCCCCGATCACACCATGACCCGTCCCGGACACGGATGACGTTGCTGGAATTTGGCTACCCATGAGGCCCCAGCGGACAAGCCCAGATCGCCGCGGGAGTGGTCAAGGAGATACGTTCCGGATAGCGAACCCGGTCAAGGGAAGTGCACCCGCCGGCCCACAAGGACAACGGGTCGGCCGGTCACCCAGCGCGCCCGGACCCCGCGGTGCGCATCCAGTTCGGCGTATCCGGTGCGGTGCGCATCGGATACGTTGAAGGGGTCGAGGACCTCCTTGACCGGGATGAGGGTCTCGTGCCAGGTGTTGGAGAACGTCGGGATCTGGCGGGCGTTGGTCTGGTCGGTGTAGGCCTGGGGCGCACGCTGTTCGCCCAGGCCCGGACGGCGTCGAGGTTTTGGCCGCCTGCGAAGTCCTCGAGGGTCTGCCGTGTGGCGGCGTCGAGCTTCTGCTCCGCCGCGCCGCCGGTTAAGCCGATCAGCCACGGTAGCCGCGTCGGGCGAACGCGCCGACTGTGACGCCGACGAACTCTCCGCCTCTCACTGATCCCTCAACCGGCAAGGACGCCCGCATGTCCACCACCAAAGTCAAAGACTGATTGTCGCGGGTCGCGGCTGGGATCGGCGCGGCGTCGGTCGGGGCGGCCGCGCCGCGCCGCCGTCAGCGCGGCGACGCCCGGCGGGAGAAGACGCCGGCGGTCCCGATGCTGTCCTCCGGCGGCTGGGCCCTCACCAAGAGGTGAGGCGGGAGAGTCCCGCCAAGTGGAGGTACCGCCGTGATCGTCCGACTCCTGGGCGGCCCGCTCGCTGGCTGTGGGCTGTCGACCACCCCGAACCCGTGGCCCGGAGGCTGGCTCACGGCCGGTGCCGTCGACTGGGGCCTGTACGTCCCGGTGCACCGCAACACGGTGACCAGCATCGTCCTGGCGGAGGTCCGGGTCACCGTCCTGCGCCGGCCGTACATCCTGTGGGCCGCGAGGCCCGGTCCGGCAGGCGCTGCAAGAGCAATGCACCCAGTGGCCCACCCGGTCCGCCCAGTGACGTTGAAAGCCCGCGGGTGACGGGTAATGGATTACGGCGGCATGGCGAAGGCTGTGGTCGGCAACCACCGCGCACGGAGCGGCATCGGCCCTTCCTGGACCGCTCGCCGTGTGTTGATGCTACTTACCCTGTACCCCCGGCCGCCGACGCACTGGCCGCCCGGCCGCCTGCGGACGCCACCTGACGGACCCGGGACCTGCTCGCGCCGACCCGGACCACGGTCCTGACCAGGCAAGACAGGAACATCAGGTGATTCGCCGGAAACTCGGGGAAAAAGTAGCGGCAGCCGATGGGAGGTTGCCGTGGAGCATGGAGATCTGGAACTGGGCGAGTTGCTGGCCGCTGCGGAGGCGGCGCCGCCCGGTGAGTCCGTCAACGTGATAGCGCACGATCTGCAAAAGCGATTCGGTGCGGAGCGTGTGTCCTTCCTGTTCGCCGACCTCATCGGTCAGCGGCTGGTACGGCTCGCCGCGGCCGGCGGTGACGTCGCGGACCATGCCGAGCCGATCGACCTGCAGGGCAGCGTCTACGACAGCGTTCTGCAGAGCCAGCGCCAGCATGTGGAACCGGACGGCCAGGGTGGACGGCGCGTCATCACGCCGGTCAGCAACCGCGGCGACTGCATCGGCGTTTTGGAAGCAACCCTGCAGTCCGCCGACGACACCGTGCTCCGCCAGGTCCGCGATGCGGCACACGCGCTGGCCTACATCATCGTCACGGACCGCCGCTTCACCGACCTGTACCACCTGGGCCGGCGCACCACCGAGACCAGCCTGGCCGCGGAGATCCAGCACCAACTGCTTCCCTCAGCCGCCTGCTGCGAGGCGCCCCAGTTCACCCTCGCCGCCGGGCTGGTCCCGGCCGACGACATCGGGGGCGACACCTACGACTACACCCTCGACCGTGACACCCTGCACCTGTCCATCACCGACGCCATGGGCCACGACACGAACTCCGCTCTGCTGGCCACTTTGCTGGTCGGCGCCCTGCGGCGGGCACGCCGCAGCGGCTGTGACGCCCTCAAGCAAGCCCACCACGCCCACCAGGCCCTGCTGAGCCACAGCCGCGGCCTGGCCACCGGACAGTTGCTGTGCATCGACCTCGAAACAGGCCTGTGTGAATTGGTCAACGCCGGCCATCCCTGGCCGCTGCGGCTGCGCGACGGCACCGTCGAAGAGGTCAAACTCGCTGTCAACCTGCCGTTCGGCGTGGCGGCACCCACCTCCTACCGCGTACAGGAACTGCAACTGCGGCCCGGAGACCGCCTGATCCTGCTCACCGACGGAATGCAGGAGCGCGGCGCCGCAGCCGTCGACCTGGCCTCGCTCGTTCACGACACCCACGCGCTGCATCCAAGAGAAGCTGTCCGAAGCCTGACCGCCGCGGTGCTTGATGCCTGCCATGGCAACCTCAAGGACGACGCCACGGTCCTGATACTGGACTGGCACGGCAATCGTCGGTGAGCGGCCAAGAGACGGCTGAGCCCACAGTGATGAGCCGCAGCGGCCCACCGCCGTGACACCACGGCCCTGCGCCGCCGCCTGTTGCGCCTGTCCGTGCGGCTGCTCGGCCTACTCCGCGGCGGTGCCCTTCACCGTCAAGCTGCCCGCGGACCCCGCGCCGCCCACCAGACTGGGCCACCCCCGGCACCCTGCACGTCTCCGAGTCCACCAACGCCTACGCCACCAGCCCGGCGGCGGACCCGGCGGCCCTCGACGTCACCGACGTGGTGGAGAACTGGCTCGAGGACCCCGAGTCCAACGACGGCGTCGCCGTCCGCGCCGACGGCGAGTCCTCGGCCACCACCGGCGTCACCTACCACTCCTCCCGGGACACCGGCCCCGCCACGGACGGCCCGCAGTTGACCGTCTCGTACACCGCGGCGACGGCTCCGGACGCGCCCCACCCAGGTGCGCGCGGCGCCCGGCGACGGCGGCCTGCTCGTGTCCTGGAACGCGCCCGAGGACAGCGGCCACAACGGCAGCGACCTCGACTACACCGTCACCGTCAAGGACAGCGGCGTGACGCAGGTCGCCCAGCAGCAGACGCAGGACAACCACCTCGTCGTCACCGGACTGCCGAACGGCGCCCCGTACACGGTCGAGGGGAAGTCGACGGCTCACCAGAAGGACACCCCTGGCCCGCCGTCCCGTCCACCGGCTGACTCGCAGCCCGGATCACGGAACCGCGGACAGAGCCTTGAAAATGGCCAAGGTCGAGCTGTGCCCTTCTTCGGCGGCGCTCAGCGGCTGGCGGCGGCTTCGATGTCGGCGATGAGCCGGTGGATGCGCCGTGCGTGTGCGAAGTCGGGAACCTTGTGGGTGCCCTTGGCCAGGTCTTCGGCAAACGCCGTGTACACGGCGGCGACGTTGCGTGGGGGTCCGGGGGGTACGGCAGCCAGATCGGCGTCCAGGTAAGTGGGCACCGTCAGGGGGCTCACCTCGGTGGCGGTCCCGTTGCCTCCGGCGAGGGTCAGCTCGGTGCTCTGGATGTTGCCGTCGGCGGATGTACTGGTCAGCAGGAGGTCGCCCAAGGTGCCGTTGATCTCCCAGCGCAGGCCGCCCGCGCGGGACCGGCCGCCGCGGTAGAAGACGGACGCGACGGCGCCAGAGCGCAGGGCCGCGGTCACCGCGACCTGGTCGGGCGCGGTGACCGGCACGGTGGTGTTCTCCTCGGCGATCAGGACCTCGGGGCGTCCGACGGTGAGGGTTGCGGTGACGCGGTCGATGTCGCCGAGGACGTAGGTGAGCGCGTCCAGGGCGTGCGCGGTGGACACCGACAGCGTGGTGACGCCGTTGGTGACGTCGTACAGGAAGGCGTACTTTCGGCTGGTCACGGCGTCCCAGCCCATGGCGGACCCGGTCAGGGTGGTCGCCAGTACCCGCCCGGCGTAGCCCTCGGTGACCAGCTCGCGCAGGCGCCGTACGGCCGGGGCGAATCTGGCCTGCAATCCGATGGCGGTCCGCACGCCGGCCGCGGCGGCCAGCTCGGCGAGGTGTGTGGCTTCTTCGAGGTTCACGCCGAGCGGCCATTCGCTGTAGACCATCTTTCCGGCGGCGAGCGCCTGCGCCGCGAGGTCGTGGTGCTGGGGGACCTTCACCGCCACCACCACCAGGTCGACGTCCGGGTGGTCGATCAGTGCCCGAGCATCGTCGAACGCGTCGACGCCCCAGGCCGCCGCGGCGGCGTCCGCCGAGGCGCGCCGGCTGGTGGCCACGGCGCGTAGGCGGTAGCCGGGCAGGGCCCGCAACGCGGGGATGTCCGCGGTGACCGCCCAGCTCGGCGTGGTCGGGCTGGCGCCGATGATCCCCACTCCGATCTCTTTCACCGCAGCTCCCTTCCTGGTACCTGACAAGCATCCTGGTATCTGATGCATACCGGTACTACGATCATTGGACCGGCCGTCGAAGCCGGCAAGAAGGCAGTTGGAAGTGCCCTGGTATCACCGGAGGAACCGATGGCAGCCACCGTGGACGAGTCGGCGCACTGGCACACGGCCGCGGAGCGGGCGGCCTTCGTGCGCGACATCCTCGACCGCATTGGCGACAAATGGTCGGTCATCGTCATCTGCCGCCTCGGGAAGGGGCCTCATCGTTTCAACGAGCTGCGCCGGACCAGTGACGGAATCACCCAGCGCATGCTCAGTTCCACCCTGCGCGCTCTGGAACGCGACGGCATCGTCACCCGTACCGTCCACCCCACCGTTCCGCCCCGCGTCGAGTACGCCCTCACCGAGACCGGCCGCACGCTGCTCGACGTCGTGAAGGCCCTCGCCCGCTGGACCGACCAGCACGTGGACGTGATCCGGGCCGCCCGCGCGGACTACGACCAGCGAACGCACGCCACAGCCTGACGCCAGACGCGGTCGAGCCCCATCCACGGCGTTGATCGACCGCGACGCGATCAGCATGCCCGGAGCGCGGGTCAGCTGGATCTCGGGAGGCCGTTGAGCAGGCGACCCATGGAAGGGGCCGGATGGTCTCCTGTGGCCGACAGGCCCCTCGCGCCGGAGGACGGCCCGTCAAAGGTGCCTTCGGCGTCGCTCATGTGATGCGCGGCGTGCAGCCTGGACCGCGGCCACCACGACCCTGGCGCCGGCCGGCTATCGGGCGGACCTTCCCTTGTGGCGCCCGACCGCAGTCAGCGCGGGTCCGCCCGGGGCATCAAGCTGAGCAACTCTGAGGAAAGACCCAGCACCTGGTGGGGAGAGTCAGGGCTCTGGCCGCGATTCCGTGAACAATCTTGGCGCCGCGGCAGGCTGACCCCCAATCGGTCTCGCCTCTCGATCGCGCTGCCGCAGCGGCACGTTCTCTGCCCCGGGCCAACGGCTCGAAGTTTCGCCCGTGACGGCGTGCGGTGCAGGCACCCTGATGCCTTGCGGTCCCGGAGCGGCAACATGGGCAAGCGCCAATTACCGATGAGGCCCTTGCCTTCGGCAGGATGGGCAGCATGACCGAGATCCGTACCCCCCGCCTCCTTCTCCGCCGCTGGCATGACGACGACCTCGCGCCGATGGCGGACATCAACGCGGACCCGCGGGTCATGCACTGGATCGACGACGGATCGGTGCGCGACCTGGACCACACGGTGGAGTCCATCGAGAGGTGGGAGGAAGAGTGGGACGAGGAGGGCTTCGGCCTCTTCGCCGTCGAGCTGCTGGCCTCGGGTGAACTGGCCGGCTTCACGGGTCTGTCCGTGCCCGAGTTTCTGCCGGAGGTGCTGCCCGCCGTGGCGATCAGCTGGCGGCTCGGCTCACAGTTCTGGGGTCAGGGATACGCGTCCGAAGCCGCCCAGGCCACCCTGGAGTTCGCGCTCCAGGACCGTGGCCTCGACCGCGTCATCAGCATCAACCGGGTGGGTAACGACGCCTCCGAGAACGTCATCCGCAAGCTCGGCATGGTGCCGGAACGCGAGACGGCACACCCGGTATACGGTTACCCGCTGCGTGTGTACACCATCGATCTCACCGAGTTCCAGGCTTGAACCGGCCGAGCCATCGGGACCACCGTGAGATCGCCGACGGCCGTCCATACCCGAGGAACGTGCCGCCGGGCGCGGGCGCGCCGTGTCGGCATGAGCCTGCGGTGTCGGCGACCCCGGGAGAGAGCGTGCTGGTAGGGAACTGTCGGCGAGCGTCCTGCCCGACGCCCTGGTCGACGGTGTGAACCAGTGTCGAGCAACAGCGGGCGCAGCCAGTGGACGTGGAACACGCCTGCGTGGCAGCATGTGGGCCGTCAGGTGCTCCATACCTGGCAGAGGCTGTCCCGCATCAGCGGGCTCATAGATCTCCCTGCCGGCAGGTAAGGGGGTCCCCTTTCGAAGGAGACTCCTGTGCCTGCCGTTTCTCATTGCACCCAGCCGGCACCGTGGCCGCACTATCAGCACGCGGTCGTGGACATCGCCTTTCCCGCGCACCGTATCCGCGTCGTACCGGGCCCCGGACACCTCGAAGCGGGGCGTGCGTTCCCGCTCGATGGCGCGCACACGATCCACATCGTCACCGCCTTCAACCCGGGCGGTCGCCTGGCCACCGCGCACGCCAACCTCCGGGCGCAGCACGAGTTGCTCCAGCTCCTCGGCCTGCGCGGGCTGCGGTGGTGGCCGGCTGTCGGAGGCGACCTGGCCGACATGCATGCCGAAATCAGCGCAGCCGTGGTGGGCTTGGACGACGCCGAGGCCCGGGCACTAGGCCGAAGCTACGGCCAGGACGCGGTGTTCGCGTGGTCACCGACTTCTTGGCGACTCCTGGCCTGCGCCGACGCGGCCCACGACACGGTCATCACCGACTGGCACGCCACCCTCCTGATGCCGCCAACCCACCGGCCAGTCCCATTGTCGGCCGCGTAACACCCGACGATCAGCCACGCACCCACACCACGACCTGCATCCCACGTGAAGTGCTGCTCATCCCGGGGGAGAACTGAGCCGGATGCGCGTTCTGGTACACCGCCGGCTTGAGGAAGCTGACTGCCATCGTGCTGCCGGCATCCACCGCCTTCCAGAAGTCACCTGATCGCGGCGGGTGTTCGGCCCAGCCTGAGTGTCGACGTGGTCAGCGGGGTCGGCGGCAGTCGGTTCGCCGAGAGGCGGGCACTCTGGAGGCGGAGCGCGGCCGGCAGAACCACCTGGCCCTGACGCGCGGCGAGTGGCCCGATGAACTGGCGCTGCCCACCCGGGGCGTGGTGCGGATGGCGACCCTGGGATGCCCGCACCCTCGGCATGGAGGCACGGACACGGTTCGCTCGCCCCCGGCAATCCCCTCCTCGATCTCTTGGCAATCCTCGAAAGGCGCGGTCTTCACGGCCGATGCCCGGTGCGGGCTGGAGAAGGTCCGGCCCGCACCGGGCATCGAAGGAGGGGCGAGCACGTCCGGCCTCGGCACCCTCTGCTGCGCGTTACTGCGCCTGAGGCTTCGGTTACCGTGCCAGTGGCGGGGTGCTGAGCGGCGGCTTCCGGGTGTTCGAGGCCTTCTCGTAGGCGTAGGCAAGCGAGAGGAGCAGGGGCTCGTCGAATTCACGCCCGAGCAGCTCCGCGCCCACCGGCACGCCGATCGGGGCGGTGGAGGTGGGGGTCGAGAATCCGCCGGGGAAGCAGACGGCCGGGAAGCCGGTGCCGTTTGACAGGGTGCCGTTGCGCTCAGGCTGCGGCACTCCGACCGGAGAGACCAGCACCTTCTGCAGCGGATACAGGATCGCCTGGATGTCCAGCTCGGCCATCTTGGCCGACACCGCCAGCCGAAGCTTCTCGCGGTTGACGAAGTGGTCCTTGTAGGTCGGGTTGTTCAGGCCGTCGACGATGGCCAGTTCCTGCTCCATCGCCGCCTGGGCCTCGGGCGTCGCCGTCTTGGAGGCGACCAGCTGGTCGAAGGTGTGCACCGGGGCGTCGGGGCCGAGTGTCGCGAAGTACGCGTCCATGGCCGTGTGCGCTTCCCAGGTGGAGGTCACCACGATGTTCTGGAGGGTGTCGTACTCCGGCAGGCTGAACCGGACGATGGTCGCGCCCTGCGCCTGCATCGTGGAGATGACCTCCTCCATCACGCGGTTGACCTCCTCGTGGCGCGCCTCGGTGCCGAACAGATTGGTCATCACGCCGATGCGCGCACCGCGAAGAGCGTGGCGGTCCAGGTGTTCCGTGTAGCTGTGCGGAGGACGGCCGACGCCGTACCCCGTGACGGGGTCGGTCGGGTCGAAGCCCGCCATGACGTCGAGCATCCGGGCCGCGTCCTCCACCGTGCGGGTGATGGGACCCAGCTCGTCCTGGGTGATGCTGGCCGGAATGACGCCGCTGCGGCTGATCAGGCCCCTGGTGCAGCGCACTCCGACGAGGCTGTTGGCGGAGGCGGGGGACCGGACCGACTGGCCCGTGTCACTTCCGGTGCCCAGGACCGCGAAGTTCGAGGCGATCGCCGCTCCGGTCCCACCGCTGGAGCCGCCCGGGGTGCGGGTGAGGTCGTAGGGGTTGAGGACCTGGCCGCCCAGCGAGCTGAGGGAGTTGCCGCCGCGGGCGAACTCCTGAAGGTTGGCCTTGGCGAGGATGATGGCCCCCGCCTTGCGCATCTTGGCGACGGTGAACGCGTCGGTCGGCGGCACGGATGTACGCATCGCCGTGTTGCCGCCCGTGGTCGGCATGTCGTGGGTGTCGTAGTTGTCCTTGAGGATCACCGGGATGCCGTGCAGCGGGCCGATCAGGCCGGAACGCCGGTACTGGCGGTCGAGTTCGTCGGCGATCTCCAGGGCACGCGGGTTGACGGTGATGAGCGCCTTCAGGGTCGGGCCCTGCTTGTCGTACGCGGCGATCCGGTCGAGGTACTGCTGCACCAGCTGGCGGCACGTCAGCCGGCCACGGCGGTAGGCGTCGTGGATGTCGGCGACGGTGGCCTCGATCAGCTCGAAGCCGCCCGTGCCGGACGGCGACCCGGACGTACCGGCCGCGGCCTTCGACGCGGCGGGCGCCTGCGCGGCGGCCGGGCCCGCGGTCTCGCCGACGATACTCAGCGCGCCGACGGCGCCCACGGCGCCGATGAAGCCACGCCTGTTCAGATTGCTGTGCTCGCTCACGCGTTCACTGGTCCTCTCTGGTACCGCCGTTCGCGGCGGCAGGGAATGTGCATGGTTCGGGTCCTCGGCGGCGAGCGCCGCGGACGGCTGGGGACGGGACGACCGTCAGGGCCTCGGCGGAGTCCGATGCCCCCGCGATGCCGGCGGGTGGGTCGCGCCGGCATCGGAGGGGGCCGGTGTTCGTTCCGCACTCCTACTTGCGGTGCCGCGCGGGGAAGTGCGCCTTCTCGATGACGCCGTGCACGCCGACGGTGCGGTCCACGACCTGGGACACCTCGAAGTCGGCGGCCGCCGACAGATACGCGTACGCCACGGCCCGGTCCATGCCGAGGTCGTGCTGGAGGAAGTCCAGCGCGTTGACCACCGCGCGCCGCATGGCGATGTTCAGGTCGTTGACCTGGCCGTTCAGGCTGCCGTCGGGATCCGACAGGCCCACGGCCACCCAGGCGTCCTGGGTCTCGGCGAAGGGGTAGTTGAACGCGACGGACGGGGCGTCACCGGAGCCCTGCCGGCACGTGGTGAGGCGGAACGTCGTGCGCAGGGAACCCTCCATGGCCGTGAGGGCCACTTCGCCGTTGCCCATGGCCAGATGCGGGTCGCCGGTGTAGAACAGCGCGCCTTCGGAGAAGACCGGGAGGTAGAGGGTCGAGCCCTGCTGGAGGCGGTTGATGTCGATGTTGCCGCCGCCGAGGGTCGGCGGGATCGAGTTGAGCGCCGGTGCCGTCAGATCGTTCTCGGAGGTGAAGGCGACGCCCATCATGCCCATGTGAGGCTTGAGTGGGAAGGCGACTTCACCCGAAGTGCCAAAGGGCATCACGCCGTTGGCGGCGCCTGCGTCACCGCGGCGGACCGGTGTGAAGACCGAGACATTGCCGTAGTGCGTGGGGTCACCCGTGGACCGGCCGTCCGTCGCCACCGGAGGCATGACCTCGTCGAGCGTGATCCCCACCGGGGCAGAGCCGCCGGCCTGGCGGGCGAGGGCGCCCTTTCCATGGCGGCTCGACACTACGCCGTAGGGCACCCGCGGCAGCAGCGAGAGAATCTCGATCTTCAGTACGTCACCGGGCCGCGCCCCCTCGACGTGGATCGGGCCGGTGACCACGTGGGGGCCGTCGACGTCGAAATTCCGGTCCGTGCGGTTGTAGTCGCGGGCGATGGCGACCGCGTCGTCCAGCACCTGATCGGCCGGCACGCCGTGGCTCTTGAAATAGGCGGCGGGGTCGCGTCCCTGGTCCTCCAGAAGGCCCTCGTGGGAGACCGTGTCGACGGTCACCGACTCACCGGATCGCATCCGCAGCACCGGCTGACTGCCGACCGAGGGCACATACCCCCAGCGGACCTGCTCCGGAAGGGACGGCACGTAGTGCTTGCCGTGGATGGGGCCCCTGCCGGGCTGGAGGATCTCCTTCGGAAGCGCGGCCGTCGGCTGCGCCGCCTGCGCCGTGCCGCTCGACAACAGGGTCGCCGCGGTGCCCGCCGTGGTCACGGCGGTGGCGGCGCGGAGGAAACCGCGGCGCCCGAGGCCGGAGATGAGCAGCTCCCGGGCGTCGCCCGGGTCCATGGCGGAGGTGTTCATACGGGTACTCCAGAGTTCGTGTCGTCGGATCGGGTCTGCCGTCGGTCGGATCGGGGCCCGGCATGGCCGGGAACACGACACAGCGCTGTGGCGGGGAAGCACCCGAACTGAACCGGTGAAAGGGAGACTTGCCGGGGGAAATCGCGCTGTTCTGTGGCGGGGCGCAGCGGTTGAGAGATGGGCCAGGCCTGGGCAGACCCGTCAGGTCCGGCATGCGCTGGGGCAGGCCCCGGGGCCGAAGGTCAGGCTTGGTCGGTGGAGGGCGCGCTGTCGTCGCGCGAGCGCCGGATGAGCTGGTCGACGTCGGCGAGGTGACGGATCATGGCGCGGGCTGCCCCGGCCGGGTCACGGGCCTCGATCGCGTCACGGATCGCCTGGTGGCCGGCCAGCGATGCCCGGCGCCCTTCCGGTGTGCTGTGGGAATCCTTGCGCACCGGGGTGGTCCATGAACTGACCATCGTGGTGAGGGCGGTGAGCAGCGGGTTGTGGCTCGCCCTGGCCAGCGTCAGGTGGAACTGGATGTCGAGCTCGAGCGACTTGGCACCCAAGAGGTTCTCGTCCGTGGCGTGCAGGATGTCGTCCATCTGCAGCAGGTCGGCGCTGGTGGCGCGCAGTGCCGCGAATTCGGCGATCTTCGGTTCGATGACCGTCCGCAGCTCGGCCACGTTCGCCAGTTCCCGGTCGGCCTCGGCCAACTCGGCCAGATTCGTGTAGAGATCGTCGACCTGGGTGGGCGGGGCCAGCACCACGGTGCCACGACCCGGCCGGCGCTCGATGAGGTGCTTGGCCTCCAGCTGGTGCAGGGCCTCCCGCAGGGAGGTCCGCGAGACGGACAGCGACTCGGCAAGTTCGCGCTCCGACGGCAGCCTGTCGCCCGGGGCGATTTCGCCCAGCGCGATCATCTGTTCCAGATGTGCGGCCAGGGCGTCACTGACGCTGTGAGCACGGGTCCGCAGCGGCGGTACTTTCGCCACTCCCATGCCCTTTACCTCCTTGCCGAGTGTGCAGCCAGCGTACCGTGTCCGATCACCTCGGGCCTGGGCTTCAGCTCGCGGCCGGGGCCGGCTCCGACAGTCTTCCTCGATCATGTCCATGCGCCGAAGTCGCTCTTGCGGATCAGACAGTGGACGCCCTTGACGTCGTCCACCACCTGGCTCACGACGAAGTCCGCGGCGGCACTCAGATAGGCGTACCCGATGTCCGTCGGCACCTCGTACAGATCGGCGAGCACCCGCAGGGCCTCGCGGACCGCCTCGCGGAACGCCTCGTTGAGGTCGCGGTGCAGCCCGAGCGCGATCCAGTGCTCCGGCGTCTCACCGAAGGGCCGGCTCAGCAACCCCAGCAGAGCGCGGCTCTGCGCCGCCGGCAGCACCGTCGCGCGCAGGGTCGCGCGCAGCGGGGCCTCCAGCGCGGTCAGCGCGACTTCGCCGTGCCCCTGGGCATAGTGCGGGTCTCCGACGTAGAGCCCGGCCTCGTCCACCTGCACCGGCAGATAGAGGCTGGTGCCGGCGACGAAATCCTTGACGTCCATGTTCCCGCCGAACGGGCCGGGGGGTACCGAGTTGAGCGGAGTGGCGCCGGTGTTCGTCACCCCGACGAGCCCGAGGAACGGTGCGAGGGGGAAGCGCAGTTCCCTGCCTCCCGGCACCGCGATGCTGCCCGTCAGTTCCGCCGAGGCCCGGCAGAACGTGGAGACGGAGCCCGCTTTCTCCGGGTGGCCCGGATCGGGCACGAAGCCGGGGTGCGGCAGGTGGGGGAGTTCCCCGGCCAGGGCGCCGTACCCATGCCTGCTGGAGATGACGCCGTACGGGGCGCGGGGCACAAGTTCGAGGAAGTCGACCCGCAGTACGTCGCCGGGTCTCGCCCCGCTGACCGCGATGGGTCCGGTGGTGACGTGCGGTCCGTCGCCGGCGGCGTCGCGGACGGGGTGTCCGGCGGCGATGTCGACGGCGTCGCGCAGCACGTCCCCGGGGCCGATCCCGAACTGGCCGAAGAAGGCCACGGGGTCCCTGCCCTGGTCTTCCATGATGCCCTCGTGGGACACGGTGTCCACGGTGATCGTCTCCCCGGAGCCGATCCGGGCGACCGGTGCGGCCCCCTCGGCGGGAAGCCATCCCCAGGTGACCGTGTCGCTGGTCGACGCCAGGTAGTGGTGGCCGGGAAGGGGCCCCTCGTGGGGCTGAAGGAGGGGCAGGCTCATGAGTGGTTCCTCTGCGGTATGCCGGCGATGAGGTCGATCTCGATGGCGGCACCCACAGCGAGACCGGTGACGCCGACGCAGGTACGGCTCGGCAGGGGGCCTTCGAACCAGGTTTCGTAGGCCGTGTTGAAGGCGTCGAAGTCGGCGAAGTCGGTCAGATAGACCCGGACCATCAGCACGTCGTCGAGAGTGAGGCCGAACTGTCGGAGTACGGCCTCCAGATTGCGGCGCACCTGCTCCGCCTGGGCGAGCACGCCGCCTTCCACCAACCGGTCGGTGGCCGGGTCGGTGGGCATCTGGCCTGTGACGAAGAGCATCGGCCCGAAGCGGGTCGCGTGCGCGAAGGGGCCCACCTGCGGGGGCACCCCGTCCTCGGGTGAGAAGACGAAGGTCTCCTTCACCGCTGGGGCGTCGGCCGGGACCGTCATGCCACCCCTCCCATGGTCTGCGCGCCCATGACCCGCAGGAACCGCGCGGTCGCCGGATGCCTGGGACGTGTGAGGAGCTCATCGGCGGGCCCCTCTTCGGTCACGGAGCCGTCGCTCATGAACACCACCCGGTCGGCCACCTCCTGGGCGAAGCGGAGCTGGTGGGTGGCGATGAGCATGGTCAGACCGTCCTCGCGGGCGAGCCGGCGGATCACCTCGAGTACTTCGTGGACGAGTTCCGGGTCGAGGGCCGACGTCGGCTCGTCGAGCAGCAGGACCCGGGGACCGGGCGCGAGTGCGCGGGCGATGGCGACCCGCTGCTGCTGCCCTCCCGAGAGGTGCCTCGGCAGCGCTCCCGCCCGGTGGGCGAGACCGACCCTTTCGAGCAGCTCGGCCGCCCTGCGTTCCGCCTCGTCGGCGGGCAGCCGGTGCACCCACCGCAGGGGTCCCGCCACGTTCTCGAGGGCGGTGAGGTGGCTGAAGAGATTGAAGTGCTGGAAGACCATGCCCACCCCGACTTCCGCGCGGGCGTTCGCGATCTTCGCGGGGGAGAGCGGTTTGTCGTCGTCGCGGTAGCCGATGCGGCGCCCTCCGATCAGGACCGCTCCGGAGTTCGCCTCCTCCAGGTGGTTGATGCTGCGCAGCAGGGTGCTCTTTCCGGATCCGCTCGGACCGAGCAGGGCCACGACCTCGCCGGTACGCACGGTCATGTCGAGCCCGTCGAGGACGATGTGTTCTCCGTACGACTTGTGCAGGGAGCGGACCTCGACCGCGGCCGGGGCACCGTCGAGGGCGGCCACCCGGGCTTCCCGCTCCCACGGCTCGGGCGGCGCCGGAGGTTCCCATGGCTGGTCGTCGGCGACGGCTTCCTTCACCGCTGCGGCCACCGGTGCGGGCGCGGCGGCGGGCCGGCGGACCGGCAGCAGCCGTTGCGCCCACGACCGGGAGGCGGGGCGGTCCAGATCGAGGGCGCGCTCGGCCACCAGCTGGATGGCGCTGATGCCGCCGGTGAGGACGAGGTACATCACGCCGGACGCGAAGAAGACGGAGAAGAAGTCGAAGGTGGACGAGGCGAGTTGGGTGCTGCGCAGGGTGAGTTCCTGGACGGCGATGAACGAGGCGAGCGAGGAGTTCTTCAGCGTCGTGACGGCTTCGTTGCCGAGAGCCGGGACCATCAGGCGTATCGCCTGCGGAGCGACGACCCTCCTCATGATCACGAGCGGTGTCATGCCGAGCGCCTGCCCGGCGACGACCTGGCCCTTGTCCACCCCGAGCACGCCGGACCGGAACACCTCCGCGATGAAGGTGGCCTCGTTGGCCGCGAGCGCGAGCCCGGCCGCCATCAGAGGGCTGAGGGTCAGACCTGCGTGCGGCAGGGCGTCGTAGGCGAAGACCAGCTGGAGGATCAGCGGGGTGCCCCGGAAGATGATCGTGTATCCGCGTGCCACCGCGGACAGCGAACGGTGCCGGGACAGCTGCATGCTCGCCAGTACGAAGCCCAGTACCAGACCGCCGAGCAGCCCCAGCGCGGTCAGCTCCAGGGTGATGAGGATTCCCTGCAGCAGATACGGCAGTTCGAGGTAGTGGAGGAACTGGGACATCAGCCGGTCACCAGCCGCGGAGCCTCCAGAGTGCCCGTCTCCAGCGACCACTTCTTGAGCAGCTTGGTCTGGGTGCCGTCCTTCTGGATCTCCACGAGAGCGGCCTTGATGGCGTCCCGGAACTGGGTCTTGTCCTTCGGCACGGCGATACCGATGGAGTAGGGCAGCGTCACGGCGGTCGCCTTGCCCAGCTCGTTCGGGTGCGCCTTGACCGCCTGCGTCACCGTGTTCACGTCGTTGATGTAGGTGTCGGCGCGGCCGGCGAGGATCGCCTGGATGCACTGGGCGTTGTTGTCGTACAGCTGGACCTGAGGAGCCGGGCGACCTGCTGCCTTGCACGCGCCGGCCAGGTCCTGGACCAGCGGCACCTCTACGAACCCGGTGTTGAGCGCGGCGGTCGACCCGCACAGCGAGGTGTTGATGCCTGTGAGCTTCTTCGGGTTGCCCTTCTTCACCAGCACCCCGTCGTAGACCTTCGAGTAGGTCACGAAGTCCGCGGCCTTTGCACGGTCCTTGGTGGCGTAGATGTCGGAGATCACGAGGTCGGCCTGGCCGCTCTGCAGCGTGGGCAACAGAGCAGGAAAGGCCACCGGCTTGTAGTTCAGCTTGAAGCCCAGACACTGGCCCAGAGCGGTGCCGAGATCGATGTCGAACCCTACGTATCTGCTCGGATCATTGGGATCGAGCGCCTCGTAGCCGGGAGTGTGCGGGTTGATCGCGTTGGTGAACGTCTTGCCCGTGAGATCCGGATGGGCGGACTGCATCTGCTTGCAGGCCGGCGAAACCGTGGTGGCCGAGGCCGCGGCGTTCGACGTCGACCCGGCGCCGCAGGCCGTCAGGAGGGCGACGGAGGCGGCGGACGCCGCGGCTATCGGCAGAAGGGCGCGCATGGAGGCATTCCTCTCGTTCGCGAGGAGGGGAGAAGGGGCTGGTCGGATGGTCCGACCAAGTGCGCTCACCTTACGAACGGCCCGCAGGCGCGTCAGCAGCCGGGCGTAAACGTCATGGCGTTCTTACGTAGACGCAACAAATGCCCGATGCCGCCACTCGCCTGGACACGTGGGGGAAACCGGACCGCCTTGGTCGGTGAAGTCCAGGAAATGAGCGAGGCCCGCCGCGGAGGGGATGCGCGGACCGTCGGCGACGCCGGTGCCGTGTGGCGATGAGCCGCTGTGCGGGGCTGTGTCGGCGGGCGGACGCGATCTGCTGGGAGTCCGGGGGCCGCGTGCGCACCACGAGCAGAGCGACATCGTCACTCGACCGGGCGGGCAGCAGCATGGCGTCCAGGACGGCCTCACACGTCTCCTCCGCAGGGCGGTCGGGGACGGCAAGGGCGCGCCGCAGTGTCTCGATGCCGACGTCGATGTCGCGCCGGTGCCCCTCCAGAAGACCGTCGGTGTAGAACACCAGCCGACTCCTCGCGGGCAGCTGCAGTTCGGCCGTCTCGAAAAGCAGTCCGCCCAGGCCCAGGGGCGGCCCTGGGGTCAGTTCCGGGAAGGCGGCGGTGCCGTCGGACACAGCGCCGGGGTGTGGGTGGAGGGCGAGCTGGGCGCCATCCCCGGCGAGGAGGACCGTTCGGTATCCGCCCGGCCCGAGGCACTGTTCACCGACCCCGCTCAGGCGGCTCAGTTCGTGGAGCGCACCGGGGCGGACGCGCTGGCGGTGCAGATCGGCAACGTGCACGGCTTCAGCGCCGACGGCGGCCGGCTCGACCTCGTCCTGCTGACCGACATCGCCGCGGTCGTCCCGGTCCCGCTGGTATTGCACGGTGCCTCGGGCCTCGAGGACGGCGTACTGCGCGCGGCGATCCACAGCGGCGTCGCCAAGATCAATGTCAACGCGGAGCTGCGGCGGGCGCGCTTCGGCGCCCTCGACGAGACCCCGGCCCCCTGCCCGGGAGGACGGCTACCACCTGCAGCGCGTACTGAACGCGGCGTGGGACTCCGCAGGGGCGTGTCGAGATGCCGTCGGTGCCTTCACCGAGGCGTAAGCACGTGTCCCGCTACGCCCGGGCACGCGCGTTCCTGATGCTCTGACCGGAAACGATCACCGGAGTGGTGTGATGGCCGAGCATCTACGGCGGTGGATGTCGCGCAGGTCAACTCAAGGTCGTGACACGGCCTGTCAGTTCTCTGGTCTAGGGTCGCCCGCATGGCTGAGCCCTCCTTTCTGACCGCCGTCCGCGAGTCGTACGACACGGTCGCCGCCGATTACGTCGAACGCGTCCCGCCTCCAGCCGCGATGGACCCGCTGTCACGTGCGATGCTGGCCGGGTTCGCCGAACTCGTGCGGACGGCCGGTCTGGGGCCGGTCGCGGACCTGGGATGCGGCCCCGGCCGCGTGACGGCGCACCTGGCCGGGCTGGGAGTGTCCGCCTTCGGCGTCGATCTGTCACCGAAGATGATCGGGCTGGCCCGGCACGCCTATCCGAACCTGCGGTTCACCGCGGGCTCGATGACCGCTCTGGAGATGAGGGACGACGAACTCGGCGGCATCCTGGCCTGGTACTCCACCCACCACACGCCCCCGCAGTGGCTGCCGGCGGTGTTCGCCGAGTTCCACCGCACGCTCGCGCCCGGCGGCTACCTGCTCTGGGGAGACTATGTCGGCGATGAACGGCTTCAGCCGACCCAGGGCTATGGCCATCCCGTGTCCTACGAGTCGTATCTCCTGCCCCTGAACCGCATGATCGGCCTGCTGGAGCAGGCCGGCCTCGTCGTCACCGCGAGACTGGAGCAGGAGCCTGGCGGACGGGTGAACAGACCGCACGCCTGCCTGCTGGCCCGCAAGCCCGAAAAGCCCTGACGGGGCTTGTTCCTGCGGCGAGGCCGCTCGTGTCAGATCGCCGAGGGTCGGTGCGGCGGTCAGGCCCGTTGAAAAACAACAAACATTGGGCATAGGCGATTCCCGACTGCTCAGGAACGCGATGGCACAGGGGCGGCCCGGACCGGAGACGGACGCCCCGCCGGCGTCAGGGGGCCAGGCCGCGGAGCGCGGCCCGGACGATCTCGTCCGCGCCCGCCTCATCCAGCGGCGCATGCCCGGCCACCAGCCGGTACATCGCCGGGCCGAAGAACAGATCGATGGCCACCTCAGGGTCGACCTCCGCCCGCAGCTCGCCCCGCTCGACCCCCCGGTCCCAGATGGCCCGCACCAGCTCCCGGCGGGAAGCGATCAACCGGTCCCGCAGCTCCGCGGCCACCTTTGGATCGTTTTGCGCCTCGGCCACCAGCTGGGCGAAGATCCGCCCGCTCGGACTCGCGTAGAACCGCATCATGCCGCGCACCGCGTGGCGGAAATCCTCAGCCGCGGAACCGGTGTCCGGATCCGGTGACTCGGCGTACATCTGCGACAGAAAGGCCTCGACCGCGACCGCGTACTTGTTCGGCCACCACTTGTAGATCGTCGCCTTGCTCACCCCACTCCGGGCGGAGATCCGGTCGGTCGTCATGCCCCGCAGACCGCCCTCCTGTAGCAGTTCCGTGCAAGCCTGCAGCACGGCATGACGCGCCTGCTCGCTACGGGGCCGGCCGGCGCGCCGGGCCAGACCGGGCACGGCGCCGCTCCCCTGCGACGTGGTGATCGAATCGTTCATCTCTCCATCCAACACCGATTCCGGACGGACATCCGCACCGCCGGACCGAGGGCCGTGGCAGGGCCGGTCGTGCCGCAGCGAGCCGAGGTTATCCGCCGGAGGCGTTCGACCCCGAGTGCGGGCAGATGCCGAGTCGTCGTGGATGCTGGTGCCGCTCCATGTCAGGTGGACGTCCCGGTAGACCGGCAGGTTGCAGTATTCGGGATTCGAAGGAGCGCAGCTCGGTCCGGCGCTACACGATGTCACTTGGATCTCCGGTGACTTGTCCAGCAGCGCCATGAAGCCACCCCAGGTCCCGTGTCCGCGACCGCCCATCAACGCCCATGTGGGCTTGTTCCGCTTTGGCGGACACCGTCGATGTGGTGGTCAGGCCGCCAGGCCGGCCTCGTAGTCGGCGCGACTTCGGTAGCCGAGGCTGCTATGCAGTCGGTGCACGTTGTACCAGCCTTCGATCCACTTGAAGGCCGCGGTGTGTGCGGCGACCCGGCTCGGCCAGGGATGGTCGCGGATGAGCTCGTTCTTCAAGGTGGCGAAGAACGACTCGGCCAGCGCGTTGTCCCAGCACTGCCCGGTGCGGCCGACCGAGAGCCGGATACCCGACTCGCTTGCCGGAAGGGCGAATTGACGACTGGTGTACTGACATCCGCGATCCGAATGAAAGATCACCGGGCCCTCGGGACGGCGATGGCGGCAGGCGGCTCGCAGGGCGTCGGCGACCAACTCGGTGCGCAGGTGGTCGGCGGTGGCCCGCATCAGCCGGGCGATGCGTCTGCGGCCGCAGGCAGTTCCCTCACGCTGGAGCACGGCGTGGATGCGCGGAGCGCCGTAGGTGCCCCGGGACACACGGGGCGGGAGCCCGGACCGTGGACCGTGCCGCTCGCGGGTGCCCGCCTCGGCGGGCTGCCGCCCGCGCGCCGCCGGCCCGGCGCTCGCGCACCATCGTCTCGCTCTGTGTCGTGGTACCTGCGTTCCGGCGATCGGTTCACGCCTGCATTGTGCGTGCTCAACCTGAGGATCCCGCTTATGTTGTCATGTTCGGTTAGGCAGGTCGGGTTCACGGGGCTGCGCCGCGGGCGGCGGTGTGCCGGATCGGGATCGATGCCGACAGCAGCGACGCCGTCGTCCACCCGACGTGGTACTCGGGCAGGCACGGGCGCAACGCATGGCTGATCGCAACGCCACGCCGGTCCAAGGGCCCTGCTCGGGGGCGCTTGGACCGGCGTTCGGCGTTCGGCGAAGGATGCCGGTCAGAAGGACGCCTTCGGCGCTCCCGGTCCCGGGTCGATCCTGACCGGCCCGTCGCTGCTGGGGCCGACGGGGAAGTCGAAGATGGCCGTGGGGATGTAGACCGTCGCGCAGGCGTTGGGAATGTCCACGACGCCGGACAGCCGTCCCTCGATCGGGGCTGCGCCCAGCAGCAGGTAGGCCTGCTCGGGGCTGTAGCCGAACTTCGTCAGGTAGTCGATCGCGTGCAGGCACGCCCGCTGGTAGGCGAGGTGCGAGTCGAGGTACTTCTGTTCTCCGTCGAGGGTGACGGAGGTCCCGGAGAACGCGATCCACTGGGAGTACTGCGGGTCGGTGTTGCCGGGCATGAAGATGGCGTTCTCCGAGACGCCGTAGGTCTCCATCCCGCCGCGGATGAGGTCGACCCGCAGATCGATGTAGCCGCCCATCTCGATGGCTCCGCAGAAGGTGATCTCGCCGTCGCCCTGGGAGAAGTGCAGATCGCCGACGGACAGGTTCGCACCGTCGACGAACACCGGGTAGAACACCCGGGTCCCCTTCGACAGGTTCTTGATGTCCTGGTTGCCGCCGTTCTCCCGGGGCGGTGCCGTGCGCGCGGCCTCGGCGGCGATGCGGTCGAACTCGCCTGCCGGGACGCCGCCGAGGAGGGCGGATTCGGGCTGCGGCGGCAGCGCGAGCGGAGGCACCCGGTGCGGGTCGGTCGCGATGAGCGCCGCCTCGCGGGTGTTCCACGATGCCAGCAGCGACCTGCTCGGAGCGGTGCCCATCAGGCCGGGGTGGACGATCCCCGTGAAGGAGACGTGGGGGACGTGACGGGAGGTGGCCACGCCGCCGGAGAAGTCCCATACGGCCTTGTACGCGTCGGGGAACTGCTCGGTGAGGAAGCCGCCGCCGTTGTCCTTCGCGAAGATCCCGGTGTAGCCCCAGCTCTGACCGGCCAGGGCGCCGGTCTCCTGCGGGATCGGGCCGATGTCGAGGATGTCGACGATGAGCAGGTCGCCCGGCCTCGCGCCCTCGACCCCGATGGGCCCCGACAGGACGTGCACGGCGTCGAGCGGGGCGTTGAGGATGTCCTCCGCCGAGTCGTCGTTCTTGATTGCGCCGTCGAACCACTCGCGGCAGTCCACCCGGAAGGACTCGCCGGGTTTGACCATGACGGCCGCCGGGATCTCCGGATGCCACCTGTTGTGGCCCAGCAGTTTCTGCTCGGTGAACGGTTTGGTCGAGTCCAGAGGGAAGATCACATCGGGCATGCCGGCTCCTGGGGTGCGCGTGATGAGGGGGCGTCGTCCGGTGACCGGCTCGCTGGGTCGGGCGACGACGCCGATGGGGTGTCAGGGACGGTCGTCAGGGACGGGGAAGCTTGGCGTGCAGCGGGTTGCGGGTGACGGGGCGCGGTGGCGTCCGGCGGTCCGGCAGCGACGCCACGACCGCGGGCTCGCTCGCGGTGCGTTCGGTCGCGTCGAGGAGCTTCACGGCGGTCGAGGAGCCGAGGCCGAGATGAGGTGCGGAGAAGATCCGCCTGGCGCCCCCACCGCACGTCCGGCAGTCCAGTTGCGTGGGAATCGAGGTCATCGGGAACCGGGCGTCGAAGTCACCGCAGGCCGGGCACCGGAACGCGTACGTGGGCACGGTCGTGTCACTCCTTCTGTGCGTGCCGGTGGGCAGGCCGCCCACGGGGCGGTCGGCCACCGCGCGGAGTTCGTCGTCGCCACGGGCTTGGCTGAGCGCGGTGCTGGACCGCCGACCGGTGGCGAACCGGCGATCCCCCTGCACCGTTGGGGCGTCCTCAGCGTTGTTGCCGTGAACGGCTGTGTCAGACGGACTTGGGAACCTGGGGCGTGCCGAGCAGCACCGGCCCGGCTGCCGCGCCCGGCTTCTTGCACTCGTCGTGGCAGCGGCTCTCCAGGCTGCAGCACAGGCTGCACACCAGGGACTGGGTGTAGGCGCAGTCCGCCATGTCGGGACGCTCGTAGGCGGTCCCGCAGGTGCTGCAGGTCAGTTCCTCCGCCATGTCGACCTCGCCGGCCTCGGGGCCGGCGACCAGGTTGGGCCGGGCGATGTAGTACTTGCCCTTGGTGGCCCAGGCCAGCAGCGGCGAGAGGGTCATGGCGAGCACCAGGGCGATCAGCGGGCTGAAGGCGTACGTCCAGCCGTCGCCGAACGCCTTGAAGAACGCCATGACGGAGACGAGGGAGGCGATCGCCATCGACCCGAAGCCGACCGGGTTGATGGTGTAGAGGTAGGCGCGCTTGAACTCGATGTGCTTCGGGCTCCAGCCGAGTGGCTTGTTGATGAGCAGGTCGGCGCAGACGGCTCCCACCCAGGCGATGCCGACGTTGGAGTAGAAGCCGAGGATCGTGTTGAGGAAGCTGAACATGTTCAGCTCCATCAGGAGCAGAGCGACGCCGACATTTAGCGCCACGTAGTAGACGCGGCCGGGGTGGCGGTGGGTGATCCGGGAGAAGAAGTTCGACCAGGACAGCGACCCCGAGTACGCGTTGGTGGTGTTGATCTTGATCTGGCTCATGACGACGAAGATGGTGGCCACCGCAACGGTGGCTCCGCCGAGCCAGGGCTTGATGGCCTCGGCGTACTGGTGGATGGGTTCGACCGCGTCCGCCGCGGTGCCGCCGAGCTGGAGCACGGAGACGGCCAGGAGGGCGCCGCCGATCTGCTTCGCCGCACCCAGGACCACCCAGCCGGGGCCGGCGACGGTCGTGGCCACGTTCCACGCCCGGCTGTTCTCCTTGGTCTTCTTCGGCATGAACCGCAGGTAGTCGGCCTGCTCACCGATCTGTGCGATCAGGCTGAGCGCCACACCCATACCGAGTCCGAAGGCGTGCCAGGAGAAGGCGCTGTGGGCGCCGTCGGTACCGGCAAAAGAGCCCAGCCTCTTGAAGGCGGTGGGGTTGTGCACCGCGACCGCGACGAACGGCAGGGCGAGCAGGACGAGCCACAGCGGCTGGGTCCACACGTGCAGCTTCGCGAGGGCCTTCATGCCGAAGACGACGATCGGGATGATCAGCAGCGAGGCGACCAGGTACCCCACGGCCAGGGGCAGGCCGAAGGCGTACAGGAAGCCCTGCGCCATGATCGAGCCCTCGAGCGCGAAGAAGATGAAGGTGAACGACGCGTAGATGAGTGACGTCAGCGTGGAGCCGAAGTAGCCGAAGCCGGTTCCCCGCGTCAGCAGGTCCATGTCGACGCCGTACTTGGCGCAGGCCCGTGCGATGGGGACGCCCGTGATGAAGATGATGACGGCCGCCGCCAGGATGGCGGTGATGCCGGAGGCGGCGCCGTTCGTCAGGACGATGGAGGCCCCGATGCTGAAGTCGGCGAGGTAGGCGATGCCTCCGATGGCCGTTGTCGCCACCACGTACGGCGTCCATGTGCGGAAGGACAGCGGGGCGTAGCGCAGCGAGTAGTCCTCGAGGGACTCGCTCGCGGCCGCCTTGGCGTAGGTGCGGTCCGGCGCGGTGAGAACGCCGGACGATCCGTCACTGGTGCTGCCGACGGCGGGCTCGCCGGCTTGGGTGCTTTCTGGAACAGGGGACATCGGGTCGTCCTCTCGAGGATGGGCGGGCGATGGGATGTCGACTGTGTGTGCCACCGACGCGCCGTTGCACCGGAGGAGCATTAGTTCTCACAGAAATTATTTTGACGTGAAGTAAATGTCAATGGTGGGCTGCGGGCTGCTTCCGGTTCAGGGGGCCCGAGGAATCGAATCCACCTACCGCAGCCGGGTCGACTCCTCGCCCGGCGGCCGTGTCCGTTGCCGACGGGCCGTTGCACCGCAGCGGTGAAGGCAACCGTGACGCCGATCAAGACCGTTTGGGCAACGAATCCGTTAACAACGTGTAAGGCGCGGACGGCACTCCGGCCTCCGGTCCGTCACGCACAAGCCGAGGAGCGGCACCGCCCCCGGCTGGGGGCGATGCCGCTCCTGGTGGCGCGGCGCCTGTCGTGGTGGCTGAACAGTGCCGCCCGGGATTGTGTGGGTGGCCGGTTCAGGGGAGCCGCTGGTTGGCGCGTGTCAGCAGGGCGCGCAGCTCGTCCACGTCGTCGGCAAGTGGTGAGAACAGATCGGACTCCTGCTGCTCGATCGTCTGCTGCAGTGAGCGGTACACCCTGCGGCCGCGCGGAGTGAGCAGTGCCAGCACGCGCCGCCGGTCGTTCTCGTCCGCCCGGCGGTGGACGAGGTTGGCGGCCACCATGCGGTCGATCACCTTCGTCAGTGTCGGTGCCGGCAGGAGGGCGTGGTCCGCCAGCTCCGTCATGGTGTGCCCGCGGTTGTCCGCGAGGAGGGACAGGACCCGCCACTGTTCGATGGTGCTGCCCGCCGACTCGAGTGCGGCGGCGAGTCGGCCGGAGACCTTGCGTTCGACCGCGGACAGGAGTCGTGGAAGGTCACCGGCCGCACCGGTCACCGCTGCGCGCGCCTGCTGCGCAGTCCGCTGTGGTGCCATTCACCCCACCCGTGCCCTTTCGGATAGAAATTTTCATTCTGGAAACACTTGCATAGTAGCGTGCGGGGGAGCACGAGGGCCTCCGTACCGGTGAAGGTGGCGGGGGTCGGGAGCGAAAGGTCGCTGATGGTCCTGATCGACTCGCCATCTGCGCACGGTCTTACGGTGGGCGGCCTGGTCTGCCGGGAGCCGGTCCTTGAGGGGCGGCGCCGGCCGTCCGGCCCGCTTCGCATCGCCCTCGTCGTGCCCCTGCAGGGACCTGCCGGAATCTTCGGGCCGTCCTGCGAGTTGTGCGCCGATCTGGCCGCCGAGGAGGTCAACACGGCGGGTGGAGTGCTCGGCCGGTCGATCGAGTTCGTGGTGGTCGACGGCGGAGCGCCGCCGCATGTGGTGGCCGACGAGGTCGACCTGCTGATCTCTGCGGGCGTGGTGGACGCCGTGACCGGATGGCACCTGTCCAGCGTCCGCAAGGCCGTGGTACCGCGCATCGCCGATCGGGTGCCGTATGTCTACACCCCCTTGTACGAAGGCGGCGAGCGCGCGCCCTGCGTCTTCCTGGCGGGTGAGACGCCGGGGTGCCAGCTGCGCCCCGCCCTGGGCTGGTTCGCCGAGGAGCTGGGCGTGCGACGGTGGGCGGTCGTGGGCGACGACTACGTCTGGCCTCGGCGTACCGCGGTGGCCGCGCGTCGCTATCTGGCGCGGATCGGCGGGAGTGTCGGCGAGGAGATCTTCGTCGCGCTCGGTACGGAGACGTATGACGATGTCGTCCGGCGCCTGGTTGCGGCCGCTCCGCAGGGCGTGCTGATGCTGCTCGTCGGTGCGGACGCGGTCGCCTTCAACCGCGCGTTCGCCGCCGCCGGACTGCAGGAGACGTGCGTGCGGTTCTCCCCGCTGATGGACGAGAACATGGTGCTGGGCAGCGGAGCCGCAGCGACCAGAGGGCTGTTCGCGGCGGCCGGTTTCTTCGAGACGCTGGTCACCGCCGACAGCCTGGACTTCAGTGCCCGCTACCACCACCGGTTCGGGGCGCTGGCCCCGGTGCTCAACAGCATCGGCGAGTCCTGCTACGAGGGGGTGCGGCTGCTCGCCGAACTGTTCAGCAGGGCGGGCAGCGCGGACGTGCGGCGGATCCGGGAGTCGGCGGAGGGTCTTGCCTACGACAGCCCGCGTGGCCCCGTGCGCCTGCGGGACCGGCACCTGGAGCAGCGTGTGTTCCTCGCGGCCGTCGACGGCCTGCAGTTCGACGTGCTGCACCGTTTCTGACCTCCTCGCGGCATCATCGCCGACCCGTCGACCCTTGACATGTCCTTCCTGTGGAAATAGTTTCATTTGAAAGTTAACTGGAAGGAAGGTCGCACGCCCATGCGCCACGGAGACATCACCTCGAGCCCAGACACCGTCGGCGTCGCGGTGGTGAACTACAAGATCCCCCGCCTGCACACGACGGCCGAGGTCCTCGAGAACGCCGAGAAGATCGCCGAGATGGTCGTCGGGATCAAGCAGGGGCTTCCCGGTATGGACCTCATCGTCTTCCCCGAGTACTCGACGATGGGGATCATGTACGACAAGGACGAGATGTACGCGACGGCGACGACCGTCCCCGGCCCGGAGACGGACATCTTCGCCGAGGCCTGCCGGAAGGCCAGGACCTGGGGCGTGTTCTCGCTCACCGGTGAGCGCCACGAGGCGCACCCGGACAAGCCGCCGTACAACACGCTCGTCCTCATCGACGACCAGGGCGAGATCGTGCAGAAGTACCGCAAGGTCCTGCCCTGGAACCCCATCGAGGGCTGGTATCCGGGCGGTCAGACCTACGTGACGGAGGGGCCCAAGGGGCTGAAGGTCTCGCTCATCGTGTGCGACGACGGCAACTACCCGGAGATCTGGCGGGACTGTGCCATGAAGGGTGCCGAACTCATCGTGCGGTGCCAGGGCTACATGTACCCGGCGAAGGACCAGCAGGTCCTCATGGCCAAGGCCATGGCATGGGCCAACAACTGCTATGTCGCGGTGGCGAACTGCGCCGGCTTCGACGGCGTCTACACCTACTTCGGCCACTCCGCGATCATCGGCTTCGACGGACACACACTCGGCGAGTGCGGCGAGGAGGAGTACGGCATCCAGTACGCGCAGCTGTCCGTCCCCGAGATCCGCGACGCCCGCAGGAACGACCAGGCGCAGAACCACCTGTTCAAGCTCCTGCACCGCGGCTACACGGGCGTGTGGAACGCCGGTGACGGCGACAAGGGCATCGCCGACTGTCCCTTCGACTTCTACAAGACCTGGGTCAACGACGCGAAGAAGGCGCAGGAGCAGGTGGAAGCGATCACACGCGACACCATCGGAGTCGCCGACTGCCCGGTCTACGACCTGCCGACCGAGAAGGTCATGGAGGCTTGAGGACCGTATCGGGCATCGAGGCAAGAAGGATGCATCTTCAAGCGAGCGAGCTCACGGAGCAGCTGAGGCTGCGCGTGATCGGCCAGGACCACGCGGTCGATGCACTTGTCCGGGCGGTCACGATCGGACGGTCGGGTCTCCTGGAACCCGACCGCCCCCTCGCCGGGCTGCTGTTCGTCGGCCCGACCGGGGTCGGCAAGACCCAACTCGTGCGCGCACTCGCGGAGGTGCTGCGCTCGGGTCCGGAGGATTTCTGCCGCATCGACATGAGCGCGCTCGCACAGGAGCACTACGCGGCGTCGCTGGCGGGGGCGCCGCCCGGATACGCGGGCAGCAAGGAGGGGCTCACCGTCCTCGACCGCGCACTCATCGAATCGGACGGAGACCGCCCCGGTATCGCGCTCTTCGACGAGATCGAGAAGGCGCACCCCGCGGTCGTGCGCGCACTGCTGCATGTACTCGACAACGGGCGCTTCACGCTCTCCAACGGAACCCAGACGATCGACTTCCGCAACTGCATCGTCGTCATGACGTCCAACCTCGGCGCTCGGGCGATCGCGCAGCACCGCAGGAACCGTACCCGGCGGCGATGGCCCTGGCGTCCGGCGGTGCCCCGGAACCGCGCGAACGAGCTCGCGAGTCTGCTCATCCACCCCTCGGCGGAGGCCGCACAGGGCGCGGAGGCCGGCATCCTCGCGGCCGCCCTGCAGGAGTTCTTCGATCCGGAGTTCCTCAACAGGTACGACGAGATCGTCGCGTTCGGCGATCTCGACAGCACAACCGCTGTCGAGATCGCCGAACGTGAGGTCTTCCTCGTCGTCGACCGCCTGCTCGAGCGATCGGTGCGCGCCCATGTCGGCCGGGACGTGGTCACCCACCTCGCACGTGTGGGCCACGACGAGGCGTTCGGCGTGCGGGCGCTCAAGCGGGCCATGCGACGGGAGCTGCTCACGCCCCTCGTGGAGGCGCTTGCCGGTGAAGGGTCCCGCCCCGGCACGCCCGGGGTCGTTCACATCCGCATGAACGGAGACCGCGTCGAGTGCACTGTCGTCGATGAGGCCGGCGACCCGGCGCGGAACCGACCCGACCGGGCGGCAAGCCGCGCCGAGTGCCGGCCGGCCCCTTCGCAGCGGGCAGCGGCGCCGGAGCTGCTCGCAGGCCGGCCGCCGGGCCACCCGTGACTGAGGACGCCCGTGCGACGTGGGCGTCCGCAGCCCGGGGCCACGCCTTCGCGTGCAGACGTCCTCACCACAGGGCGCCGAGCCGGCGCAGCCGTCCCGGCCGTGCTGCGGGAGCCCGGCGAGGCCTGTCGGACCGGTTGCCGCCCGAGAGAGGGCTCCGGGGGAGGTGGTGGAGGAACAGCATCCTGCCAGGGCGATCAGATGCGGTGTCTCGGCGGACACGGTGGTGTTGCCGGTGGCGGAGTCCACCACCGCGAACAGCAGCAGGGCGGCCGTTTCGGTACCGACCAGCAGCGTCATCCCGCGGGCGAGTGCCGGCCGGACGGCGGCGACGGTCACGCTGCCCGGTCGCATGTCACGGGGGTAGAACGAACTGGGGAAGCTGTCGTTGTGCCAGTTGGGTGCGTCGACGGCGCCTTGCAGGTCGAGACCGCCGCGGACGGGTGCGCGCAGGGCGACGGCGAGAAGGAAGTGCAGGCTCCACTGGTCCTGCTGGTCTCCTCCGGGCGTGCCGAAGGCCATCACCGCTTCGCCGCCGCGCAGGGCGAGGGAAGGGGTCAGCGTCGTCCGCGGACGGCGGCCGGGAGTCAGGGACGACGGCAGACCGGGCTCCAGCCGGGACATCTGGAGCCGGGTGCCGAGCGGGAAGCCCAGCTCTTGTACGACGGGGTTGGACTGGAGCCAGCCGCCGCTCGGGGTGGTGGCGATCATGTTGCCCCAGCGGTCGACGACGTCGATGTGGCATGTGTCGCCCCGGGTGGTTCCGTTGCGGTCCCCCGTCACCGGCACCCCGGGATTCGGGCGCGGCGCCTCGGGCCGCCTTCAGGGCGTGCTCGCTCAGCCGCGGCTCCCTGCCGCCGGGCCGTCCCGGACGGAGGTCCATCGCGGCCGTCTCGCCGATGAGCGCCAGCCGGGCGTCGTTGTACGGGCGGCTCAGCAGGTCCTGGAGCGGGACGTCGGCCGCGTCGCCGTACCATGCCTCTCGGTCGGCCATCGCGAGTTTGGTTCCCTCGACCAGCCGGTGCACGTAGTCGGGCGATCCGTACTCCAGGCCGTCCATGACCTCCGGCGGCAGCAGAGCCAGTTGCTGGAGGAGGACGGGTCCCTGGCTCCACGGCCCCGCCTTGGCCACCGTCCAGCCGTTCCAGTCGTAGGTGACCGGAGCCTCGTACGTGGCCGTTCAGCCGGCGAGGCCGTCACCGGTGAGGGTCCCGCTGTGCCGCTCACCCGAGCTGTCCATCGTGGGCCGGGCCGCCTGGGCCGCCAGGGCTTCTGCGACGAAGCCCTCGCGCCAGGTGCGGCGCGCCGCGTCGATCTGCGCCTCCCGTCCGCAGCCGGCCGCCTCGGCCTCCGCGATGATCCGCCGCCACGTGGCGGCCAGGGCCGGGTTCTTCAGCAGAGCCCCGGGCGACGAGTGCTCCCCTCGCTCGCCGATTCAGAGGAGACTCAGAAGCTCCCCCGCTCGGTCAGCGGGACGGGATCCGGGACGGCGTGGGTGGTCAGGACGAGGTCGACCAACGCCTTGGCGGCGGCGGACGGGCGGCGTTCCGTGGAGGTGACGAGGGAGACCTCGAAGCGGGGGGCGGGCTGCACCGGGCGCAGCGCGAGGGCGTCGGCGCGGGAGCCGGAGGTCAGCGAGGCGCTGAGAAAGGCGCAGCCGAATCCGGCGCGGACCAGGTCTACGGCTGTGGGGATGTCGGTCACCTCAACGGCGATCTCGCGCCGCAGGCCGGTCTGGGTGAACAGGCGGTCGACGCTGGCCCGGGTGCCCCACCCGGTGGGGAAGTCCACGAAGCGCTCGCCGTCGAGGTCGGCGAGTGGGATGGCCGGGCGCCCGGCGAGCGGGTGGTCTTCCCGGCAGGCCAGGAGAAGGGGCTCGGAGGCGAGAAGGCGTGCCGTCACCCCGGCGGGGTAGCGGCCGGGGAGCGCGGTGAAGGCCAGGTCGAGGCTGCCGTCGAGCACCCGGGTGACGAGTTCGGCCGAGCCGCCCGGTGCGGTGCTGGGGATGATCTGCACCTGTGGACGCTCCCGGTGGTAGCGGGTGAGGGTCGTAGCCAGATCGATCAGCGCCAGGGACTGCATGATGCCGACGCGTACGGTGCCGCGCACTCCGCCCTGGGCGGCTGCGACGGCGTCCCGGGCCGCGTCCACCGCCGCCAGGGCGGTGCGCGCCTCGGCGAGCAGAGCCCGACCGGCGTCGGAGAGCTCCACCTGGCGCGTGCTGCGGTCGAACAGCTTTCCGCCGAGTTCGCGCTCGAGGGATCGGATGGAGACCGAGAGCGTCGACTGCACCAGGTGCAGCCGGGCCGCGGCGCGAGTGAAGCTGCCCTCCTCGGCGACGGCCACGAAGTGCTCCAGGTGCCGCAGCTCCACGTCGCGCTCCCTCCCATTCATGCATGTCATCAATGATCTCCATCGAAATCTTTCGTTGGACATCATAACGCGGGTCAGGAAGCCTGAACGGTGGCTCGGCAGGGCAACGGCGCGCTGCTGCTGTCTGGAGCAAGCACCTGGAAAGGGCCGTTCATGTCTGTCATCCCCGCAGGAAGGGTGGAGCCAAGCGCACACCGCCATGGCCCCACGCGCCGCCATCGACACCACTCGTTCGGCTTCTGGAGCACCATGCTCGCCTTCCTGGTGAACATGGGCTTTTCGGCCGTGCCGACCCCGCTGTATGTGCTCTACCAGCGGCGTGACCACTTCTCCACCATCATGATCACCGTCGTGTATGCCGTGTACGCGGTCGGTGTGATCGCCAGCCTCTTCCTCGCCGGTCACGTCTCGGACTGGATCGGCCGCAAGCGAGTGCTCGTGCCCGCGTTGCTGCTCAATGTCGTCAGCGCGCTGATCTTCGTGTGCGCGCCGAGCCTGCCCGGACTGCTGGTGGCCCGGGTCGTCTCCGGTGTCTCCGTCGGTCTGACCACCGCGACGGCCACCGCCTATCTCAGTGAGCTGCACCTGGGAACCTGGAGCGGCCGGACGGGCTCGCCGCGCCGCTCCCAGATCGTCGCCACCGCGGCCAACCTCGGCGGCATCGGATTCGGGCCGCTGGTCGCCGGGCTGCTCGCCCAGTACGCCCCCCAGCCGCTGGTACTGCCCTACGTGGTGTTCCTCGTCGCGCTGGCTGTGCTGGCCGTCCTCGTCGCCCTCTCGCCCGAGACCGCGGACCTGCCGGATCCGGCGCCGCGGTACCGGCCGCAGCGTATCGCGGTGCCGGAGCACGCGCGCCGGATGTTCTTCGCTGCCGTCACGACGGGCCTGGCCTCGTTCGCCGTCTATGGGATCTTCAACTCCCTCGTGCCGTCGTTCCTGGCCGGGACCCTGCACGAGACCTCCCACGCGGTGGCCGGCGCCATGGCGTTCGCCGCGTTCGCCGCAGGGGCCGTCGCGCAGATCGCGCTGAGTCGCGCAGGGCTCGGGCTCACGCTGCGCACGGGCCCGCTCGTGCTCGTTCCCGGCCTGGCCCTGCTGGTGGGCGGGATGTGGCTGCCCAGCCTGTTGATGTTCGTCATCGGCGGGATACTGACTGGCGCCGGCGGGGGACTGGCCTTCCGCAGCGCGCTGACCGCGGCCGGGATGACCGCCCTGCCCGAGTCCCGCGCCGAGGCGCTCGCCTTCTTCTTCCTCGGCGCCTACATCGGTCTGTCGGTGCCCGTCCTCGCACTGGGTATCGCGACGCAATACGTGTCCACCCGCGTGGTGATGCTCGCCTTCGTGGTGATCATCGGCGCCGCCGTCGCGCTGGGCGCCCGCTCGGTGCGCGCCCAGTACCTCCGCGACGAACTTGCGGCCAGCTGCCGATGACCGCCGCACCTTCCCACGCGGGGCGGCCCGTGCTCCCAGGCGATCACCGGCCCAGCCATCGTGTCGAGAACACGGGACAGGATGCCCGTTTCGAGCCCGCACTCGCCCACATCGGCGGCCTCTACGCCGCCGCGCTGGCCCTGACATGCGACTCCGCCGACGCCGAGGACCTGGTGCAGGAGACCTATGCGACGGCATACCACTCCTGCGACCGGTTCCAGGAGGGCACCAACCTCCGGGCCTGGCTGTACCGCATCCTCACCACCACCTTCATCGACGACTACCACACGAAGCAGCGCGAGTCGAGGCGCGACCACCAGGCCGAGGACATCGAAGACTCGCACCTCGCGGCCGCCGAGTCGCTCTACTTCGCCAGGCGGCGCTCCGCAGAGGCGGAAGCCCTCGACCACCTGCCCGACTCGGACGTCACGGCCGCCCTCAGGACGATCGGCGAGGACCTGCGGATCGTCCTGTACCTGGTGGACGTCGAGGGCTTCGCCTACAAGGAGATCGCCCACATCACGGGCACCCCCACCGGCACGGTGAAGTCCCGTGTCCACCGGGGCCGACGCCAACTGCGCCGCCTCCTACAGGATTACTCCCGTGCCCGCGGCCTCCTCCCGGACACGCCCGGATGCTCCGACGGCCGCGACGACGGTGAATCATGGGAATCCACGGTCGGTTGAGCTGCCCGGCTCTGTCCCGGCAGCGTCGACGCACCTACGCCGCAGACGCGCGCGGCCGCTCGTCACGTGGCGGAGCGTGTGACGTACCGGTTGGTTCACCGGATGGGATGTGCCGATGGCGGCAGGCGACACACACACCTGCCGCCACCAGCGTGCGTCCGACGAGTTGGTGGTGCTGAGTTGGTGGTGCTCACCGCCGGCCGCCAAAACCGCGAGGCGGCCGAGCGAGGCGGGTCAGGACGTGCTGGTCGTCAGCTGCCCTGTGGCGCTGCCCGCGAGCCACTGCGGCCAGGACGCGTTGTAGTCCGTATACCCGTTGTCCCCCGGGGACGTGCCGCGTGGAGACCCGGAGATGATGACCGGATCGCCCTGTTCGGCGTAGTTGTAGAACCACTCGGCATTGGCGTGGGACAGGTGGACGCAGCCGTGCGAGTGGTAGGAATGTCCCGGGTCCGGGTCGCCGGTGGAGTAGTGGACGTAAGTGCCCGACGTGGTGAGGTGCACGTCCAAGGCAGCGTCAGATCATAGTAGTCGGGGCTGTTCGGGTTGCAGCGATGCCGACGCTGCAGGACGTCATCCGCACCGCGCGTTCCTTGTCGATCACCGCCGTGGTGCCGTCCCAGGAGGGCCGGTTCGGGCTGCCGGCGTCGATGGGCATGGTGCGCACCAGCTTGTCGTTGCGGTAGACCTTCATGGTGTGGCTCGGGGCGTTCACCTGAGTCTCGACATGCGCCCCGATGGTGAAGCTGCGGTCGTAGTCGTGGGTGCCGTTGCGGCCGTTCCCGTCGCCGACCCCCTTCAACTCGGCGTTGAGCGGTCACCTGGTGCCTGACGGCCAGAACGTCTTGGGCCGGAAGTCGCCCCGGCGGCTGCTGAACCAGTGCCAGGCACGGGTGACCGGTGTGGAGGTGGTCACCTTCAGGTGTCGCTCGATCGCGGCGCGGGCGGGGGTAGCCACGGGGTCGCTGAATTCGATGGAGATCGGCATGGTCACTCCGACGGTGCCGTCCGGCTCGGGGACGATCGTGTGGAGCAGCATCGGCGGGCCGGACGGTCGCGTAGGGGAGGGGCTCGCACTCGCGCCGACCGTCGCGGACGGATGCGTCGCGGTGCGGCGATGGCAGCCGGGACCGCTCGTCGTCCGGCTGCCGAGACACGGGTCGGCGGATCCGTGGCCGCCTATATAGTGAACTAATCGTACAGAAATATGAGCATGCTCAGGGACGGGAATGCATGAGCGGGGCCCAGGGGGCGAAGGAGACCAGACGGAGCGGAGCCGCCGTTGAGTCCTCCGGCAAGCGCGGGCCCCTGCTCTCGCCGGTCGCCGGCACGTTCGGCGGGAGCCGCGCAGCGCCACGCCCGTCGTTGCCCTGACCCGGTTCGTATACGCCCTCGGGTCGCTCCCTCTGCCGCCGCTCGGCGACATCCCGGAGAACCGGGCGCTCGTGGAGGTCCGGCCCATGAGGACTGAGAGGCGAGGAACATGCCGAAGCAAGACCCAGCCGTCCAGGGCCACCGAAGATTCAGCCTCCCGGACACCCGCAGCCCGCGGAAGAACGTCCCGGCACGCGTCAGCAGTCGCTGCCTGGTCTTCAGCTTCACCGGCGGTGACATGGCGACGGCCCCGTCCGGCATCGTGAACGGCACGCACGAACGGAAAGGCCTCTGCCTGCTGGGAGCGCCCCTGGACCTTATGGCCCTGCTCGTCTCGGCGTCCTCCCTCCGGCGTCCCCCTCCGGGTCGTACGGGGGCTCCCCCCGCGTGCAGGTCCGCCGCCTCCGCTGCGGAACGGGCCGAAGGCGCGGGGAGGGTGGCGGTATGACGGCCACACCGGCTCGGGCCGGCCTCGCACGGCCGGCGAGTCGCGGTTCGCGCCGGCACGGTGCGAACACCCGGTGGGCGGGCAGCGGGCTGGCCCTCCTGGTCGCCGCGACGTACTTCATGGAGAACCTCGACGGCACCATCATCGCGACCGCCGCGCCCCGCATGGCGCGTAGCTTCCATACCAGCGCCGACAGCATCGGCGTGGTCATGACCGCCTATCTGGTCGCCCTGGCGGTCGGCATTCCGGCGAGCGGCTGGCTCGCCGAGCGGTGGGGACCCCGGCGCGTCTTCGCCCTGGCCATCACGGTCTTCACCGTCGCCTCGCTGCTGTGTGCCCTCAGCGACAGCCTGCCCCTGCTCACAGGCATGCGTGTCCTGCAAGGACTGGGCGGCGCCATGATGGTGCCCGTCGGCCGACTCATCGTCCTGCGCACCACCGACCGCAAGGACCTGGCCACGGCGATCGCCTACCTCACCTGGCCCGCGCTGCTCGCACCTGTGGTCGCGCCGGTCCTGGGCGGCCTCTTCGTCACCTGCGCCTCCTGGCGATGGATCTTCCTGGTCAACCTGCCGCTCGGTGTAGCCTGCCTGATCGCGGAACTGCGGATGGTCGCCACGACACAACCCGCCGAAGAGAAGGCTCCCCTGGACTGGCCGGGTTTCCTGCTGACCGGCACGGGCCTTGCGACGCTGGTCCTCGGCATGGAGGAAGTCGGCGGCGGAGGCGGCCTCGCCCGCCCCCTGGTGGCGCTCGCCGTCTCAGCGGTGCTGCTCGCGGTGTCGGTGCGCCACCTGCGCCGCGCCGCGCGCCCCCTCCTGGACCTCAGGAGCCTTCAGGTGCGCACATATCGGGCGTCCACGCTCGACGGCTCGATCTACCGGACGATGGTCAGCGCGGCCCCGTTCCTCCTCCCTCTGATGTTCCAGGACGCGTACCGCTGGTCACCACTGCGGACGGGCCTCATGGTCATCGCCGTTTTCGTCGGCAACGTCGGCATCAAGCCCGCCACCACGCCCCTCATACGCCGCTTCGGTTTCCGCCTGGTGATCCTGGTCAGCACCGTCGGGCTCGCGGTGAGCTTCGCGGGCTGCGCGGCCCTGTCGTCCGGCACACCGCTGTGGATGACGGCGCTGATCCTGCTGGCGAGCGGCATCTTCCGGTCGACCGGGTTCTCCGCGTACAACACCCTGCAGTTCGCCGACGTCGGCCCGGACATCCTGCCCGCCGCCAACACCCTGGCCGCGACGGCGCAGCAACTGGCCGCGGGCCTCGGCGTCGCCGTCACCGCGCTCGTCCTGCGCGGAGCCCAGGCCCTGCCCGGCGCCACCGGGCACAGCACCGAACCGTACCGCGTGACCTGGCTGGTCATGGTCGTCATCACCTGCCTGTCCGGATGGCAGACCTTCAAGCTCCCTCCCGACGCGGGCTCCGCGGCCCGTCCGTCGGCGAGGGTGGTGTCCACGTCGGCTGCGCCCAGGGTTGCTTCGGCGGACGTCGGGCGAACGAAACCCGACAGCCACTCGGAGAGTCGGCCTTGACGACGGACAGCAACGAGTGGTCTCCGGGTTCTGCGGGCCGGATCAAGACGGCTCCCTCGACTCCACACTCCGAGGCACCATCGATCCCGAGGTCGCGGCTGCCTGGCAGCCCTGACCAAGAGGGAAGGCAGGCGCCGCCTCGCGGTGGTCGCCCCTGCCTTCCCCGCCACGGGACGCACCGTCGTCGGCGGCCGGGTACTCGTCGGTGGCGAGCCCGTCGAGGAACGGCATCCCGGCCGCCGACCCCTCGCCGAACAGCTGGAGGCGGCGGGCCTGACCGTGGCGCTGCTGAGCCTGGCAGAGCTGCGGGACGGCGATCCGGCCCGCGCCCTTGCAGCGGCAGTCGGCACGGCCGACGCGGTGGTCGTCGACGCGCTGACCGACGAGGATCTCGCGCGCACGGTCCGGGCCTCGGCGGACCTCTCCGTCCTGCTGGTCGGCTCCGGCGGCATGGCCCACCAGCTGGGCGCGCCGCGGACGGAGCCGGAACCGGCCTCTCGTCCGACACTGCCCCTGGGCCGTCAGGTCCCTGGCCCGGCGCTCATCTGTGTCGGGAGCCGGAGCCGGCAGGCGCACGCCCATCGTCACGTACTCATCGAGGAACTGGCCGCCGTGCCGGTAGAGGTGACGACCGCTCCGGGCGGCCCCACCCGCGCGATGCGCGAACTGCGCGCCGCGCTCGCGGGCGGGCGACAACGCCGTCGTCTTCCCCGGCCGTGCAGCCCGAGCTCGCCCAGCAGTTCGCCGTGGCCCTGGCCCAGGGTCACCGCACTAGCCGACGTGAGAGTTCAGGAACTCGAGCGTACGGTCCCAAGCCAGCTGCGCGGACGCAGCATGGTACGTCTCACGGCCGTCGTTGAAGAATGCGTGGCCCGCCGGGTAGAGGTGGAATGTCGGTACGATGTCGGCCTGCTGCTCGATCGCGGCGCGCAGCTGCTCCAGCGACTCCAGCGGGACGGTCGTGTCCAACTCCCCGTAGTGCCGAGCACTTCGGCCTTGAGCCCGGAGAAGTCCGGCAACGCGCCCGGGATGACGTGAGATCATCGCGGCCGTCGGCTCCGCCGCCCAGTGGAACTCGGCGATCGGCTCCGCTTACGCCGGCGGCGCCGCCTTTGCGATGAGACCGTGCGCCGCATCGACGATGCGGCCGATGCAGTAGCCCTGCGGGCCCGCCATGGCCCACTCCGCGTCGTCATCCCCAAGGGTATGTGCGCACTGCTGCGGCAGTCCGCGGCTGCTGCGTAAGACACAGACACGTCGACTGACGTGCGGATCGTTGTGAGAGAGGCTGTACGTGCGGATTATGGACGAGCTGCAGCGCTCGGTCGTGTTGGTGACCCCTGACCTGGTCGGAGATGTCGTCGAGGCGCTCACGGAAGTCACCGGCCGCCCGGTGAAGGGCTACGCCGGGGTGTCCTTTGGCAGCGGGGAGGATCACCTCGCTGCGGAGACTCCCGTTGTCTATGTCGGCCCTGACGTTCCCGAATCGCTGCGCCTGGAGAGGCTGAGCTGGTTCCACAGCACCAACGCCGGGGTCGACGCGTTGCTGCGCCGCAGGTCCTGGCCGCCCGAAGTACTCCTCACTCGCACCGTGGGACGCATGGGAGAGCGGATCGGGCAGTACGTACTGGCCTGGATCCTCGCGGAATGTCAGACGGTGCCGGTCTTCCTCGAGCAGCACCGGCGCACCGAGTGGCAGCGGGTGCCGTCCGAGCTCGTCGCAGGCCAGACGGCGCTGATCTACGGTGCAGGACGCGTGGGAGCGCGGGTCGCAGCGATGCTGAGCGGCTGCGGGATCCACACGGTGGGCGTGAGCCGCACGGCGCGTACCGCTGTCCCCGGCTTCGACGAGACGGTGACCACCGACGCGGCCGACGCCCTGCTCGGCGGGGCCCGCTGGGTCGTCTCCACGCTGCCGCTGACGGCCGAGACGGAGAACTTCTTCGACGCCGACAGGTTCGACGCCATGCGCGGCGCCACGTTCATCAACGCCGGTCGCGGCGCCAACGTCGACCTCGCCGCCCTCGCCCACGCGATCGACACGGGCGCGGTGCGCACGGCCGTACTCGACGTGCTGCGTGAAGAGCCGCCCGGATTCGACCACCTGGTGTGGAGGCTGCCTCGCACCGTGGTCACCTCCCACTCCGCGGGCATCACCGGGCCGGACGACGTGACCGCTGATTTCGCCGTCTGCTGGGAGGCGTTGAGCCAGGGGCGCCTTCCCGAGCTCGCCGTGGTTCCTGCGCAGGGCTACTGACCAGCGACCAACGGACAACGGCTGCCACCGGCTCGACAATCCTCGGGGACGCCGGCTCGGTGGCCGAGCCGGCGTCGAGCGCAAGGTGCACCGTGTCAGACGGTGTCCAACTCGGCGATCTCCTCGTCCGTCAGCTTCAGCTCGGCAGCCGCCGCCGAGTCGCGGATGGTCTCCGGCCGGCTCGCGCCGGGAATCGGAACGACGACCGGCGACTTGGCGAGCATCCAGGCCAGGCAGACCTGCTGCGGGCTGACCCCGTGAGCCTCGGCGACCCGCGCGAACGGTGCGTAGACCGAGCCGAGTTCGCGCGCACGGGAGATGCCGCCCAGAGGGCTCCACGGCAGGAACGCGATGCCGAGCTCGTCACACAGCTGAAGCTCCGGCTCGCTGGAGCGGAAGGCCGGCGAGAACTGGTTCTGGACGGAGGCCAGGCGGCCGCCGAGGATCTCGCCCGCCTGCCGGATCTGGTCCGGGTCGGCGTTGGAGACACCGGCCATGCGGATCTTGCCCTCGTCGAGGAGTTCCCGCACCGCACCGACGGATTCGGCGTAGGGGACCTTGGGATCGGGACGGTGGAACTGGTAGAGCCCGATGGCCTCCACGCCAAGGCGGCGCAGGGAGGCTTCACAGGCCTCCTTGATGTGCTTGGGGGAGCCGTCCTGCGTCCAGCTGCCGTCTCCGGGACGCAGGTGGCCGCCCTTCGTGGCGACGAGGACATCCCCACCCAGCGCATGGGAGGCGAGAGCCTTGGCGATCAGGGTTTCGTTATGACCGACTTCACCGGCGTCCCGGTGATAGGCATCGGCGGTGTCGATCAGCGTCACGCCGGCGTCGAGCGCGGCGTGAATGGTGGCGATGGAACGTGCCTCCTCGGGGCGGCCCTCGATCGACATGGGCATGCCGCCCAGGCCGATCGCGCCGACCTCGACGTCACCGATGCGGCGAGTGTGCATGTGCTCGAGACCTCTTTCGAATGTCACGCGGGTTCGCGCGGAACTGGTGCCGGTCGACACCCGCGGTAGGGTCCCGCGGCGACTCGGCACAACCGAGCCTCGTCGAGCCACAGCCAGGGGTCCAATAGAAGAAAGCGAACGCATTCAGCAGCGAGTCATCTGAATGGGACGACCTTCACAACGCTCACTGATTGCAGCGCGAGCCGGATCGCGCGCAAGGGCCATGCCGCTGGGCGCGATCCGACTCCGGACGTCTCGAGGCAACGCGGGTGCGCTCATGGCTGCGCGTCAGGCGGTGCTTTCGGCCAGGGTCTCCCGCACGACGATCGCCGCGCGTTCCGCATCCTCCCGCGAGACGTCGAGGTGGAACACGAACCGGAAGT